>CAYHHH010000068.1:0-23073 GCA_964356125.1 uncultured Bifidobacteriaceae bacterium | reverse complement strand
CGAAGATCAGGTTGTCGAGCTTCTCGCGCGACGCGAGCGTGATGGCGCCGAGCGATTCGGGCTCGTCGGTCTCGCCGTCGCCCAGGAACGCCCACACCTTGGCATCGGTCTTCGGCTTCAGGCCGCGATCTTCCAGGTAGCGATTGAAGCGCGCCTGGTAGATGGCCATGATCGGGCCGAGGCCCATCGACACCGTCGGGAATTCCCAGAAGTCGGGCATCAGCCACGGATGCGGGTACGACGACAGGCCACCGCCCGTCGCAAACTCGCGGCGGAAGTTCACCAGTTGCTCATTCGAGAGCCGTCCCTCGAGAAACGCGCGCGAGTAGATGCCGGGCGCGCCGTGACCCTGGAAGAACACCACGTCGCCTTCGTTGCCGTCTTCGCGGCCGCGGAAGAAGTGGTTATAGGCCACTTCGTAGAGCGTCGCCGACGAAGCGAACGTGGAGATGTGACCGCCAATGCCGTCTTCGACGCGATTGGCGCGCACCACCATGGCCATGGCGTTCCAGCGCACCAGGCTCTTGATGCGGCGCTCGATCTCGCGGCTGCCCGGGTAGGGCACCTGCTCGTCGGCGTTGATGGTGTTGATGTACGGCGTGTTGGCCGTGAAAGGAAGGCGGACGCCCGACTTCTGGGCATGAATGCCAAGCGCGCGAAGCAGGCCGCCCACGCGGGCAGGACCGCCGTGCTTCATCACGTCGTCCAGCGAATCAAGCCATTCCCTGGTTTCGAGGGCCTCGAGCTGGGTGGCGTCGCTAGGAGCGGTATTTCTCATGGCCGACTGTTACCTTCCTGATTAGGAGCGAAATTCTCGTCGTTGGGACAACCGCACCATTTTAGCGGTCTTTGGGGGGCAAAGGAAAGCGGCGGGACCCGGCCCACGGCTTGTAACATGTTGCAACGTCTACACATGAGCCATTCTCAAGGTCATCGTCCCCTTGTTCTGTCGGTCGTTCAGTCCGCCATCATCAGTTGCGAACGCTGGCACCCGCTTCGCGTCTCGTAGGGCCCCACGAACGAAGTGAGCCCAACGAGGGGCGAAGCCCCGAGCCCGACGAGCGCCGGAGGCGCGAGCCCCACGAGGGCCCGAGGCCCTCGCCTCCTGTAGAATTCATCACGTGACCATCGGGCCGCGTGCGCGGATTGCCATCGCGGCCCTTTTCTTCGCCTACGCCCTGTTCATTCGCACCTACGACATCACCAGCACCTTCCTGATGCTGGGCGATCAGATCCGCGACTGGACCATCGCGCTCGGCAGTTGGCGCGACCTGCCGCTGACCGGTCCCCCCAGCGTCGCCGGCGGTCGCACGCTGGGGCCGGTGTACTACTGGGCGCTCTGGCTGGGCCGCGTCGTCATCGGCCCAGTCACCGGCAACCTGCCGCACACCGGCGGCATTGTCGTCGCACTGCTGCAGGGCGTGGGCGACACCTGGCTGCTGTGGGTGCTCATGACGCGCCTGCCGATCACCCTGGCGCTGGCCACGTCGCTACTGGTCGTCTCGGCGCCGTTCGATGTCGGACTGTCGGCCACGATCTGGAATCCGCCGGTGGCGGCGGCCCTGGCCAAGATCGCCATGGCCCTGGTCCTCACGCTCGGCACGGACCCGGCATGGTGGCGCGTGGCGGTGACGGCGGGCACGGCGTGGCTGGCGGTGCAGGCGCACTCAACGGGCGCGTTCGTCGGCGTCCCGATTCTCGCGGTGCTGGTCGCCATGCCTCTGGTCAAGCGGCAGTGGCGCCGCGCCGGCCAGGTTGCCGCGCTGGCGGTCGCCGTGATCGCGATGCTGCAAGTGCCCTACCTGATCGCCCAGGTCCGCGCCCCCGAGACGTCGCTCGCGCCGACGATGGTGATCGAGAGCTTCACGCAGGCCTCGTCAGTGGACATCGTCAAGAGTTACTCGGTGGTGACAAATACCACCGGCGACCTGCTGGTGCGGCAGATGGATACCTGGTCATTCCGGCTCCCGACGCTCGTCGTCATCGCCATCATCCTGGCCCGCTGGCGCCGCGACCTGCCCCTGCTCGCGGTCTCGATTGGTTGCCTCGCCACGGCGGTCGCGCTGTTTGCGACCTGGACGCGCCCGTACGACAGCTACTGGTTCCTCACGCTGACCATGTCGATGGCGCTGGCATACGCGCTCGCGCTCGCGGCGCTGCCGTGGCCGAGGGTCACCCAGGTGGCCGGCGCGGTGCTGCTGGCGGCCGTCGTCTGGCGGCAACCGATGCGCATCGAGCAATCGCGGCTCACGTTCAAGTTTCCTGAGTATCGCGCGATGCTGGTGGGGTCGCGCAGCCTGGCGGCTCAAGCGCCGGTGCTGCGCGACATCCGCATCACCTTTGCCGTGCATCCGTCGATGAACAAGTACTTCATCTACGAAATCCTCGGCGGACGCCTGGACCGCGCCGCGACCCACACGGCGTTCATCGAGCCGGATGGCCGGGTCCGCGTCGAGTAGAACCTTCGCGGGCGGCCACGAGCTTGCCTCGCCGTAGCTCCACGAGGATGCAGGTGGAGCGGAGGGGGTTAATCCACCCGGCGCGGGCGCGACTCTAATCCAGTAAACGACATGGCGACGAGATTCGCGAGCGCCACGGCGAACGTCTGCTCGTCGTGCGACCAGCGCCGCACCCGGCCGGTATGCTCGCAACACAGCACACCGACGACGCCGCCCCCCAGGCGGATGACGGCATCCATCATCGACGTGACGCCGAGCGGCACCAGGTAGCCGGCCGAAAACTCGCGCGTCCGCGGATCGCGGTGCGCATCGTCCGCCGCCAGCACGTCGGCCTCGAGCAGCGCCTGGAAATAGGAGGGGTTGTCGGTGGCGGAGATCTCGGTGCGCGACGAGTGGCGATTAGCCGTCCGCTCGTACAGGTCGAGGCAGTGAATGCCGGAGCGCTGGCCGTTGAAGCGCCAGATGCTCACGCGATCCACTTCGAGAGTACGCGCGGCGACTTCGGTGAGCCGGTAGAACGCCTCGGTCAACGAGGCATCGTCCGTGGGGAGCGGGCTCGAGGCTAGCTGAATCAGGGCATTGCGCTGGCGCTGGTAGCGCTGGTCCTGGGCCAGGCGGTTGTGTTCCGCGGCGCGGGCGCCGCTGATGTCCTGGATGACGCCGACCATGCGTTGCGGCGTGCCGTTCGCCGCGTAGTCGATGCGGGCGCGGCTGTGCACCCAGTGCTCCGACTTGTCGGGGTGGACAATCCGGTACTGGTGGTCGAAGTGGCCGCGGGCGGCGACCGTGCGCTGAAAGTAGGCGTCGAGTTCGTCACGGTCGGACGGGTGGACGACCTCGCGCCAGCTGGCGCCGGTGCGGGGATGGTCGGGACCGATGCCGAGCACGCGATCGAGGTTGACCGAGCTCGTGAAGGTGTCGCCCCGGATGTCGAAGACGAAGCTGCCGAGCTGGCCCACCGCCTCGGCCTCGCTCAGCAACTGCTGGTTCTCGCGCATCGACTCGTAGAGTCCCCTGAACTGGCCGGCCTGCCGTTTCCGATAGAAGGCCGCGACGCCGCCGGCGCCGCCGAGAATCATCAACGTGATAAGGATCACGGCCACCCCGGCGCGGTAGCGCGCTTCGGCCCAGACCTCGTCGGCATCGAGCTTGGCGACCAGAAACCAGTCGGAGTTGGGCACCGGCCGCAAGTCGGCCAGCACCGCGACGCCGCGGTAGTCGATCCCTTCGGTCGGCCCCTCCGTGCCGAGCACGGCCTTCACGGTTGCGATCTCCGTTCGCGTGATGGGCTCGCGAATGGCCAGCGCAGTGCCCGAACGATGGCGCATTTCGTTGAGAAACACCACCTCGTCGCCGTCGCGCTGGACCAGCACGGTTTCCGCAGTCGGGCTGGGCGTCGGCCACGTCTGCAGCATCGGAAACAGCGTATCCTGGGCATCGGTCCGGAGCACGACGACCGCGACCGGCTGTCCAATGGTGTCGCGCACCGCCGCCGCAGTATCCACGTAAACCCGGCCGTCGCCACCACGGAAGAAATCGCCCATCACCGCGTGGTCGTCAATGAGCGCGGCTGAGACGGCCGCCGATTTCCCAGGAACGGCATCCGCCTGGCCTCCCGTGGCAATCACCGCCTGCCCGTCGGGCCAGACGGCGAACGCGCCGGCATAGCCATACGCGCGGACGCCGGTGTCGATCACGGCGCGGGCCGCGGTCACGTCGGCGTCACCACGCAGCTGGCGGGCGGCCAGGCCGCGGCCGACGCTTGGCGCCTTCGACAGCGCCGCGGCGTGATCGAGACGCGCCTGCCGCCAGAGCTGCAGTTGTTCGGCCTTGAGCGTGCCAATCGCCGCAATCGCCTGATACCGTTCCCGGCGGATCTGTCGCAACTCGGTGCCGTAGTAGCCATACCCCAGCGCGGCGAGCGCCACTGCGGCCACCACGAGCACTCCTGTCCATCGCCCCAGCATGCGCCTTACCTTACCTCACCCGTCGACCGGTTGATTCGGACCGACGGCCTGCCACGCGCGCGCGGTCAGAACGACCCGCCCGCGCCGGCGCCGCCCGAGCGGCCGCCGCCACCAATGGACGGATCGGCGTCCGGCGCCGAGTCCGCCACGGGAACCTCGGCCTGAAAGGTCGATACCATCGCCAAGCCGCCGATTTGCGATTTGTCAGAGGCGAGCAGCCGCGAAGCGGTGTAGCCATGACGGATCCCCCCCCCGCCCGAGGCCAGCCAGCGCCGTACCACGATGGCAATCCCCATCAACAGCAGGCCGAACACCATCGGATCCCACTCGTAGCGGGGCGATCCGAGGTATTGCTTGTTCGACAGCAGCGTTGCTAAGGCCGCGGCGAGGCTGACCCACAGCAGGGGCCGCTCGCGGCCGCGCAGCGCCAGCCACAGCCCGGCGGCCGGCAGGATCCAGATGCCGGCGTAGGTGATCCAGAAGAAGGTGGAGCGGCGATCCAGGGCGGTGATCCCGCTCGAGATGACGAGGTTTACCAGCAGGTAGATGCCGAGCCAGGCGGCAGCCTCGATCACCGCCAGCGCGTCGCCGGGGTACTCGTCGCCCAGTTCGGCGCGAGCCACGCGCGCCGCGGCGGCGGCGCCGGACAGCACGACGATGGCGAGCGCGCGCTGGATCGCCTCGGCGCCGCTGGCCCCGAGCGCAGTGGAGGGGAATTGAAACGGCAACGCGGCCGCAGCCACCAGCGCGAACACCGCGGCATAGACGTAGCCGAAGCGCCCATACAGGACCGTGAACATGGCCACCGCCGTCGCCAGACCGACAATCAGGGGCCAGTCGCCGCTGCCACTAATCAAGAGTGCCGCCCCGACCGCGCTTAACCCTACCGCACTCAACGCCACGGCTTCCTCGACACCGAATCGGTAGAGACTGTAGCGGCGCACCAGGTGCGACGCCAGCCAGAAGCACGCCGCGCCAGCCGCCAGGCACAAGACGGCGGCCGTCGTCTCATCGTCCATGCCGCCAATGAAGATCGCCAGCAGCCCCAGCACCGACTGCAGGATCAGCCCGCCGAACACAAACAACGTGAGGCGCAGGAATCTGTTCGTCCGGCGCAACTCGACGGCGAGCTGCGGCAGCAGGATGGTGCGCTGCTCCTCAGTCAGCAAGCCTGACGTCGTCCAGTCTTCGACCAGCCGCCCGGTGCGAATCGCGCGCTCATCGTCCAGGTGGTAGGCGCTCATTCTTCACGTCCGAACCGCCGGGCCAGCGCCACCAGGGCAATCAACACCAGCGTGCCGGTGATCACACCGTAGAAGAAAATCGCCGTCGGTCCGCCCAGCACCGCGAGAAGCTTGAAGCTGATGGCGCCGTAACCGTAGAGGATGCCGTAGGTGACAAACGCGAACTTTCGATAGCGGATGCCGAGCATGATGGCGGCGGCACACAGTGCCAGCAATGCGCCGAGGTAGGCCAGGCCCATGCCCGGTTCGTCAAGGCCCGACGCCAGCGCCACCAGCACCACGTTGGCCGCCAGGTGCAGGTAGACATCCAGGAAGTGCACCTTGATGCCTTGTCGATAAAGCCAGGTGCCGAGGCCGGCGACGAACCCGCCGTAGATCAACGCCGTGGCGCGCAGCGGATCGGCGGCCAGCACCTCCAGCCCGGACACGCGAATGCCGAGCCAGCCGGCCAGTGACGAGAGCGCCAACGACAAGACGAACCGGTTGTCGAATCGGTAGGCCAGGCCGCCGAAGATCGCACTGATGATCAGCAGGTGGTGATGCCAATTGGCGAAGATGTCGAAGCGGTACTCGAGATAGCCGATTTCGGCCGACAGCACGAGACAGCCGAGATAGAGGACGTAGTCCAGCACCAGGCTTGGGGATTCGACCTCGGTGTTCGCGTACGGCTCGGCCTTGGCGAAGCAGTACCAGAACGCGGCCGCGACGATCAGCGTCAGCAGCGACAGGATGGCGGCGTCGCCCAGGTTGACGACATACGCGCGCATGGTCCAGCCGAGACCGCCGACAAACGACAGCACGCCGAGGTAGAGCAGCGCGCTCAGCTCGACGTAGACCGAGACCCGTTCTTTGCGGACCAGGGCGGCCAGGGTGTCGTGCTGTGCCTGGGTGATCGTCCCGACGGCCTGCCACTCGGCGATCCGCTCGAGGGTGGTCACCCGAGGACCCACTTCAATTTGGCCTGATCGAGATTGCCGCCGCTCATGATGCAGACCACGCGCTGGCCCTGCAGTTGATCCTTCAGCTTCATGGCCGCGGCGAGCGACGCCGAGCCGGCCCCTTCCGCCAGGTTATGCGTGGTCCGCAGCGCGAGGCGGACGCCCGCCGCGAGTTCGTCTTCGGTCAACGACACGAAGTCGTCCAGGTATTGCTTGAGGATGCCGAACGTCAGGTCGAAGGTCACGCGGGTGGCCATGCCTTCGGCGAACGTGTTCGCCGACGTCCCGACCACCCGTGCCGGGCCGCGCCACGATTGCTCCACGGCCGAGGCGTTCACGGCGCCCACGCCGATGATGCGGGTCTTCGCGCCCAGGGCATTGCGCACGGTGATCACGCCACAGGCGCCAGAGCCGCCGCCGATCGGGACCAGCACGACGTCCGCGGTGGGCAGGCGCTCGAACACCTCGAGGCCGTAGGTGCCGACACCGGCCAGCAGCAACGGCTCGTTCGCCGAGTGCACGTAGCGGGCTCCCGTGTCGGCGGCCCGCTGCTCGCACTTCTCGCGTGCCTCGTCGAAATCGCGGCCGCCCTCTTCCACCGTGGCGCCATAGGCCCGCATGGCGGCGTTCTTCTCGGGATTGTTGCCAACCGGAACGAACACCGTGCAGGCCACGCCGTGGAGGCGCGAGGCCAGGCCGATCGACTGGCCATGGTTGCCGGTGCTGGCGGTGACGATGCCGCAGGCCTTTTCCTCGGCGGTCAGCGATCCGACCAGGTTCAGGCCGCCACGGACCTTGAAGGCACAGGTCGGATTGTGATTCTCGTGCTTCACCCAAATCGACAGGCCGGTGGCTTCGTCGAGCAGCGGGTGCTTGAGCAAGGGCGTCGGCTGCAGATGCGGCGTGAGGCGCGCGCGCGCGGCGTAAATATCGTTGAGGGTCGGCGGAATCAAACTCATTCGGATGCTTGGCGCTCGTTATACCACGCCGCATTCACTTTGACGGCGACATCGGGACGATCCGAGATCACGCCGTCAACGCCCCAGTCGAGCAGGCGGATGATGTCGGCCTTCTCGTTGACGACCCACACCTGGATCACCTGCCCTTCCTCGTGGACCTGGTCAATGAAGGTGGGCGTCACCACGCGCAGGCGCCCGGCGCGCTCGGGCACCTGGAACGCGACGTAGGGACGCGGCCCAATCCACGGCCAGCGCACCCACGAGCGATGCAGCGCCCACCGCGCCTCGGGTTGCGACGCGCTGGTCATGATTTCTGAGGCTTCTTCACGCAGCGTCACGATCGAGCGCTGGTGGAACGACCCGACGCACACGCGATCCACGGCGGCCGCGGCCCGCACCTCGCGCGCCACGGCGCGCGCCAGCTCGGGCTCGCCGCCCTTCATCTCGATGATGACGCGGGTGTCGCGGTGCCGGGCCAGCACGGCCGCCAGGGCCGGCACGCCGTGGCCCTGGCCGCGGAACGGGTGGGTACCGTCACGCTCGAAGCGGTACCCGGCATCGACCCGCGCCAACTCGCCGGCGGTGAAGTTGTGGACGAGGCCGACGTGGTCGGTCGTGCGATCGAGGGTCTTGTCGTGGATGACCACTGGCACGCCGTCGGCCGACAACTGCACGTCGAGCTCGAGGCCGTCGGCGCCGAACGACAGGCCGTGGTCGAGCGCCACCATGGTGTTCTCGGGGGCCAGCCGCGCACCGCCCCGGTGAGCAAACACCAGGGGACGGGGCGACTCGAACACGGGCACGCGCACCGGGATATGTTCGCATGAGGGTCGACAAACCTAAAGGTTTGTCGCCACGAAAAGGGGGGCGAAAAGGGGGGCGGTGCGCCACCCAATGCGGCGCCGCGCCTCGTATACTCGCGGCGTGCGCTCCGCCCTTGATGCCGTTGCCGCCATCCTCGCCGGCGCCGTGCCGCGGCGGTACTGGGCCGCCATCGACCTCCCCATCAGCCAGTTCGCCACCCTGGGCGGATTCGTGACCCTGTTTGCGGGTTGTGCGCTGGGCATCACCGGCTACTTCGCGCACATGGCGCAGGTGATGGAGTCGGCGTTCTTCGTCCCCAGCCCGTACATGATGGCCGGGTATTTCGGCTACCTCTTCTTTACGCCGCGCGGGCTGTTCTCGATCTACCTGGTCTTCAGTGGACTGGCGCGGGCCGTCTCCGGCTGGATCGACGAGCCGTTCGGGGACCCCATTCTCACCGGCGTCGACGCGCTGACCCACCGCCTGCGCGGCACGGCGGTCACGCGCGCGACTGAACGCCAGCGCCTGGCGGCCGAGGGTGCGGACGAGCCCGACCGCCGCTATGGCGGCGACTGGGCCGACCTGTCTGGCGTGGATTTCGTGATCGTGGCCGCCCGCCGCAAAGTCGGCTGGACCGCCGGCACGTTTGTCGTGACCGAGGATGGCTGGTTCACGCTGGGCCAGCCATTCGATCGGCCGACGCCAAACGGCATCAGAACGATTTATCCGCTGACCACGCTGCAGACCATGGATGTGCTGCGAAGGGGCGTGCCGTACGAATTGCCGCCGCTGCGGGCCCATCCGCCGCGCCGGCGCGGACCGGCGGCTGAACCGTCGTGACCGCCGCGCGAGTCATAATAGCGACATGCCGTCTTCGCCACGCATCGACACCCTGGGACAACTGACAGCCGCCATCGCGCGCGGAGACGTGCGCCGCCGTTCCGTGCGCGACGAAGTGCGCGAGAACCTGGCCGACCGGCTCCGCCGCAAGGAGACGCTCTTCCCCGGCATCATCGGCTACGACGACACCGTCGTGCCGCAGCTGGTGAACGCCGTGCTGGCGAAGCACCACTTCATCCTGCTGGGCCTGCGCGGCCAGGCCAAGACGCGCATCCTGCGCGCCCTCACGACGTTGCTCGACGAGTGGCTGCCGGTGATTCCGGGCAGCGAGATCAACGACGACCCGATGGCGCCGCTGTCGGCGTACGGCCAGGCCAAGGTGAAGGCCGAGGGCGACGACATGCCCATCCGGTGGCTGCACCGCGACGTGCGCTACGTGGAGAAGCTGGCCACGCCCGACGTGACCATTGCCGACATGATCGGCGACATCGACCCGATCAAGGCGGCCAAGGGCGGTCTGCAGCTGGGCAGCGAGCTGTCGATGCACTTTGGCCTGCTGCCGCGCGCCAACCGCGGCATCTTCGCCATCAACGAGCTTCCGGACCTGGCCGGCAAGATCCAGGTCGGCCTGTTCAACATCCTGCAGGAAGGCGACGTCCAGATTAAGGGCTACCCGATTCGCCTGCCGCTCGACGTGCTGATCGCGTTCACGGCCAATCCCGAGGACTACACGGCGCGCGGCAAGATCATCACGCCGCTCAAAGACCGCATCGGCGCCGAGATTCGCACGCACTACCCGCAGAACCGCGTCGACGCGATCGAGATCACGTCGCAGGAGGCGTGGGTCGAGCGCGGCGGCACGATCGAGGTGCCGCGCTTCGTGCGCGAGGTGGTCGAGGAAGTGGCGTTTCAGGCGCGCGGCGAGCGCAAGGTGGACAAGCGTTCAGGCGTCAGCCAGCGCCTGCCGATCAGCGTGCTCGAGACCACCGTGTCGAATGCCGAGCGGCGTGCCCTGGCGACCGGCGAAATGCCAACCGTGGCGCGCGTCACCGACATCTACGCCGCGTTGCCGTCAATGACCGGCAAGTTCGAACTGGAGTACGAAGGCGAGCTGAAGGGCGCCGACCAGGTGGCACGCGAGCTGGTCCGCTCGGCCGTCTCGCACGTGTTCGACGGTTACGTGCGCGACAGCGACCTCAAGCCAGTGATCGAGTGGTTCGATCTCGGCGGCGCCCTGAGCCTGTCGGACACCACCTCGTCGGCCGAGATGGTCGCCCAGGCGAAAAAGGTGCAAGGCTTGATCGAGCTGGCGCACCTGGTCGGGACGCCCCCTGACGCGCCCGTCCCGGTGCTGGCCGCCGGCATCGACTTCGCCCTCGAGGGCCTGTGCGCCCAGAAGAAGATCAGCCGCAGCGACGAGCGCGGCTACTTCGGAGCCGAACCCGTCCGGCGCCCTCAACAGCAGTCGCGAACGCCGGTGCTGACCCCGGATGATTTGGACGATGACAGCCCGATGGGGAAGAAGAAAAAGAGGTATTACAACTAGGCGATGGCTAAAGCCATCGCCCTCCGGACAAAGGCGCCATCGCCCTCCGGACACCGTCGCCATCGCCATCGCCCTCCGGACACCGTCGCCATCGCCCTCCGGACACCGTCGCCATCGCCATCGTCCTCCGGACGCCCGGAGAGCGACGGCTTTAGCCGTCGCTTTAGACCATGAAATACAAATACACGAAGTACGTCCCCAACCTGCTCGACGACCTCGACATGGACGAACTCATGTCGAAGCTGTCGGACCTGCTGATGTCGAGCGGGTTTGGGAACCCGCGCGATACCGGCGACGACCGCGATCGCACCATGCAGGCGCTGCATGACGCGATTCTCGAGGCGCTGTTCAACGGCGGTGTGCTGCCCGAAGACACGCTCGAGAAGTTGTTTGGCGACCAGGCGGAGGGCACCCAGGAGCAGATGCGCGAGCAGCTGGAGCAACTGATCCAGCAGATCATCGAGCGCATGAAGGAATCTGGGTACATCACGTCACCACCCGACCTGGATCCCGAGAAGGCGCGGCGGGCGCAGGGTGGCGGTCCCGGTGAGGGCGAGCCGGGCGAGGTGAAGTTCGAGGTCACCGACAAGGCGCTCGATTTCCTCGGCTATCGCGCGCTGCGCGACCTGCTCGGCTCATCCGGCCACAGCAGCACCGGCCGTCACGACACGCGCGACCTCTCCACCGGCATCGAGACCAGCGGCGCGCCGAAGCCGTACGAGTTCGGCGACGTCATGAACATCGACGCCACGGCAACGATTTTGAACGCCGTCCAGCGAAACGCCGAGGAAGCTGCGGCCGACGAAGCGGCCGGGGCTGGGGCGGCCGGGGCCAAAGCCCCGGCCCTCCGTACTTCGGGGATCGATATCGATTACTCCGACCTGATGGTCGCGCAGGGCGAGTATCAAAGCTCGTGTGCCACGGTGCTGATGCTCGACTGCAGCCACAGCATGATCCTCTACGGCGAGGACCGCTTCACGCCGGCCAAGCGCGTGGCCATGGCGCTGTCGCATCTCATCCGCACGCAGTATCCCGGCGACACCCTGCACGCCGTCCTGTTTCACGACAGCGCCGAGGAGATCCCGCTGCGCGAACTGGGCCGCGTCCGGGTCGGCCCGTACTACACCAACACCCGCGAGGGCCTGCGCGTCGCCCGCCGCATCCTCGAACGACAGCGCAAGGACATGCGGCAGATCATCATGATCACCGACGGCAAGCCGTCGGCGCTGACCCAGCCGGACGGCAGCATCTACAAGAACCCGTTCGGTCTCGACCCGTTCGTGATCGGCGAGACGCTGTCCGAAGTGTCCGCATGCGCCAAAGCGGGGATCATGATCAACACCTTTATGCTGGCGCGCGATTACGACCTGGTGGCGTTCGTTCGCCGCGTCGCCCAGATGTGCCGCGGCAAGGCCTACTTCACGACGCCCTACACCTTGGGCGAGTACGTCCTGATGGACTACATGGACAAGAAAACCAAGACGATTCACTGATGTTCCCGACGTCCCTACCAATCTTCCCGCTGCCGACCGTCGTTCTGTTCCCGAACGTCTTTCTGCCCCTCCACATCTTCGAGCCCCGCTACCGGCAGATGACCGCCGACGCGCTGGCCGGCGATCGCCTGATTGGCATGGTGCTGCTACGGCCGGGGAACGACGCGGATTACGAGGGCCGCCCGCCGGTCTACGGCACCGGCTGCACAGGGCTGATTACGCACGCCGAGAAACTGGACGACGGACGGTTCAACCTGGTGCTGCGTGGCATTGAGAAGTTCACCATCCTGGGCGAGGAAGATCCGGCCCTCGGCCAGCTCTATCGCCGCGCCCTGATCTCGCCCCTCGACGAGACCGTCGCCAAGAGCGACCGCCACCCCCTGAAGGACGCGCGCCACCGGCTCGAGGCCCTGCTGGAGCCGTTGTTCGATGGGACCATGGAGAGCCGGCTGCCGCAGAACATGCCAGACGATGACCTGATCAACGCGCTGGCGCAGTACCTGGATTTCGATCCGCTGGAGAAGCAGGCCCTACTGGAGCGCCTGGGCCCCCTCGCCCGCTGCCGGTCGATGATCGAATTGCTGGAGATGAAGGCGCTGCTGAAGAACACCCCAGGCGATGCTGGGGTGATCCATTAGGGCTTCGCCTCAATAGGTGCCCAGGGTGCGTACGGTGCCTGGGGTGCCTAAGGGTGAGTACCAGGTGCCGGTGCCACAGTGAGGGTGGAAGCAACCGCTTCTTTGCGGTTGCCTGACGCACAGGCCGCCCACCATCCGCCCTCACTCCCACCTTCGCCAAGGCTACGGTGCTCTGTCCTGCGAAGGTGGCGTCTTCCAGGCCATCAGACGGGCGCAGTGGGCGGTGGTCCATCCGCGGGCAGCACCGCCCGGTGCAAGGCGCGCAGCAGGTCGTCCGGGTCGAAGGGTTTCGGCAGCATTGCCGCCAGCCCGAGTGATTCCAATTCCCGCGTCTTCGCCGGCTCGATCAGCCCGGTCATGGCGATAATCGGGAGGCCCGGGTCCAGCCGCCGCAGGGCTTGAATCAGCGTCGGCCCTTGCATGCCGGGCATCATCAGGTCGGTGACGACGGCCCGGACTTCCGCGCGGTGCCGCGTGAGGAGGGTCAGGGCTTCGCCGCCATTGGCGGCGGGGAGGACCCGGTAGCCGTGTCTCTCCAGCACGCGCTGGACGAGGCGGCACACATTGGGTTCGTCATCCACCACCAGCACCAGTTCACCCCGGGCGGGCGGCGCCAAAGCGGCGGAACGAACCGGGGCCGGGGCCGAGGCCTCGGGCGCGGCTGGAAAACACACCTCGATCCGCGTGCCTTCGCCCACGCGGCTGTTCACGCGCACGAAACCGCCGTGTCCGCGCACGATGCCCACCACCGTGGCCAACCCCAGCCCCGTGCCCTTGCCGATCTCCTTGGTCGTGAAGAAGGGATCGAAGATGCGCTCCAGGTGTTCGGGCGCGATGCCGGTGCCGGTGTCGGCCACGCTCACGCACACGTAGGGGCCGGGTTTGGCATCCGGCGTCCGGGCCGCGGCGGCGGGGTCCAGGGTTTCCTTGCGCGCCGCCAGGAGGAGCGTGCCGCCGTCGGGCATGGCGTCGCGGGCGTTGACAAGGAGATTCATGAACGTCTGATGAATCTGCGTGGCGTCGCCCAGGATGGGCCAGAGGGCGTCGGGAGACTCCACGCGCACCTCGAGGTTGCGGGGAAAGGTCTCCCCCATGAACCTGACCAATTCGTTGAGGAGATGGCGCACCGGCAGCGGCGCGCGCGTCTCCGGCTTGCCTCTGGCGAACGCGAGGAGTTGCTTGATGATGTCCGCCGCGCGCTGCGCGCAACCCTCGATGGTATTGAGCAATTGCACACTGTCCGGGTCCGTGACCGTCTCGCGCAGGAGCGGTCCGATCATGAGAATCGGCGCCAGGATGTTGTTCAAGTCGTGGGCGATGCCGTTCGCCAGCGAGCCGATGCCCTCCATCCGTTGCGCGCGCAGGAACTGGGACTCCAGTTGTTTGCGCTCGGTGATGTCCTGAAAAGCGCCGACGACCTTGACAATGGCCCCGGAGGCGTCGCGCTGCGCCACGCCGAGGGCCCGCACCCAGACGCGGCGGCCCCGGGCCGTTATGATCTCCATCTCTTCATCGTAGGGGGTGCCGTCGCGGACACAGTCGCCGAAGACCCGGGCGATGCGCTCGCGCGATTCCGGGGCATAGAAGGCGATGCCCTCCTCGACGGTCGGCGAGTGGCCCGGCGGCATTTCGTGGATGAGCGCCACTTCATCGCTCCAAGCTACCCGGTGCGGCGTCGCGGTCAGGTCCACGCTCCATCCGCCGAACCGCGCGATCCGTCCCGCGGCCTCGAGCATTGCCTGGCTCTCTTGCAGCGCGGCGGTGCGCTCCGCCACGGTGCGTTCGAGGGAATCCCGCTCCCGCCGCAGGGCGTCCTCTGCGTCTTTGATCCGAAAAGCCACCTTGACTTGGGAAACCAACTCAGGCCCGTCAATCGGCTTGGAGAGGAATGCGTTGGCCCCGAATTCAAGTCCCTTGACCCGGCTGTCAGAGTCCGTGCGGATGGCGGTCACCATGATGACCGGGATGTGCCGCGTGCGCTCGTCGGCTTGCAGCAGCCGGCAGGTTTCATACCCGTCCATCCCGGGCATGATGATGTCCAGCACGATGGCGTCCGGCTGCCCGGCGCGCGCTGTTTCGATCCCTTCCGGTCCGGACAGGGCGGTCAGCACGGTCGTGCCGGGGAGCAGGTTCCGCAACAGGGCGGTGAGGGCGATCAGGTTGTCGTTGCGGTCGTCAATCGCCAGAATCGTGGGCATAAAATCTCGCGGTCCTGTTCAGCCAATCCGCCACCGTTTTCCGCAGGGCCTCCGGGTCGAGCGGCTTGGGGAGGTAATCGTCGCAGCCCGCGGCCAGGATCTTTTCCCGGTCGCCTTTCATCACCTGGGCGGTGAGGGCGATGACCGGGATATGCCGCAAGGCGGCATCGCGCTTGAGCGCCCGCACGACGGCGAAGCCGTCCAGTTTCGGCAGGGCCATGTCGAGCAGGATCAGGTCCGGCCGGGCTTCGGCGGCGAGGCGCAGGCCGGCTTCGCCGTCGGTCGCCTCGAGCATCCGGTAGCGGTCTTGCAGCACCGCCTTGGCCGTCGCCAGGTTGTCGGGATTGTCTTCCACAACGAGGATGCGCGGCGGGCCGGCCGCGGGGGCGGGCGCGGGCGTGAAGAGCGCCGCGACCTTGGACAGCAGGATGTCGTGGTCCACGTCCCCCTTCTGCACCAGTTGCTGGACATGGTTGGCGTGAATCCGTTGCAGGTCTCCCGGCGTCAGGTCCTTGGCGGTGAGAATGAGCACCGGGATGGTGGCCGTGGCGGGCGTGCTCCGCATCCGCCCCAGCACCGCGAAACCATCCATCCCCGGCATCATCAAATCGAGAACGATCCCGTCCGGAATGGCGTGGGCGATGGAATCGCACGCGGCTTGTCCGTCCCGCGCCACGGTCACCCGGTAACGCGCGCCTTCGAGGACCGCCTTGACCTGGATGACGGCCGCCTCGTTGTCCTCGACCAACAAGATGCGGCGCGGCGCGGCGGGACCGGTTTCGGTTTCAATCGGGCGGGCCGGCGCGTTCGTCGCGCCGCTCTCCGGGGGGCGTTCGGGGCTGCCGGATTCCGCGGCGGGCGCGGCCGCGGGCCAGGCCAGCGGCAGGGTGACGGTGAAGGTGGACCCCGCACCCACGGCGCTGGTCACGGCGATGTCGCCGCCCAGCAGTTGGAGCATTTTGCGGGTGATGGCCAGGCCCAGGCCCGTGCCTTCATGCCGGCGCGCGGTCGAACCGTCCACCTGCCGGAACTCCTCGAAGATGTAGTCCAGCGCCTCCTCGGGAATGCCGATGCCGGTGTCCGTGATGCGCACCGAGACGTTCGGCCCGTCGGTGTGGGCCGCCACGGTCACGCGGCCGGCGTCGGTGAACTTGAGGGCGTTGGCCAACAGGTTTTGCAGGATCTGCGTGACCCGGGTTTCGTCGCTTTCCAACGGCGGGAGGTCCGCGGGAATGTCCGCCACAAGTTCAAGGCTCTTTTGGGCGGCCAGGGGAGTGAGGCTCTCCGTGAGGTTCTCGATCGTGTGGGCCAGGGAGAACGGGCGCGGGTGGAGGTCCAACCGGCCCGCCTCGACCTTGGCCAGGTCGAGGATGTCGTTGATCAGCGCGAGCAGGTTTTTCCCGTTGCGCTCGATGATTTCGAGGTAGCCGGCCTCTTCGTCGCTCAACTTGGGCCGGGCCTGCATGGTGAGCACGCGGGAAAGGGCCAGGATGGAGTTGAGCGGGGTGCGGAGTTCGTGGCTCATGTTCGAGAGGAAGGCGCTCTTGAGCCGGCTGGCCTCTTCCACCGCCAGCCGCTGGCGCTCGAGCTCGACGTTCTGCTCCTGCAATTCCTCCGTCTGTTGCCGGAGTTCCTCGGATTGCGCGGCCAACTCCTGCTGCTGCGCCGACAGTTCGGTGTTCTGCGTCTCGAGGCGCTCCGCCAACTGCCGGATCTGCCGGTAGGCCAGCACGCCGTTCGTGCGGGCGGCGGTCGTGCCCGCCACGACCTCCAGCAAGCGGAGGGCCTCCGGGGTGTATCCGCGCACACTCGCCAGCGAGATGACGGCCACCGTCTCTCCCCCGGCGGCCAGCGGCAGGGTGAGGATTTCCCGGGGCCGGTACGTGCCGCTCACCGCGGCGAAGGTGAACGGCGTGTCGGCAGGAATCTCGGTGACGCGTTGCAGGCGGCCGGTGGCCAGCGCCAGGCCGAATTCCCCCTCGCGCGTGGCGGCGGAAAAGGCCGTGCCCCGGCCCGCCGTCAGGCCGATGGATTCGAAACACTCGAAGTCGGTTTTGGCCTCGTTCAGCAGATAGATGGCGCCGACCTGCGAACCGGTGTGCTCGATCAGTGCCTTAAGCACCTCCAGGCAGAAGGTGTGCGCCTCCGATTCCCGCAGCATCACGCCGGCGAGCTGCGCGGCCTGGTCGTTGATCTGTTCCTGCGTCTCCAGCGTGGTCACCATCTCGTTGAAGGCCGCCGAAAGTACGCCGAACTCGTTGGCGGAGACGTAGCCGCAACGCACGCTGTGCTCGCCGCGGCGGAACGCGTCGACCGTGCCGGACAAGGCCCGCAGCGGTCCGAGTATGTGTTTCAGCAGCAGCCAGATGGCCGCCAGGCTGAACAAGAGAGCGGCCACGCCCAGCACCAGCGTCGTTCGGTATTGCGCGTCCCTCTGTGCCTCGGCATCGAGGAAAGCCTCGTCCGTCAGGCGGAACGACGTGCGGTTGATCGCGACGAGGCGGTCGAGGAACTGCCCGCGCAGCCGGCCGATGTCGCCGGTGTCGTCGCTGCGCCGCAGGGCTTCGTCGCGCCGTTCGGCCAGCACCCATTGATAGATTTCCGCCTGCGCCGCCCACCAGCGCGCATAGCTCTCCCGCGCTTCGTCCAGGTCTGAGGACGCCCCCCGATAGCGCCCATACAGGATCGCGAACTGCCGCTCGATGTCCGCCGCGGCGGCCGCCGCGTTGAGCCGGGCGCGGTTTCGCTCCTCCTCATCGGGCGCCAGGATGAAGTTGGAGAACTCGATGCGCACCGTCAGCGCGGACGCGCGGAGATCTCCGATGGCGCGGCGCACCCCGAGTGAATTGTGGTAGAGCCGTTCCGTGTTCTGCCAGAGCCGATTCACCTGCCATCCGGAAAGGCCGCCAGCTGCCAGCAGCAGCACCAGCAGCAAGCCCAGCGTCACGCGCAACTGCGTGCCGATTTTGAGGTTCTTCAGTTGCATGGGCCACCGCATCCTACGTTTGTTTCTGGTAGATCGTGCTGAACTCAGCCACCCGCTTGAACTGCCGCCGATACGCGGGCGGCGGTGCTTCCGCCTCGCCCAAAACAAGCCATCCCCTGGGGCACAGCGCCTGGTGTAGCTTGGCCAAGAGGGTTTCCTGATAGTCAGCGTTGAAGTAGATGAGCAGGTTGCGGCAGAGCACCAGATCGAAATGGCCGAAGACACTCTCGGGCGGTACGCGATGCCGGCGATCCAACATGTCGTAAAACGAAAAGTCCACCTGCCGCCGGATTTCAGGGATCACCCGGAAACCGTCCCCGTCCGGCTGGAAGTACATGCTCAAGTGGCGATGCCGGACGTTTTCGACGCTGGCCCGCGGATAGACGGCCGCGGCGGCGTCCCGCAGGACCGCGGCGTCAATATCCGTGGCGAAGAGATGCCGGGGCAGCGTCAGCTTCTCCTTGCGGACGAGGTCTTCGAGGAGCATCGCCACCGAGTAGATCTCCTCGCCCCGGGCGCAACCGGCGGACCAGACGCGGAGGGAGGCATTCGCCTGCCGCGCCTTCTCGCGGAGCAGGTCGGGCAGGAGCCGCTCGGCCAGCAGCTCGAAGGTCAGCGGGTTGCGGAAGAACTGGCTGACGTTGATGGTCAGCGTGGCGATGAGCTGGTCCATCTCCCCGGGATGGTGGTCGAGGTGGCTCCGATAGTCGGCGAGGTCCTGGCACTGGGTGGCGCTCCGGCGCAGCTCGATGCGCCGCGCCAGCAGCGCCGCGGGAGAGCCCGCGAAATCGAAGCCCCGCTCGGCCAGCAGATGATCGAGGATGGGCTTCAGGCCGCTGTTCGTATCGTTGATGGCGTGGTCCTGAACGCGCATGGTTTCGGGTGCCGGCTTCGAAGCGGTCAGACTTGGTTGGCGGCGGTCGCCGCCTCGCGGCCCAGCGCCGCGGTGACCGTCATCATCTCGCTGATGTTATCGAGTGTCAACGGCCCGACGATGCAGGCAACCCTAGAGGGTGGCCTCCACCGAATCCGGCCGCACTAAAGTGCGGCCCTACAGGGGTTAGTCTTTCTTCAACGCGCCGCGGAGCTGGTCGGCCAGCGAACCCATGCCACCGGTGGGTGGGGCGACCTGGCGTTCGCGGTACTCCTTCACCTCGTCGACCCTCTTGCCGTCGCGAACTTCCGCGCCGTCTTGAATCATGCCGACGCCGATGCGCTTCTTCTCGACATCAATCGCAAGCACCTCGAACGGCGCCGTCTGCCCCACCGCGATCGACTTGGCCCACGCATCGGCGCGGCCGGTCGGGGCAAAGGTTGAGAAGTGCGCCAGCGCTTCGACGCCTGGCTCCAGTTCAACGAACGCACCGAAGTCGGCGATGCGCGTGATGCGGCCGGTCTTGACCTGCCCCACTTCGTAGCTCGACGCCGCGGCGACCCACGGATCCGCCATCAGCTGCTTCAAGCCGAGCGCGATCCGCTCGCCGTCGTTGTCGATGCGCAAGACGCGAACGGTGATCTCATCGCCGACCTTCACGACCGATGACGGGTCGGTGACGCGTGACCACCCCATCTCGGAGACGTGAAGCAGTCCCTGCACACCTGCGCCAAGATCGACGAACGCGCCGAACTCGCGCACCGAGGCGACGCGGCCAGTCACGGTGTCGCCAACGGCGATCGACTGGCGCAGTTCGACGGCGCCGGCCTTCTGCTCGTCTTCGAGCAGCGCGCGCCGCGACACCACCAGGTTCTTGCCGCCGTCCTTGAACTCGATGATGCGGAAGGCGTAGGTCTGGCCAATATGCTGGGCCGAATCGGCGGTGCGCACGGTGTCGATCTGCGAGAACGGGCAGAACCCGCGCTGGCCGGCGACGCGCACTTCGTAGCCGCCCTTCACCTCGCGCTCGACCTTGCCCTCGACCGACAGCCCCGCCTGGTAGGCGTGTTCGAGCTGCAGCAGCGACGCGGCACCCCGGATGCCCTTGCGCGACAGGGTGATGCCGCCGGTGGTGCCGACCACGATCGCCTGGATGCGGTCGCCCACGGCGAACTCGAGGTCATTCTCGTGATCCTTCAGGTCCGCCGTCTCGATCACGGCCTCGCCCTTGCCGCCGACGCTGACGAGCGAGGTATCGGGCCCAATCGCCACGATCGTGCCCTCGATGGCCTGGCCGCGCGTGAAGCGCCTGGTCTTGACCGACGCCTCGAACATTGCGGCGAAATCTTCTACTTCCGGCTCACTCACGGCGTACTCCTCTACCCATTGTACAGGGTCGAACAGTCCATCGTACAGCGGAGCGCGGGGGTCTGGCAGGCCTTTGGGGGGAGATTGGCTCAGTGCGTCATCGCGTAGAGCACCGAGTTGAGCCCGACCGCGTACCCATTCGGGGAGAAGTTGAAGAAGAACCGCGGGTCTTCGCCCTCGCGCTCCCACGAGTCGGCGATATCGGTGTTGTGCGTCATCAACACCATGATGCGGCCCTGCTGGTCGGTAATGGCGGCCATGTGGGCCGTTTCGCTGTCGGGTCCCATCTCCGAGGTCTCGCCGCCGCTGCCACGCCAGAAGTTGATCGACGGCACCTGCGGAATCTTGGCAATGGGAAACAGCGTGCGGAAAATCGCGTGGTCAGGCGTCAGGTCCTTGATCGGAAACTCGCCCGGCGGCAGCACCTTGCCGATCTCACTCGCAAACGAGTCCCACGCGTAGCTGCCCCAGAAGTCGTCCACCCAGAGGAACCCGCCCTTGTCGAGATACTCGCGCAGGCGATCGGCGTCGGCCGCCGAAAAGCCGGCACTGCCGGGATCCGACGCGATCACGATTGGGCACTGAAACAGCGCCTCGTCGGTCGGGCGCACGACGAGGTTGACGGGATTGCGCTCGCCGTCGAAGGCCACCGTGGTCTTGGTCAGCTCAGACAAACGAATCGACAGATTGATCTCGGCGTAGGGATAGTCGGTGCCCCAGCCCATGCCCAGGTTCTGCTGGCGCACCTGCGTGTACATCAGGCGGCACAGGTGGAACTTGCCGTCGAAGTCGGTCTCGGTGGCAAAACGGGGCGGCGCGCCCGACTCGCTGCCAAAGCGTCCGCGCCCGCCCCTGAACCCGCGCTGCGCTTCAGCCAGCGATGTCGCCAGCAGAATCGCAACGACGAGGGCCGAGGCGACACGGGTCATCCCTCGACTCCGCTCGGGATGACTCTGAGCGTTAGTCGAAGAGTCATTGACGCGGCTTCTGCCTCGACAGCGACCGGTAGTATTCCTCGACCAGCGCCTTGAACTCGGCCGGCACCTCGTCTGACCCATTGACGAGCGCGCGGTCGGTTTCGTCACCCACCTTACGGCGCAGGCCGTACTCAAAGCGCTTCATGCCTTCGACCACGAACGTCTGCAGGCGTTCGAGTTCGGCCACGTCCTGGTAGACGCGGTCGGAGTCGAGCTCGCGCAGGCGCTTCATGATCTCGTCGAGTTGCTTCGGATCGATGTTCTGCTCGCGCAGCATGTTGCGCAGCGCCTGGCCTTCCTGCGCCCAGCGCCGGGCCTCGCCGCGGAACTGGCGAATGTCGTCGGGCGAGAGGCGGCCCGGGCTGCGGTCGCTAAGGTTCCACCCGCCATCGCCGAAGCCACCCGTCGTCGCGCGGCCGCCGAGATCTTCGCGGCCGCCGGCATTGCGGTTGCCGCCCTGCTGCCCGCCCTGCCCCTGTTGACCGCCCTGGCCTTGCTGGCCGCTCTGGCCTTGTTGCCCGCCGGCACCTTGGGCACCCTTCGCACCCTCGGCACCTTGTCCTTGGCCCTGCTGGCCGTTTGCCGCCTGCTGGCGGGCGCGCTCCGCCATGCGCTGGCCCAGCGAATCCATGCCGCGCGCCAGCTCGCGCGCCTTGTCGAGCGCCTCGGTGCTCTTGTCGCGGCCCTGCTGCCCCACCGTGCCGGCGGCGTCGTTCAGCTTGTTGCGCAGCGCGTCGATGTTGGCGCCGATCTCTTCCTCGAAGTTGCGCGCGTACTGTTCGGGCGCACCCGAGCCGAGCAGGCTCTTCGAGTAGCGGATCTTCTCCTTCACCTTGTTGTCGCGGATGCCGCTGGCGGCCTCCGACAACTTGCGCGCGGTGTCCTTCGAGTCCTTGGTCTGCTCGCCGACCATGCGATCGAGCTGCTGCTCGAGGCCGGCGACCCTATTTTCGAGCGTGTCCTTGCGCTGGCCCAGCAACTGCGCCTGCTGCAGGCGATCGGGACCAGCCTGCGGCAAGCCGCGTGCGTCGTTGGCAATATCCTTCTGCTGTTCGGCGATCTCTTCCGCCTGCCGCTGGGCATCACGCACGTCGCGCTCGCCACGGGCCTGCTGGTTGCCGGTCAGCTGGCGCTGTGCTTCACGCAGCCGTTCAGCCGCGGCCGCCGCCTGCCCACCCGCCGACGGATCGCCCTTCGCCGCCGCACGCTTCATCGACTCGGCGGCGCTGCGCAATTGCCGCGCGGTATCGGCGAGGTCCTGCCGCTGCTGATCGCGCGACAGCTTCTCCAGCTGCCGCGCGGCCTCTTCGGCCTGCTCCGCGAGCGCGCGCTGCAGATCGCCACCGCCGCCGCCAGCCGACTGGCCGGCCGCCTGGCGCCGCTGGCGCTCGATTTCCTGTTCCTGCCGGCGCGCCAGTTCCTTCAGCTTCTCGGCCAGCTCGTCGATCTGCTGATCCTGCTGCGAAGACGAAGCTTGCTGGTTGGTCTCGTACTGGTTCGCCATCTTGTCCAGTTCAAGCTTGAACAAGCCGGCCAGGTCCTCGGCAATCGACCCGGCGCCACCGCCACCACCGCCGGCCTGGCGTCCGGTCTGCACCTGCAGTTCAAACTCTTCTTCCGCCTGCTGCAGGAACTGCAGCGCGAGGTTCTCAGGCGGCAACGCGCCATCGGGCTTTTGCGCCTGCAGCTGCTTTTCGGCCAGCGTCATCTGCTCGGCGGCCTTCGGCAGCAGCTCGGCGATCTTCTTGAACGACGGATCCGACACCACGAGCCGGCTGTTCA
>CAYHHH010000067.1:0-23221 GCA_964356125.1 uncultured Bifidobacteriaceae bacterium | reverse complement strand
TCGCCGTCCAGCGCCTGAATCAACTCCGTCTGTTGACCGTCGGTGATGCCGAGGTGCAGGCGCACGCGCTCGAGCTTGTTGTCCTTGTTCAGCCAGACCTGTCCGAAGGATTCCGTCTGCGTCAGTGGTCCGAACAGCGCGTCGAACGTCGTCGCACTCGATGCCGCCGCGGGGGCCGCCGCCGGTCGTGCCGCCGCCGGCCGCGCCGCTTGTGCCTGACCTTGCTCGCGCGGGCCCTGACCGCGGCCCCCAGCCGCCGGTGCGGCAGCCGCCTGACCGTCTGTCGGAGGCGTGATGCCGCGCGCCTTCATGCGCTCCATGAAACGCTCCCGCTCTTCGGGCGTCATGCTGGCCAGGCGCTCGGTCATGTTTCCACGTCCGCCACGGCGCCCGCCGCCGGCACCCTCGCCGCGCCCCATCTCCGGCGCCGAGCCTTCACCTTGCGGAGCCGCTTGCGGTGTCTCGCGCTGCTCAGCGCTCTGCCTCGCCGGACGCTCCGGCGTCGCCGGACGCTGTGGCGCCGCGGGCCGCTGAGCAGCCGGCCGCGGCTGTGCCACCGGTTGCGCCGCCGGCGTTGTCGCCGGTGGGGCAGTACGGGTCTCAGGGCCTGCGCCGGCGCCGCGTCGGCCGCCGCCCGCGCCACCAGGAGGGGGCGTCTGTCCGAGCGCCGCGAAGGTTTCGGCCGTCGGCCGGAACCGCAGCGCGCCGTTGGGCACGCGGAGCACGTTGTCGCGCCGTGCGATCTCGATGCTGACGTTCGCCGTCATGCCGGGCTTGAGCTTCAAGCCGGGGTTCGGCACGTCGATGACGGTCTGATACGTCACGACGTTCTGCACGGTGGTCGGCTGCAGGCGCACCTGCGTGACGCTGCCCGTGAATTCGTCGGTCGGAAACGCATCCACGCGGAACCGCACGGCCTGTCCCGGCCGGATGCGGCCGACATCGGATTCGTCGAGGCTGGCCAGCACCTGCATCTTCGTGAGGTCGGCCGCGAGAACGAAGAGCGTCGGCGCCGACATGCTGGCCGCCACGGTCTGTCCCACGTCGACGTTGCGCGAAATGACGAGCCCGTCGATGGGGGACTCGATGACGGTATGCGCGAGGTTCACCTGATTCTGTCTGAGCGACGCTTGCGACTGCGTGACCCCGGCCTGCTGCGATCGCAGCTGCGCCTCCGCCGACCGCACGGCGACTTCGGCCGCTTCGAGCTCGGTCTGGGCAATCAGCTTTTTCGCGGACAGCTCCTTGGCGCGCGCGAACTTCGTTTTCGAGTCATCGAGCGACACACGGAGCCGTTCGAGGTCCGCTTCAGCGCGGATCAAGTTGGCGCGCGCCTGTTCAATCTGGGACTGGATGAGCGAAGGATCGAGGCGCGCGAGCACCTGTCCCTTGCGGACCAGCGAGTTGAAATCCGCGTTCAGCTCCTGGATTGTGCCCGACACCTGCGTGCCTACCTGCACCGTGGTGACGGCCTGCAGGGCCCCGGTGGCGCCCACCGCCTCGGCGAGGTCGCCGCGGGTGACGCGCGCCGTGGTAATCGTCGGAGGCTCGGGTTTCTGCGAATACCGGTAGTAGGCGTAGGCACCCCCACCGATGAGGGCGACAGCGACGAGGATGAGCAGTGTTTTTCGCATCTATGTATGTATAAGACGTTGGGCGCGCCAACGTTGTTTAGCGCGCCCCTGTGAAACTTCTGTGACAGGGCTTAATGGGCAGCCTGCTGAGCCGGGTGCTTCTTCCAAAGCCCGGCCCATCCCTCTTCAAACAGGGTGTAAACCGTGGGCACGAACACCAGCGTGATGAACGTGGAGGTCAGCAGCCCGCCGATGACCACGCGCGCGAGCGGCACCTGCAGCTCGCTGCCTTCGCCGAAGCCGAGGGCCATCGGCACGAGGCCGAGCATCGTGGCCAGCGACGTCATCAGAATGGGCCGCAGGCGCGTGCGCCCCGCCACCTCGACGGCTTGGCGCAGCTCCATGCCGTCGCGCCGCCGCAGGATGTTCGTGTAGTCCACCAGCAGAATCGCGTTGCTCACGACGATGCCGCCCAGCATGATGACGCCGAGATACGCCTGAAGGTTGAACGACGTGTTGGTGAGATAGAGCGCCAGCACGACGCCGATGGCGGCGGTCGGCACCGAGAACATGATGATGAACGGATCGCGCAGCGACTCGTACTGCGACGCCATGACGGCGTAGACGAGGATGAGCGCCAGAATCAGGACGAGACGCAGCTCGTTGAACGTCTTGGCCTGCTGTTCCACTTCGGCGCCAAACCCGATCGAGAACCCCTGCGGACGATTGATTTCGGGCAGGCGCGCGGTCACGGCCTTCACCGCTTCGCTGAGCGGAATCTCAGGCTCGGCGCTGACCATCACCATGCGCTCCTGGTTCTTGCGATCGATCTGGCTCGGACCGAGCTGCGACTGAATGACCATGACGTTGCGCACCGGCAGCGACACGCCGCTGGCTGTATTGACCATCACGTCGTTGACGTCGGACACAAACTCGCGATCTTCCTGCTTCAGGCGGACGATGATCGGATATTCGTAGCCGCCCTGGCGGAACTGCGCAGCGGTGGTGCCGGCCACGTTCGTGCGGATGGTGTTGGCGACCTGCGTCGTGTTCAAGCCGAACAGCGCCGCCTTGGGACGATCGATCTGTACCGCGAGCTCCGGACGCGCTTCATCACGTGCGAGCCGTGGATCGGCAATGCCCGGCGTCGTCTGCAGCAGGTCCTGGACTTCCAGAGCGAGTCGACGTGACGCGTCGAGGTCTTCACCGCGGATTTCGATGCCCATGCGGCTGTCGTTGCCCTGGCCGCCCGACATCAGGCGGTTCATCTGATTGTTGCCGCCGCTCGCGTTCGCGCGGACGATGACGCCCGGAATGCCGGCGAGCTGGCGCCGGAGGTCGAATGCAATCTGGTCGCTCGAACGCTCGCGCTGATCCTTCGGAACCAGGAACAGCTGGATGCTGCCGCGGCTCGTGCCGCCGCCACCAAAACTGCCGCCGCCGCCGCCCGCGCCGGCGCTCGCAATGATGGTCTGCGCCTCTGGCACCAGCTGCTGTGTCATCTGCTCGAGACGGCTCATGATCGCGTCGGTGCGCTCGATGCGCGTTCCGGCGGCGAGCTCGGCCGACACCTGCACGACGCCTTCATCTGTCTGAGGCGCGAGCTCGGTATTCAGTAACGGAAACATCAGGACGGCCGCGACGACGGATGCGGCGCCAATCGCCAGCACAATCGGTCGATGGACGAGCGCCCGGTGGAGGAATCGCCGATACGCGTTGTCCATCCCTTCGAGGAAATTCTCGCTCTGGGTAAAGAGGCGCCCGCCGAGGCCTTTGCGTTCTTCAACGGGCGGTGGCAGCCTGAGCAGGTTCGCACACAGCACCGGCACCAGCGTGACAGCGACGAGCAGCGACATCAGGAGCGAGAAGATGACGACGACCGAGAGTTGCTTGAACAGGATGCTCGAAATACCCGTCAGAAAGAGCAGCGGTACGAACACGGCGATGTGCGTGAGAATCGACGCCACGATGGCGCCCCAGACTTCCTCGCTGCCTTCAATCGCCGCCGTCACGCGATCCTTGCCATGCTCCATGTGCCGGTACGCGTTCTCGAGCACGACGATGGCGGCGTCGACGACCATGCCTATGCCCAACGCCAGCCCGCCGAAGGTCATGATGTTCAGCGTGTAGCCCGCGAAGTAGAGCAGGGCGAAGGTGCCGACCACCGAAATCGGGATCGACGTGCAGACGATGAGCGTCGAGCGGAAGCTCCGCAGGAACAGGAAGATGATCAGCGTCACGAGTCCGGCGCCGATCAACGCGTGCTCCTGCACAGAGTTGATCGACCGGCTGATGTAGACCGAGCTGTCGTCGAGGACGTTCAGCTTGATGTTCGGCATCTCGGCGTTGATGCGTTCGATTTCGGCCCGGATGCCCTGGGCGACCTGGACCGTATTCGTGCCCGACTGCTTCTGCACCGAGAGACGCACGCCCGGGCGGCCGTTGATGCGGAGAAGGGACCGGACGTCCTCGGTGGTGTCGACCACCTCGGCGACGTCGCGCACGTAGATGGGGACGCCGCCGCGGGTCATCAGCACGAGGTTGCGAATTTCGTCGAGGCTCTGGAACTGCGCCTGACTGCGCAGCAGATACGTGCGCTCGCCCTGGTTGACCTCCCCGAGCGGTGTGTTCTGGTTCTCCGCGCGGAGCAGCGCGGAAATGCGTTCGACGGGCAGATCGAGCGCCGCGACCTTTTCTTTCGACAGCTGCACGTGGATCTGACGGCGCAGGCCGCCCATGGTGGTCACCGCCGCGACGCCCTCGGCGCGCTCGAGGCGCGGGCCGATCTGGTTCTCGGCCATCTCGCGCAGCGTCACGCGGTCGTAGTCGCCTTCGATGCCGAGGCTCATGATGGGCGCCGCATTCGAGTCCTGCCGGAAGATCTGCATCGGCTCGGCGTCGATCGGCATGCGCCCGCGCACGCGATCGAGACGCATGCGCATGTCATCCATCGCTTCGTTGAGATCGGTGCCCCACGCGAAGGAGAGCGACACGCGGCTCGAGCCTTCCTGCGATGTCGAGTTGAGCTGGTCGAGACCCGCCACCGCGCTGACCGTCTGCTCGATGGGCCGCGTGATCAGTTGCTCGATTTCCTGCGGTCCGACGCCCGGATATCGCACGAAGATGCTGACTGTGGGATAGGTCACGTCCGGCAGCAGGTCGACCGGCAGCCGGGTGACTGAGATACCGCCCAGCAGGATGATGATCGCGCTGATCATGAACATCGTCACGGGCCGTGCGATCGCGATTCTCGGGATACTCATTGAGACTCCAAGGTCCGGCTAAAGCCGGACACTACGTACTGTTCCATTGACCACCAACCACCAACCACCAACTACCGACCGGGTTGTTGCTGCTGACCCTGATTGGCGTTCACACCGGGCGCAGCGCCGCCACCGCGCCGTCCGCGTCCGGCGGCGCCGGAGCGGCCGGCGCCGCCGCGCTGGCCGGCCAACACAATGCGATCGCCCTGACGCAGCGAGGCCGCGCCGGTCGTGATGATGCGCTGGCCGTCCTTCACGCCGCTGGTGATTTCCGTAAAGTCCTGCTGCTCGATGCCGATCGTGACCGGGTTGAACACCGGGTTGTCGCCTTCGTCCGCAGGCACCCACACGCCGAGCTTGCCCTGCAGGTCGACGACCGCGAGCGTCGGCACGACGAGCGCGTTGTCGTGCTGCTCGACGGTGAATTTCGCGCGCGCGTACATCCCCGGCTTCAGGCGATAGGTGCTGTTGGGAATTTCGATTTCGACCTGCGCGGTGCGCGTGGCCGGATCGAGAATCGGCGCGAGGCGCGCGACGCGCCCCAGGAAGTTCTCACCGGGGTACGCGTCGACCTCGACTTCGACGGCCGTGCCCTGATGAATGCGCCGCAGGTCTTTTTCCACGACGTTGATGACCAGGCGAACGGTCCGGATGTCGACGACGGACATGAACGAGGTGTTCGCGCCGACGCTCGCGCCCGGATCCAGCGTGCGCTTGCCGATGAAGCCTTCGACCGGCGCGGTGATGATCGTGTTCTGCAGGTTGATCTTCAGCTCGTCGAGCCGCGATCGCGTCTGCTCGAGCTGCGCCATCGACAGCTCGAGCTGCGCCTGCGCGGCCTGGTAGCGCGCGTCGGTGTCGTCGAACGTCTGGCGGGGCAGCAGATCGCGCTCGAACAGGCTCTTCGACCGTTCCATGTTGTTCTGCGCGAGCTTCAGGTCGGCCTGGCGCTGGCGAATCGTCGCCTGCGACACGTTCAGCGTCGCCTCGGCTTGCTTAATCTGCTCGACGATCTCGCGGTCTTCAATCTTCGCGATCGCCTGGCCGCGGCGAACCGAATCGCCGAGCTTCACGTACACCGCATCGAGCCGGCCCTGGCCGCGGGGCACCGCATCAACGGTCGCGGCGCCGATGAGGTTGCCGACGACCGTGATGGTGTCGATCATGTTCTTGCGCGTGACCGGCGCGAGCTCGACCGTCATCGGGGGACGCGGCCCGCGGGACATGCCGCCGCCGAACCCGCCGCCGCCAAAGCCACCGCCTCCGCCGCCAGGCGCATTCTGACGGCGCTCCGCCGCGGTGGGCCCGTCGCCCTGGGCGGACGCGGTCGAGCGGCCCATGAAGTAGTAGATCGCGGCACCGCCCAGGACGGCGACGACGAGCAGGATGATTCCGTATTTACGCATATGACTCCGGTTGCCTCTCTAGCGCGCGCCGGCTTGCTGGACGCGGTCGAACTCGACAAGAGCTTTCCGATAGTTGAGCAGCGCGCGCAGCTCGGAGTTCTGCGCCTCGCGCAGGTCGCGCTGCGATTGCACGACCTGATAGTTGTTCGACATGCCGACCTCGAACCGGCTCATCTCGGCGTCGAGCCGGCGTTGCGACAGGTCGCGCGCCGCGCGGGACGCCGCCAGCGCTTCAGTGCTGTTGGTCACCTGCAGCGCGGCGTTGGTGACTTCCGTCGCGACGGTGAGCTCGCTCGCGCGAATCTGCGCCTGGTTCTGCTGCAGCAGCAGCCGCGTGCGCGCCGCCTGCGCCTCGGCGGCATTGCCGCCGATCGGGTAGCTGACGTTGAGCGCGAACTGCCAGTTCGGATAGTCGCGATTAAAGAGCGTGCGGAGCGCGGTGTTATATCCACCGTCGACGAGAATGCCGCTGCGCTGCTGATCGAGCCCCGACCCGATCAGGTTCCACTGCACGCCACCCAGGCCCGCCGCGCCGTAGGTGACCAGGGCGTCGACATCGGGCAGCGACTGGTCGCGCTGTGATTTGAGGAGGACGTTGTTCGACTCGAACGCGTTACGGGCGATCTGCAAATCCGTGCGCTGGCCCAGCGCCGACCGCACCGCACCTTCGACGTCGATCGACACGGTCTGGAAATCGGGCCGATCCGTCGGTTCAATGTGCTGCGCCCACAGCGGATCGTTCGTGCCGCTGACAATGAGCCGCTTGAGTGAGAGCTCCGCGGTCCGCATGGTCGCGGTCGCGATCGTCAAGGCCTGCTGCCGGGTCGCTTCTTCCGCTTCGGCCTGCACGACGTCCATCGGCGCCATCGTGCCGACCTCGACGCGAATCTTGTTGTCCGACAGGAGCTTCGACGCGAGCGCCAGCGACTGGCGCGCCACGTCGACCGCCTGAATCGAGTAGACGTAATCCCAGTACGCCGCGCGGACGGCCGCGAGCGTGTTGGTGGTGCGCGCCTTCAGGTTCAGCTCTGCGTTATCACGGTTGATGACGGCCGTCTGCATCTGCTGGCGCGTCAGATCGATCTTGAATCCGCGCAGCAGCGGCTGCGTGTAGCTGAAGAGGTAGGAGCTGTTGAACTGTGGGTCGAAGCGCGCCAGCTGGTCTGTTGGCGACACGACTTTGTTGTTATTGAACGTCAGGAAGTAGTTGCCGCCGCCCCAGCGCACGTTCTGTGTGATGCCCGAGTTGTAGGTCATCGTGGACACGTTCGGGCTGCCGGGATTCAGCAAGTTGGTCGGCGGCCGGACGTTATCGCGCCGGCCGAATGCGGAGGTCGCGACTGGCTTGTAGTTCGCCCGCAGCGACGCGAGCGTGAAGTCGAAGGTCTGCGGGTTGAGCCGCTCGACGGCCATTTCGAGGTTGTTGTCGATCGCGCGGCGCACCGCATCTTCGAGCGTCATCGGCACGGCGGCGGGCGCCGCGGGGTCCTGCGCATTCCGCATGCGGCTCGAATCGAGCGCCGACGTATAGCGCTCGACGGCCTGCCTGATGAGATCTTCCGCGCGCGCCGCATCGGACGCCGCCGTCTGCGCAGAGGCGGCACCCGACATCAACACGACGAACGACGCTGCCGCAACGAGGTGTCTTCCGAACATCGCGAACTCCTCAGCGGTAGTGCGCAACTTAAGTTGCGCACTACGGTTTTGAAAACAGTGGGACTATTTCTGGTTTTGCTTCTGGTTCTACTTCTGGCTCTGGCGATTGCGGTCGGCCTCGTGCCGCTTCGCGATGGCATCCAGCCCCCGGCGCTGCTCCGGCGTCAGCACGCTGTGGATGCGCACGCCCATCATCGTCCGTTCCTTGGCGATGGAGTACCGCGCCATCTCGAGCCGCTCAGCGGCCTTGAGGAGCTCGCGCTGGTTCGTGTCGGGCCGTTCCATCAACTGGTGGAAATCGCTTTGTGCGCGGTCGAGGTCTTCCTTATCCGCCGTCATCCGCGCCCGGCTGGCCTGGATAATCTGATCGAGCTCGGCCGACTGCTTGGCGCTGAGCTTCAGTTCCTGCATGTATTTAGGGGTTTTCCACCACTCCGACGGCCGGCGTGGGGTCGGATGCGCGCCGGGGGCACCCGGCTGCGGCGGCGGTTGCGCGCTGGAGACCCCGAGACTCGCGGGCAGGCCCGCGGCCAAGGCGCTGCAGATGAAGACGATGTGAAGAATTATTCGCATGGAAAATTAACCTCTGCCGACTACTAACTCCAAATACGACGGCGGTATACGGGTTGTTTACCCGCCTTCGCGCTCCGCGCTTCGGCGAGGCAGGCTCAAGCCCCGCAGAGCTCGGCCAGCCGCTTGACGGTCGTGCCGACCAGGTTGTCGGGGGTCGAGGCTCCCGAGGTGAGCCCCACCGTCAGATCGCGCCCGGCAGGCAGCCATCCGGTCGCCCGAATCTCGGCCCTGCCGCCGGCCGGCCGATACCGAATCGCGTCGGCCGACTCGAGACACCCGGGGTCGGCAATATGGAACGTCGGCACCTTCTCGGCGCACATGCGGGCCAGGTTACAGGTGTTGCTGCTGTTATAGCCGCCGATCACGATCATGAGGTCGACCGGCGTTTCCTTCAGCAGGACGACGACGGCATCCTGGCGATCCTGGGTGGCGCTGCAGATGGTGTCGAAGGCGCGAAACCGCGAGCCGACCAGCTCTGTCCCGTGCCGGTCGGTCATCGCCTGACGGAACAGCTCTTGTACTTCGAGCGACTCGGACATCAGCATCGTCGTCTGGTTGGCCAGGCCGATGTGCTGGAGGTCGCGATCGGGATCGAAGCCCGGCGACATGGCGTCGCGAAAGCGCGCGAGAAACGCCTCGCGGTTGCCGCCGCGCCGGATGTAGTCGCACACAAAACTGGTCTCGTCGACATTCAACACGACGAGGAAGCGTCCGTTGGTGAACGTGAGGGCCTGCGAGGCGGTCGCCTGCGTCTCCTCATGCCAGACCTTGCCGTGGATGATCGAGGTGAAGCCGTCCTGCGCGTAGCGCTTCACGTTCTTCCAGACGTTCAGCACCGAGCCGCACGTTGTATCCACCAGCACGCACCCGATGTCGGTGAAGCGCTGCATCTCGGCCGTGGTCACGCCGAATGCCGGCAGCACCACCACGTCGTCCGGGCCCAGCGGCGTGCGCGTCTCGTCGGCGTCGCTCAGGAACTGGATGCCTTTGTTGCGGAGGCGGTCGTTGACGTGGGGGTTGTGAATGATTTCGCCGGTCAGAAACACGCGGCGATCCGGGAATCGCTCGCGCGTCTGATAGGCGTAGTCGACCGCGCGGTCGACGCCGTAACAGAACCCGAACTCGCGCGCGAGATGGATCGTGAGACGGCCGGACTGGAACTGAAAGTCGTCGGCCTTCATCTGCTGAACGAGATCGCTGTAGTAGTTCGAATTCAGTTCGGCCGCGACCGCCTCTTTCAGGTCGAGGCCCTTGCGGAACACAAGCGAAGAGGTCATTCCCGAACGTAACTGACGTCGCGGATTTCGAGCGGCGTCGTCATGATGTCGATCGCGCCCAGGTCGGGACGCATTTCGCGCACGCGCGAGCCGATGAGCGCCTCGTCGATGTCGATGAAGAACTGATCGTCGGCCGCGGCCTGCCGCGCCAGCGAGATGGCCGGCTTCGGCTGCTGAGCCGCCGAATCGATGAACCTGTCCTGGCGATCCATGGCGAACCCGAGGAACACGCCCGCGGCGAGCCCGGCGGCCGCCGCGCCCGCGACCCAGCGCCGCGCAGGGCCGAGGAGGCGATTGACGCCGGAGTGGGCGGGCACGCCCGCATGGGGAAATGCCACGACTTCGGCCGGATGATCGTGCCGCTCGATGCGGCGCATGATGCGATCGCGCTGGTCGTGCAGCCGCTCGGCGCTGAAGGCGTGGTCGGCTTCGTCGACTGCGGCGTCGTTTATCTGCTGCAGCGTGCGGACGACCTCGTCGAAGCGAGCCTTGCACGGGCGGCAGACGGCGAGGTGGCGATCGTCGCCGGCCAGCACGTAGCGCTCCATCAGCTGGTCGTCGCTCAAATGTGCAGTCAAATGCGTATCCCCGAAATTCACGATGCGGTTGTTACATCGCATGACGTTGTCCTTCCATGGCCGTGCGCAGCTTGCGTATGGCCCTGAACAGGTGAACCCTGACCGTCGATTCGTTCAAGCCGGTCATCTCGGCGACGTCGCGCGTTGAGTGATCGGAATAATGACAGAGCATGAAGACGAGGCGCTGGCGGTCGGGCAGCGTGTTCACGGCGGCCAACACCTGTTCGCGCCACTCGCGCGCGATGAGCTGCGCCTCGGGCGATCGATCGCTCGGGCGCGTCGCGCGCTCGATGGTGTCCTGGTCGCGGCGTCCCGCATCGGCCACGGGCATCATCCAGCGCGATCGGCGCGTGCGCGCCTTCTGCCGATCGAGGCAGCCGTTGATCAGAATGCGCGTGAGCCAGACCTCGAAGGAGAGATTCCGCTGGAACGACTTGATGTGGGTGTAGGCCTTGACGAACGCGTCCTGCACCGCCTCGTCGGCCTCGGCCACATCGCGCAGGTAATGCCACGCGATGCGCGACGCCCGCCGCTGCTGCCGCGACACGATTTGCGCGAACAGGTCGCGCGCCGCATGGTCGTTGCCGTCCGCGAGCAGGTCCTGCACCTGCGCCGCGATCATCGATCCAGCCTCGGCCGGGCGGGGCGCTGCCGGCGCGGCGAGAGAAGTCTCGCCGAGGGCTCCGTCGACCGGAGCGGGCAGTGCAGAGCCGCTAGCCGCCATCTGATCGTGCCTACTCATAGATACGACGATGCTGGCCTTTCATTTACAAACGGTTACAGGGATTTGGCCCGGAGAAAGTGACGCATTAGATGATAGCATCACACCTCGTGGGATTTGAACCCGTCATTGGGCTCGAAATACACGCCCGGCTCCTCACAGACACCAAGATTTTCTGCGGCTGCAGCACGAGATTCGGCCATGCCCCGAATACCTGCGTCTGCCCGGTCTGTCTGGGGTTCCCTGGGGCTTTGCCCGTTTTGAACCGGCGGGCGGTCGATTTCGCGGCAAAAGCGGCCCTGGCGTTGAGCTGCACCGTCCACGAGCGGTCGATCTTCGCCCGCAAGAACTACTTTTATCCCGACCTCCCCAAGGGGTATCAGATTTCGCAGTACGAGCTGCCGCTGGCGACCGCCGGCGCGCTCGAGTTCACCGCGGCGGGCGCGCCCAGGCGCGTGCGCATCACCCGCGTGCACATGGAAGAAGACGCGGGGAAGTCGCTGCACGAGGGCTTTGCGGATTCCGAACAGAAGACGCATCTGGATTTCAACCGCAGCGGTACGCCGCTGATCGAAATCGTCACCGAGCCCGACCTGCGATCTGCGGGAGACGCGGCCGACGCGTTCCGCAGGCTGCGCGAGATGCTCATCGCGCTGGGCGTGAACGACGGCAACATGGAAGAGGGCAGCCTGCGGTGCGACGCCAATGTCTCGGTGCGGCCGGCGGGCGCCACGGCGCTCGGCACGAAGACGGAAGTGAAGAACATCAACTCGTTCCGGTATCTCGAGAAGGCGCTGGAGTTCGAGATCGCCCGCCAGATCGCCGTTGTCGAGCGCGGCGGGACGATCGTGCAGGAGACCCGGTTATGGGACGCGTCGGCGCGTGAGACGTTTCCGATGCGCAGCAAGGAAGACGCGCACGATTACCGCTATTTTCCGGATCCGGATCTGCCGCCGGTGCGGCTCGCGCGCGAGCGGATCGAGCAGATCCGCGAGTCGATCACGGAATTACCGGAGGCGCGGCGTGCGCGTGTGATGGCGGCGTACGCGTTGTCTTCGCCTGAAGTGACCGCGCTCGAGAACACCGAGCTGACCGCGCTGTTCGAGGAGACCGCGAAGGCCTCGGGCCACCCGCGCGCGGCGTTCAACTGGGTGTCGGGCGAGGTCGCGCGGAAGCTGAACGAGCGTGGCGAGCGGTTCGATCGACAACGAATCACCGCCGGCGCGCTGGCCGCGCTGATGGCGCTCGTCGAGAAGGGCGCCATCAGCGCGTCGATCGGCAAGAGCGTGCTGGAGAAGATGTATGACACCGGGCGCACCGCCGACGACATCGTGGCGGCCGACGGTCTTGCGCAGATTGGGGACGAAGGCGTGATTCTGTCGCGCGTGCGCGCGGTGATCGAAGGCAATCAGGACGCGGTGGCGCAGATTCGCGGCGGCAAGACCGGCGCGTTCGGCTTTCTGGTCGGCCAGGTGATGAAGGCGACCGGCGGGAAGGCGAACCCGACACTCGTGAACGAACTGCTTCGCAGAGAGTTGAACATTTGATCGAGACGCATAACCTGTCGAAGCTCTACAGCCGGGGTGTCTACGTGCTGAAGGACCTGTCGATGCAGGTCGAGAAGGGGGAGTTCGTATTTCTGACGGGCCCGAGCGGCGCGGGCAAGTCGACATTTCTGCGGCTCCTGCTGCGCGAGACGCTGCCGAGCGACGGCACGATTACGGTGGCGGGAAAGAATCTCGCGGACCTCACGCCGCGACAGGTGCAGGCGTACCGGCGCAGCGTCGGGTTCATCTTCCAGGATTTCAAATTGATCCCGCGCAAGACGGTGCTCGAGAACGTCGCGATCGTGCCGCGCGTGCTCGGCGCCCCCGTCTCGACCCAGCAGCGCAAGACGTTTCAGGTGCTGAAGTGGGTGGGACTGCAGCACCGCATGAACGCATTTCCGCAGGAGCTGTCGGGCGGCGAGCAGCAGCGCATCGCGATCGCGCGCGCGCTGGTGAACGATCCGATGGTGATTCTCGCCGACGAGCCGACGGGCAATCTCGATCCGGACCTCTCGCTGGACATCATGAACCTGCTGCGCGAGGTGAACGCGCGCGGCACGACCGTGCTCGTCGCCACGCACGACCGCGATCTCATCCGCCGCGTCGGGCGCCGCGTGATTGCGCTGGATCACGGCAAGATGGTCGACGCCGACGAACGGGCAGAAACGGGATCGCATGCGGGCGATTAAGTATTTCTTCGACGAGGCGGCCGCCAGCCTCTGGCGCGGCTTCAAGACCGCGCTGATTGCGACCGCGACCATTGCCGTCGCGTTCGTGGTGCTCGGCGGCTTCCTGATTCTCACCTCCAACATGGAGCGCGTCTTCACGCGCTGGCAGGACGCCGCCGAGTTCTCGGTGTATCTGGCCGACGTGGTCACGCCTGACGAGCGCGCGGCCGTCGAGCAGACGCTGCGGCAGAGCCCTGTCGTCAGCGCCCTCGAGGCGGTGTCGAAGGAGGACGCGTTGACACGCTTCAAGCAGAACTTCGCGACGCTCGCGGACGCCGCCGGTGATCTCCCCGCGAATCCGCTGCCCGCATCGATCGAGGTGCGGCTGCGGCCGAACGCGAATCCCTCCGATGTGGCCGCGCTCGCCGAGCGCGCGGCCGGGCTTGCGGGGGTTGCCGACGTGCGGTACGACCGTCAATGGATTCAGCGGCTCATGTACGCGGTCGACGTCGTGCGCGCCGGCGGGTTTGCGCTCGCCGCGCTGCTGGTGTGTGCCGCAGCGCTGACGGTGGCCAGCGTCGTACGGCTCGCGCTGTTCGCGCGACGTGAAGAGATTCACATCATGCAGCTCGTCGGCGCGCCGATTGCCTACATCCGTGGACCGTTCGTCGTCGAGGGGCTGATCCAGGGCGGCATCGGCGCGCTGCTGGCGCTCGCGATCTTGTGGATCACATTTTTCGTCGTGAAGAGCCGCGCGGACGCATGGCTGGCCGGCGCAGTCGATCCGTCAGCGCTTGGATTTCTCTCGCTGCCGACGGCCGCGGCATTGCTGGCCGCCGGCGCGGCAGTGGGCGCGGTGGGTGGATTCATCGCGGCGCGCGGCACGCGGGAAATCGTGGAGTGAAATCGAGATTTTTCGTTGACAGTCCAAGCAACCCTTCGTAGACTGGATTTACCCCTACATGACGCAACCGAAGGCAAGGCCCGGGTCGAACCTTAGCGATTTCTATCGGGAAGAGTTCCTGAAACATCGACGCTGTCTGGAGCAACAGCGGGAATATTATTCAGACAGCGCGATCACCCCCGTTGAAGCCGCTCTCACCCGCATCATTTCCCAACTCGATCATCTTTCAGCCAGACAGAACGCCGACGAGCTGGTGAGCCGCCTCTTGCGGAAGTTCAACGTCGTGACAGGGCTGTCGAGCTGGACCGATCCGAAGAACGTTCACTGAGGCGGCGCCTCTGTCGCACTTTCGCCAGCAGTTTCTGACCATCGCGCGCGGCGCCATCGAAGCCGCGTCTCCGCATCATCTGATCGAGCGCGCCATCCAGGATCCCGCGATTGCCTCGCGCGTCGAAGGCAGAAACCTGTGCCTGATTGCCGTCGGCAAGGCCGCGCCCTTCATGGCGGACACGTTCGCGAAGATTGCCGGCGATCGAATTCGCGGCGGCATCGTCATCGGCACACATCTGCCGATCGCGCTGCCCGCGCAGCTCGAGTGGATTCCGTCGGGCCATCCGCTTCCCGATGCACGCAGCGTGGCCGCCGGACGCCGCGCCCTCGAGGTGGCGCAGCGAACCGAACCGGGTGACACCCTCGTCGTCCTGCTGTCGGGCGGCGCGTCGGCGTTGATGGCCGTGCCTGCCGGCAATCTGACGCTCGAGGACAAGCGCACCGCGGTCAACGCGCTGCTCAAGGGTGGCGCCGACATCACGGCGCTCAACACGATCCGCAAACATTTGTCGGCCGTCAAAGGCGGCCGCCTCGCCGCGGCGGCCGCCGGCCCGACCGTCTGTCTCGCGATCTCGGATGTCGTCGGCGACGATCTCAGCGTCATCGGTTCCGGACCCACGGTTCCCGATCCGTCGACCTATCGGGCCGCGTGGGACTACATCGATCGCTTCGGCGTGGAGGCGCTCTTGACGCCCGCCGCGAAGGACTACCTGCGTGCCGGACTGGAAGGGGCCGTCCCCGAAACTCCGAAAACCGGCGATCCGCGCTTCGAGCGCTCGGTCACGCGCGTCATCGGTGGCCGCTTCAACGCCATGTATGGCGCAGCCGAGACCGCGCGCTCGCTCGGCTACGACGTCGTCCTCAGCGACGATCCGATCGTGGGGGACGCGCGGACGATGGGACCGGTGGTGCTCGATCGGGCACGTGCGCTCGCCGCGGGCCGCAAGAGGCCGGTCGCCGTGATCGCGAGCGGCGAGACCACGGTCAAGGTCGTCGGGAGTGGAAAGGGCGGCCGCAATCAGGAGATTGCGTTGTCGGTCGCAAAGGCGCTGTCGAACGAGACGGCCGATATCGCGCTCGGCAGCGTCGGCACCGACGGCATCGACGGGCCAACCGACGCGGCGGGTGCCTATGCCGATACCACCACGATCGCCCGATCGCAGCAGCAGTCGCTCGACGCCGATGCCTATCTGGCCGACAACAACGCGTACGCGTTCTTCCAGAAGCTCGACGATCTCATCATCACCGGCCCGTCCACCACGAATGTCGGAGACCTGCAAATCGTTCTCTTCCGCTAACGGGTTCCAAGTACCAAGTTCCGGTTCCGCGTTCTGAACCGGAACCCGGAACCCGGAACCCGGAACCCGGAACCAGCTATAGTCAGAACTAATGCTGTCGAGAGAACAGATCCTCAAGCTGATGCGTGAGAAAGTCACGCATCCAGCCACTCCCCGCGAGCTCACCAACGCGCTCAGAATTCCACAGGAAGAACGCGCGACGTTTCGACGCCTGCTGAAATCGCTCGTCACGACCGGCGAGCTCGTGGAGACCAAGGGCGGCCGCGTCGGCCTGCCGGACAAGATGGACCTTGTCGTCGGCCGTCTTCAGATGCACGCCTCGGGCTTCGGCTTCGTCATTCCGGACAAGGCCGGCGGCGATGCGCCGGACGTGTACGTCTCTGCCGCGAACATCAAGGAAGCGATGCATGGCGATCGCGTGCTCGCGCGCATCGAGCGCAGGACGAGCGAGAACCGTCTCGAAGGGCGCATCATCCGCATCCTCGAGCGTGGCAATTCCACGATCGTGGGGCGGTTCGACGTGGACGATTCGGGCCTTGGGTTCGTGCAGCCGTTCGATCGGCGGGTCACCACGGACGTCCACGTGCCGACGGGTCAGTGGGGAGCGGCCGAGCCTGGCGAAATGGTCGTCGTCGAAATCACGACGTGGCCGACCGCATCGCGCGGGCCGGTCGGGAAAGTCGTGGAAGTGCTCGGCGACATCAACGAGCAAGGCGTCGATACCGAGATCATCATCCGCAAGTACGGCATCCCTGACGTCCACGGCGAAGCGGCGATCGAGGAAGCGCTGGCCTTCGGCCCTGTCAGCGCCGGGGACATCGAGGGGCGCACCGACTTCCGTCCGACCACGACCGTCACAATCGACGGCGAGCACGCGCGCGATTTCGACGACGCGATCAGCATCGAGAAGCTGCCGAACGGACACTACTGGCTCGGCGTGCACATCGCGGATGTGGCGCATTACGTCACTGAAGGCACCGCGCTCGATCAGGAGGGCTACGAGCGCGCGACGTCGGTGTACTTTCCCGAGCGCGCGGTGCACATGTTTCCCTCTGAGCTCGCCACGGGCATCTGCAGCCTCAACCCGCGCGTGGATCGCCTGGTGCAGACGTGCCTGATGGAAGTGGATGCCAACGGTTCCGTCGTCCGGCACGAATTCCACGACGGCGTCATCAACACCGCTGCGCGGATGACCTACACGGACGTCAACGCCATCCTGACGACGAAGCCGCCCGAGTTGATGCAGAAATACCGCGACCTCGTGCCGACGTTCGAGCTGATGGGACAACTGTTCCACATCCTGAACGGACGGCGCAAGCGCCGCGGTTCGATCGATTTCGACCTGCCGGAAGCGGAAGTGATTATCGGCGCCGCCGGGCTGGTCGAACGGATCGTGGAGGCGGAACGCAATATCGCGCACAAGCTGATCGAAGAGTTCATGCTGCTCGCCAACGAGACCGTCGCCACGTACGTCGAGGGGCGCGGCATGCCGTGCGTCTATCGCATCCACGAGCAGCCTGACGTGCTGAAGGTGGAGGAGTTCGAGGAGTTCATTTCCGGATTCGGGTATTCGCTCGCGGCGCCTCCCGGCGCGGTGAGGCCGCGGCACTTTCAGCGGCTGCTCGAGAAACTGAAGGGCAAGCCCGAGGAGCGGCCGATCGCGTTTCTCATGCTGCGCACGATGCAGAAGGCGCGATACGCCGAGCGCAACCTCGGCCACTTCGGCCTCGCCGCCGATTCATACACCCACTTCACGTCCCCGATTCGCCGCTATCCCGATCTGATCGTGCATCGCATGCTCCGCGAGCTGCGGCACAAGGGCATCGACATGGAGCGTGTCGAGGAGCTCGAAGGCGATCTGCCCGAGATGGCGCGTCATTGCTCGGACATGGAGCGGCGCGCCGACGAAGCCGAGCGCGAGCTGGTGCAGTGGAAAAAAGTGCGCTTCATGGCCGACAAGGTGGGCGAAGAGTTCGCGGGCTACATCACGGGCGTCGCGGCCTTCGGCCTGTTCGTGCAGCTCGTCGAGCACTACGTCGAAGGGCTCGTGCACGTGTCGAGCATGGCCGACGACTACTATCGCTTTCTCGAGAAGACCCACTCGCTGCGCGGCGAGAGCACGCACAAGGTGTATCAGCTTGGCGATCGTGTCGAAGTACAAGTCGTCCGCGTCGACATGGATCGGCGTCAAATCGATCTTGGCCTGGTGGAGATTCTCGAGTCGGTGAGGACCGACGAGCGGCGGCGCGGGCCCAGGCACAGCAAGGCGCGGCCGAAGCAGGAGCAGCGCCGCTCGACCGCGAAGCGCACGCAGCGGCCGGGCCGTCGAGAGCGGCAGAAGGGAAAACGGCGGCGCTAGGTTTTCTTGGTGTCCGTGTCGTCGCCTTCTTTCATCCCGTCCTTGAAGCTGCGAATCGACTTGCCGATGCCGGTGGCGAGCTGCGGCAGGCGGTTCGCGCCGAAGATCAGCACGACGATGAACAGGATGATCAAGAGCTCAGGCAAACCGAGCGGACCCATCAACGCAATCGGACCCATGTCTAACACCTCGCTAGATTTTTCGGGGTAACGCGACGGCATGCATTGTACCAGCAAACCCGGGCTTCAGAAGCACCTGAATTGCGCGCGCCGCGAGCGTCCATTCGCGTGTGCCGAGCAGCCGCCGGCGGAGGCCGCAGTACGGTTGAGCGCCGCCGACCAGGTCGACAAACACGTCTCGAATACCGGCGCTCTGGTCGAGCGCCCGGACGAGCAGCGACGAGAAGGCCGGCGTGAAGAACAGCCGGCTCAGACGCGCGGCGCGGGCCAGTTCCGGATGGATGCGGTCGAGCACCTGGTCCGCATACCGCGTCGCGGCTCGCGGCCCCGCCGCCGCGAGCGCATCGGCCGCCCACTGCCCAGACACCAACGCGAAGTAGATGCCTTCGCGGGTCAGCGGATCGACGAGGCCCGCGGCATCCCCGAGCAGCATCCAGCCATCTCCGCCCAGCGTGACATCGTGTCGATGCTGATAACCGATGCTGGGTATGGGCCAGGCGTACGGCGTGAGCCGCGCCCGCCGGTCGAGACCGTGCTGCGCGATCCACGCCGCGGCTTGCGCGCGGAGATCGCCCGACGTGGCGCGGAGGTCTGCCGCGGCGCAGATGCCGACCGCCAGATGATCGGGTCGTGGAAACGACCACAGGTAGCCAGGTTGCTCGCAGGTGGTTGTGACGGTGATGCTCGAGGCGGTCGCGCCGTGGACGAAGAACCCCGCGGCGATCGAAAGCTCGGCGCGCCCGAACGGGCGCGCGAGTGTCTTCCGGACGATGCTGTTGGCGCCGTCGGCGCCGAGCACGAAGTCGATGTCGTGCGCGCCGCGATGGGTTCGCACGATCATGTGCCCGTGATGCCGGGAGACGTCGATCGCCCTTTCCGGAATGAGGCGGGCGCCTGATGCGACGGCGGCGTCGGCGAGCGCGCGATCGAACACCGCGCGGCTGACGACGAGCAGGGAACTGCCGAGAGTGGCGCCGCGATCGATCAGCGCGACGTTCGCCGCTCGCTCGGGGCCTTCCACTGTCGCTGAGGTGACGACCACGGCCGGCAGCGCACGCACATCGATGACATCGTTGACCAGCGCGACCGCGCGTCCCGTGAGACCGCCGCCGCACGGTTTCTCGCGAGGATGACTGGGATCGAAGAGCGAAACCGACGCGCCGGCGCGCGCGAGACGCACCGCCGCCATCGCGCCCGCCGGTCCCGCGCCTATGATGGCTATGCGCATATCAGCTCGTAGCTTGTAGCCGGTCGCTTGTAGCCTGTGGCGTGTAGCAGGAATGGCTACCAGCCACGCGCTACCGGCTACGAGCTACCAGCTACCGGCTACCGGCTACCTGATATAGATTACTGTCAGCACATGTCGCACCCATTACTTATGGCGCTCTTGTCCGATGTCTCCGCTGCCGCAGCCGTTGCGCGCGGCGCGCACGCCATGGGGGTCGATCGCGCGGACCTCTCGGTCGTGGCGCGCGATCACCAGGATGAAAAACGCATCGCGAACCAGATCGACGCGAGCCCGGGCTCGGAAATCGAGGATTCGCCCGCCGCGTCGCGGCTGGGGGAGTTGAGCGGCTACATTCTCGCGGCGATTGCGATCGGCCTGCCAGGAACGGGCGCCGTGGTGGCCGCAGGGCCGCTGGCCGCCGAGCTTGGTGAGGCGGCCGGGCACGTCGCCGGCCAGGTAGCGGGCGATCTGAAAGCGACGCTGATGAAGGCAGGCCTGTCCGAAACAGACGCGGATCACTGGCGCTCGCAGATTGAAAGCGGTCGCGCTATCCTGCTCGGCGTGCACGCGCGGGGCGGCCGCGCTGCCGATATCGAGACGCTTCTGCGACAACACAGCACTGGTGAGGTCGTCCGGACGCAGTGGGAGGATTGAGTCACATGGCCGTTGAGGTGGAAACGGGACGATTTACGGTGGGCGTGTTTCAGGATATCGCGTGGGCTGAAAAAGGTCTCGAAGCGCTCCGGAGGGAAGGCCTAACCGTGGAGGCGCTGTCGATTCTCGGCAAAGCGTCTCCTGAGATGAGCGCATTCATCGAGCGGACCCTCGGTACCCCGCAATCGCTCGACGTGCACGATCTCGGAGCGGCGGTGGCGCGCGGGCCGCTCGTCGCGGCTTTGCAGGGCGGCGATCAGGGTTTGAGCAAAACCGGCATCGCCGCCACGATGCGGCGCGTGGGATTCCAGGGGCACGACGGCCGCATCTTCGATGTGCTGACCGGCCGGGGCGGCGTTCTCGTGGCCATTCACAGCGAGCCGAGGGCCGCGGACGCCCTCGCGGTATTGCACTCGTACGGGGGCGGAAATGCCGCCATTGGAGCCTGGACAGGACGGGTGTAGGTTCCGGGTTCCGGGTTCCGGGTTCCGGGTTCCAAGTTCCGGTTCCAGGTGATGGCGCCCCTTTTGCAACTTGCGCGCTGAATGATGAGGGCGCAAAATAGATCGAAGTCCGCGCCTCGGACCTAAATTCCATTCATGAGCGACCTTCGCGCAGACGCACCGGGTGAAGTTCGATTCCTCTTTCAGGAATCGCGAAAGCGATCCGGCGGGGCGGTGGTGGCGTCGTTGGCTATCCACGCCGCCCTTTTTGCCCTCGCCTTCTGGGTCGCCCGCAATGCGGATGTCAACCAGATGACGCAGGCCTTCGACACGCTGAGCGATCAGATCGTGTGGCTGGACGTACCCGGGCCCGGCGGCGGTGGTGGCGGCGGCGGTAATCAGTCGCCCGAGCCCGTCAAGCAGGTCGAACTCAAGGGTAAGGAAAAGATTACCGTGCCGGTCGAGAAACCGCCGGCCATGGAACAGCCCAAAGACAAACCGCCGGAAGAGCCCATTCAGAACCTGACGATTCCTGCGCAGACCCTTGCCTCAGCCGATCTGGCCCAGGCCGGCGCGCTGGAAGGCGTCCCCTCCTCCGATTCGCTTGGTCTCGGACGTGGCGGCGGCGCGGGAACGGGGCAGGGTACCGGCATCGGTCCAGGCCGCGGATCTGGTCTTGGTGATGGATGGGGCGGCGGCACGGGCGGGGGCGCCTATCGTCCAGGCAACGGCGTTGAAATACCACAGTTGATCAAGGAAGTGAAGCCCCAGTACACAGCGCAGGCCATGCGCGCGAAGATTCAGGGCGAGGTGCTGCTGGAGTGCATCGTCCAGCCCGACGGCTCGGTGGGCAACATCCGCGTGGTGCGCTCGCTCGATTCCGCCTTCGGTCTCGATCAGGAAGCTGTCAAAGCCGCGCGCCAATGGCGCTTCCGCCCCGGCACCAGACAGGGCCAGCCGGTACCCGTGCTGGTGACGATCGCCATCGCGTTCACGCTTCGCTGAAAACGTTCGGCGAGATAAAAAAAGGGCGGGTCCAAAGAACAGGACCCGCCCTACTTTCTACTTTCTACTTTCTACTTACAGCGTTAGTACATTCCACCCATTCCGCCGCCGTGTCCGCCCGGCATCGCCGCTTCCTTCTTCTCTTCCGGAAGCTCGCACACGAGCGCTTCCGTCGTGAGCAGAAGTGACGCGATGGACGAGGCGTTCTGCAGCGCGGAGCGCACGACCTTGGTCGGGTCGATGACGCCGGCCGCGATCAGGTCTTCCATCCTGTCGTCCTGCGCGTTATAGCCGGTCGAACCGGTCGCTTCCTTCACCTTCGCCAGGATAATCGAGCCTTCCATGCCGGCGTTGGTGGCAATCCAGCGGAGCGGCTCTTCAATCGCGCGACGGATGATGTTGACGCCGATCTGCTGATCGCCCTCGAGCTTCATGCTCTCGAGCGCCTTGCCCGCTCGAATCAGCGCCACGCCGCCGCCGGGCACGATGCCTTCTTCGACGGCCGCCTTCGTTGCATGCATCGCGTCTTCGACGCGCGCCTTCTTTTCCTTCATCTCGGTCTCGGTGGCCGCGCCGACCTTGATGACGGCGACGCCGCCGACCAGCTTCGCCAGACGCTCCTGCAGCTTCTCGCGGTCGTAGTCCGAGGTCGTTTCCTCGATCTGCGTGCGGATCTGCTTGACGCGACCCTCGATGTCCTTCGAGTTGCCCCCGCCTTCAACGATGGTCGTGTTGTCCTTGTCGATCGTGAGCTTCTTGCACTTGCCGAGGTCCTCGATCTTGATGTTCTCGAGCTTGATGCCGAGGTCTTCGGTGATCGCGCGTCCGCCGGTCAGGATCGCGATGTCTTCGAGCATCGCCTTGCGGCGATCGCCGAAGCCCGGCGCCTTGACCGCGGCCACCTGGAGGGTGCCGCGCAGCTTGTTCACGACGAGCGTCGCGAGTGCTTCGCCGTCGACGTCTTCCGCGATAATCACGAGCGGGCGGCCACCACGGGCGACCTGCTCGAGCAGCGGGAGCAGATCCTTCATCGAGGAGATCTTCTTCTCATGAATCAGGATGACCGGATTCTCGAGCACGCACTCCATGCGGTCCGGATCCGTGACGAAGTAGGGCGAGAGGTAGCCGCGATCGAACTGCATGCCTTCGACGACGTCGAGCGACGTCTCCATCGACTTGGCTTCTTCGACCGTGATCACGCCGTCCTTGCCGACCTTTTCCATCGCTTCCGCGATGATCTTGCCGATGGTGTCGTCGCTGTTCGCCGAGATCGTGCCGACCTGGCCGATCATCGCGCCGGTGACCGGCTTCGAGAGCTTCTGGAGGTCGGCAATCATGACCTCCACGGCCTTCTCGATACCGCGCTTCAGTTCCATCGGGTTGGCGCACGCGACCACCATCTTGATGCCTTCACGGTAGATCGCCTGCGCGAGGACTGTGGCGGTCGTCGTGCCGTCGCCGGCCGTGTCTGACGTCTTGCTGGCGACTTCGCGAACCATCTGCGCGCCCATGTTCTCGAGCGGGTCCTTGAGGTCGATTTCCTTCGCCACCGTCACGC
>CAYHHH010000066.1:18374-23350 GCA_964356125.1 uncultured Bifidobacteriaceae bacterium | reverse complement strand
CGATCGCCTTCGACCCAGTGATAGTCGAAGCGGCCGATGTCGCACATCCAGTAGCCGTTGATCTCGGGATTGAATCGCGGCGTGACGCGCGCCATCTGCGCCCCGCGCGCCCACTCGGGCTTCGCCTTGATCCAGACCGTCGTGTTGCAGCCTTTCGAACAGAACGTGCAGATCGTGTCGCCTGCCAGCGGGTTGTCCCACGGGCGCGACTTGAACCGGTAGTCGCGCGTCGTGATGGCGCCGACAGGACAGACGTCCATCAGGTTGCCCGACAGCAGCGAGTGCACGCCCTCTTCTCTATAGGTGGAAATCTCGCTGCCGGCGCCGCGGTCGGTGACGCCGATCTGCGCATCGCCGTCGATGTCGCGCATGAAGCGGATGCAGCGCGTGCACAGGATGCAGCGGTTGCGGTTCAGCATCAGCGTCGGTCCGAAGTCGACGTCGGCTTCCACGCCTTCGCCATCGAACGTGCGGCGCGGAAATTCCATGCGGCTGCGATCGGGGCCGAACTCGTACGAGAAATCCTGCAGCGGGCACTCGCCCCCCTTGTCGCAGACGGGGCAGTCGAGCGGATGGTTGATCAGCAGGAACTCGAACACGCCGGCGCGCGCTTCGACGACATCGGGCGTCTGCGTGTGTACGATCATGCCGTCGGCGCATATCGTCGAGCACGACGTCTGCAGCTTCGGCATTTTTTCAATCTTGACGATGCACACGCGGCAGGAGCCGTCAACGCCGAGGCCGGGATGATAGCAATAGTAGGGAAGCTCGACGCCGTTTTCGATGGCTGCCTGAAGGACCGACTTGCCTTTCTCGACCGTCAGTTCCCGCCCGTTGATGGTGACCGTGACCGTATCCATTCGCGAATCCAATTCTAGTGTATTTCGCCGGCGGGTCTTGAAGGGCAAGACCCGCCCTACGTACCGAATGTAGGCCGGGTCTTGTTCTTCAGACCCGGCGTTTCAGTCCCGCCGTAGGTGGGCCGGGTCTTGTTCTTTAGACCCGGTGTTTCAGCGCACGAACACGGCAGGGGCGGCGTCGTCTTCGTTGACGGCGACGCTCCGTACGGGGCTCGTAATGGGAATGCGCTGCGTGGTGACCTGCTCGACGACCGGTATCATCACGTCCGTCGAGGACGCAGCGTGCTTCAGCGTCACCGTGACCGGCAGCTCGAACCGCTCGCCGATCTGCTCGATGCGCACGACGACGGCATCGGGCTCGGTCGTGTAGCTGAATTTCAGCCGCGGCAGCGACGACCCGTAGATCCAGCGATCGAAATACAGATCGAGATCGCGGTTCGCCTCGAGCTCGAACGCGGCCTTCACGTCTTCGGTGCCCGCCTTCTTGAACCGCCATGTCGTGTAGAACCGCCGCAGCCCCCGGAAGAACGCATCGTCGCCGATCAGCTTGCGCAGCATGTGCAGCGTCAGCGCGCCCTTGTTGTAGACGAGCGCGCGGAACACACGGCCGTCATTGCGGATATGGCCGAGCCGGTAGCCGAGATAGACCGGTCCCTGATCGGAGCGGTCGATCGTCCAGCGCGCCATCTGCGCGATCACCTGGCGGAACACGGCGTCCTTCTTGATGTGTTCCGCGTACATCGCCGCGAAATACTGCGCGAACCCTTCGCTGATCCACTGCTCGTGGTAGTTCTTCCAGCCGACGGCCTGTCCCCACCATTGATGTGCCGTCTCGTGCGCCAGAAAGAATTCCGGGAAGCTGTCGAAGTACGCCGGATCGGTGCGCCACGAAATGGGGGTCGACGGCGGCGGATGGCTGAGCGCCGCGAAATACGGCGGGCTGTGGCCGCCAGGCTGCCCGCGCTCGACAATCGCGAGCGTGAAGCTCGGGTACGGAATATCGGACAAGACAGAGCCGTAGAACTTCATCACGCGCTGCGTTTCCTCGAACAGCTCGCGCCCCTTGCGCTGCAGCAGGCCGCTCGCCTCTACCGCGATCTCACCGAAGGTGTACGACGCCCCCGTCAAGGGTGCGTCGTCTCCTTCTGCCGCGGGGATTGCGAAGGACGCGGAGTCGACGTGCACGAAGCGGCTCGTGGCCCACCCCAGATAGCGCACCGGCTGCGTGGCGCTGAAGCGGTACTCCATCCATGAGAGGCGCCCGTCGGGCGGCAGCGCCTTCGGATACCCTTCGTCGAGTGACCCGCTCGCGACCGTCGAATAGCCCTCGGGCACGCGCAGCCGCATCGTCGCCGTGGCGTAGTCGGTGACGGCTCCCGCCGGGTACCAGCCCGAGCGGCCGGTGTAGATGTAGCTCGGCAGCGCCTGAACGTTGAAGAAGTCATTCGCCTGCTCGAAGCTGTTCCCACCGTACGGGCTTCCTCCACGGTAGACCTCGGCTTTAGCCGAGCTGACGTCTATCGCTTCGCGCTCGGGCGCGATCGCCGGCAGCCGCCCTCCGTAGACGAACTCGAGATCGAGAAGCTCATCGCGCCGCAGCGGTTCCGGCAGGTTGATGATGATGTCGTCCTGTCCGCTGACGCGCAGCGCCATCAGGTAGCCGTGCCGCGCGCTGGTCACCGAGCGCACGGTGAGCGGCTCGGCAAGCGTCAGCACCAGCGATGAAATCGGATCGCGGCGCGCCGTCAGCATCAGGGTGGCCTTCCCTTCGATCCACTCGCGCCGCGGATCGAAGCTCGCGTCGATGTCGTAGTTGACGATGTCGAAGTCGACCTGATCGTCTTCGTTGAAAAACGGGCCGCGCGTCGCGAGCTTCTCCTTCGACGGGTAAATCGAGATGGTCCGGGTGCGCGTGCGGTCGATGAACCGGATGTCTTCGGCGTCGTTGGCCGACTTCATGTAGGTGAGATGCGCGCGATCGGTATTCATCTCGGCGACGAGATCGCCGAACTTCGGGATGACCGACCATCGCTCGCGGCTGAGATCGGCGAGCTCGATGCCGAACGACCGCGGCAGGTTTTCCTGGAAGACCGCTTCGGCGCGCCGCAGATCCCGCGCATCGACCTCACGCGCGTAAAACGTGCTGACGTCGAGGCGCCGGTCGAACTCGGCGGGGTGCGCGCGCAAGTACACCCACTCGAAGCGGCTCGTGAGCACGTCGCTGCCGCCGTAAATCCTGACCTGCCCTTTTTCCGCCGCGGGTGCCGGCGAAAAGACCATCTCGCCTCGCCCGAGAATGACGATGCCGGTGACGCCGGCGTCGGTTTCGGCGACGAACGCGACGCCGCTGGGCACGCGCAGCTCGAAATCTTCCGCGCTCAACGCCAGATTCACGATCCGGTATTGCTTGTCGGGACTGATGGAGAGCCGATAGAGGCCGCGCACGGTGGTCAGGACATTCAGCCGCGCGATGCGCCACTCGGTGGCGTCGAGTGTCTCGCGGAATATTCGGACGAGAAACGTTCCGACGCGCGCGTTTCTGCCGAACTCCGTCAGCACGTCGACGTACACGTCGTACGCCAACTCGTTCCCCACCTCGGGAAGCTCGGCGCGCAGGCGCTCCTGCACGACGGCGCGCGTCACGCCCGGCTGCAGCCACTCGTCGCGGAAGTCCTCGCTGATGTTGGCGCGATCGGCGAGAAGGGCGGTAAAGCCGCGCGTATCGGCCGCCACGAGCACCCGCTCGAGCTCGCGCAGGACGCCGGAGATGCCGTCGTTGGGTGCAGGGGCAGTCTGGGCGTTCGCATACGCCGGAAGGGCAAGCGCGAGCGCGAGAAGGAACACCCTCACAGGATTATTAGAACACGTACGCCGGGTCTAAAAAGCAAGACCCGGCCTACGTACGTAGGGCGGGTCCTGTTCTTTGGACCCGCCTAAATCAGGCCGAGCTCTTTACCGACTTTGGCGAAGGCGTCGAGGGCGAATTGCAGGTCGTCGCGGGTGTGCGTGGCCATCACGATCGTACGCACCCGCGCCTTGTCGCGCGCGACGGTGGGGAAGCCGATGCCCTGGGCGAAGACCCCTTCTTCGAACAGCCGGTCGGACAGCTTCATGGCCTTGGGTGCATCGCCCGCGATGACGGGCGTGATCGGGCTTTCGCCGGATCCGGTGTTGAACCCGAGCGCCTTCAGGCCGTCCTTGAAGAATTTCGTATTCGCCCACAGATGGTCGATCAGCTGCGGCTCTTCCAGCAGCACGTCGAGCGCCGCGAGACACGTGGCGACCACGGACGGTGGATGCGACGTCGAGAACAGAAACGGCCGGCCGCGATGGTGCAGGAAGTCGATCAGGTTCCGGTTGCCGGCGATATAGCCGCCGAGCGCACCGATGGCTTTCGACAGCGTGCCCACCTGTACGTCGACGCGCCCGTGCAGACCGAAATGATCGATGGTGCCGCGGCCGTTTTTTCCGAACACCCCGCTCGCATGCGCGTCGTCCACCATCATCACGCAGCCGTATTCTTCGGCGAGGCCGCACAGCTCGGGGAGCGCGCCGAGGTCGCCGTCCATGCTGAACACGCCGTCGGTGATGAGCAGCTTGCGTCCGGCGGCAGGCAGGTCGCGCAGGATGGTGCGCGCGGCGCCCGCGTCGCGGTGCGGAAAGACTTTGATCGTCGCGCGGCTGAGCCGCGCGCCGTCGATGATGCTGGCGTGGTTGAGCTCGTCGGAGATGACGAAGTCTTCCTTGGTGAGGATGGCGGCGACCGTGCCGGCGTTCGCGGCGAAGCCGCTTTGAAACACGACGGCCGCTTCCGTCTGCTTGAACTCCGCGAGCCGCCGTTCGAGCTCCATGTGAATCGCCATGGTGCCGGCAATCGTGCGCACCGAGCCGGTGCCGACGCCGAACCTCTCGATCGCGGCGAGCGCCTTCTCTTTCAGCCGCGGATGCGTCGTCAGTCCCAGGTAGTTGTTCGACGACAGATTGACGACCTGGCGGCCGTCGATCGTCGTGCGCGCCGCCTGCGTGTCGTCGAGCACGCGCAGACGGCGGTAGAGTCCCTGCGATTTGAGGGCGTTGAGCTCGTCGGAGAGAAAGGACAGAGGATCGTTTCGCATA
>CAYHHH010000066.1:16344-18274 GCA_964356125.1 uncultured Bifidobacteriaceae bacterium | reverse complement strand
GAAACACCTTATCGCCATCGAATTCGCCTGCGAGCGTTGCACCCCGGGCTTCGAGCCACTTCCCAATGCGCTCGCCCTCGTCGTCCTGGTAGTACGGCAGATGCAGGACGGCGTGCGTGGCGCCCGACCGCATCAACGTGTCCCACGACGCATCGGGGTAGTCGAGCGGATGACGCAGATGCGTCGCGTTCATGTTGTAGCTCAACGGAAAATGGCCGCTATAGCCGTTCAGCAGCGGATGCCAGTGCGAGGCCGCATAGAACACGTAGCGCACTTCGTACGCCCACTCGCCGAGGGGAAACTCGACCACGACCGTGCCCGGCGCCGGCAGTGTTTTCAGAAAACGATACGCTCCCGGCACCTGTTCGCCCGTGTACACGCGGGCGGGCGGCATCGCATACCGTCCTTCGGCGATGGTTCCGTTGACGACGATCGGCGCGGCGAACGCTTCGGCCACCGCCAGCGCGCCGAGCGCCACGGCGATTGCGCCGCCACGCCGGAACCGCTGTTCGAGAGCGGCGGCCCCGAGGCCCGCCGCGGCCGACAGAAACAGAATCACCAGCATCGCGAAGCGCGCCGGCACGCGAAGGCCGTCGAACCCCGGCACGTGCGAGTAAAAGAAGTGGTACGGCCCTGTCTCACTGATGAGCCTCCCGCTGCTTCGAATCTCCGGCCCGAGTGACATGAGAAACGCGGCCGCCACGGCGATCGCCAGGAAGGCCGCGAAGGTGCCGAGCCACTCTCGCGCGAACGATCGCGCGCGAGGAGAGACGAGAATCAGCACAAAGACGATGATCGCGAGCACGCGGGAATTCCGCCAGAGATTCCTGACGCTTACCGGAAACGGCCCGATGTGCGTGAAGCCGTTGCCGCCCAAAATCGCCAGCACGAACAACGTGTACACCGCGGCGGCGGCGATGAGCGTCCAGACGATCGGCATCAGCATCTTCGATGCGGCCACCGGCCGCGTGCGCGCGTGCGTCCAGGCGGCAGAGACGCTGCCCGCGACCCCGATCGTGCCCAGACACAGCGCAGCCATCGTGGGGAACAGCTCGCCTTCCGCCTTTGGATACCCGCGAATCACGCTTCCCCAGAGCCGCGACTGGATCGGCGAGGTCCAGTAGCTGAACACATCCGCCGAGAACGCTTTCACTTCGTTCAGCACGCGAGGGCCGAACCCAAGACGGCGCAGCTCGAGGTACGGAAGGAGAAACGGCAGCGTCACGGCCGTCACGACGACCGCAGTGGCCGAAAGCGCCAGCCAGACGCGCGCCTCAGCCCACAGTCTGCGCGTGGCGATCTCGAAGATCGCGTAGGCGAGGACAAACGGCGCGAAGAACAGCAGGAAATACCCGTTCGACAGGTTCTGCGCGACGAGCGCCGCGCCGGCGCCGATTAACGGAAGGGTCCGGCTGAAGCCGGACACCACGTACTGGTCGAAGTACCGCCGCAGGCCGTAGAGCACGAACGGCATCCATTGCGACGAGATCACCTGCAGGTGCGAGAACTGCGGAACGCGATAGGGCGCGAACGCGTAGATCAGGCCCGCGACGAATCCCGCGCGGGCGCTGCCGGTGATCTCGCGCACGAAGAGAAACATGCCGAGCCCCGACAGCACGAAGGTCGACAGGAACAGCAGGTTGTACGAAAGGATGATGTTGCCCGTGAGCGCGTAGACCGGGAGTATCTGCAGCGCCTGCGCGAAGAGGTGCTCGGAATAGGCGAGCGTCAGCGGTTCGGGATAAAAGATGTTCGCGTTCCAGAAGTTCCGGATCGCGTCGATGTCGCCGCCGAGAAATTGCAGCAGGCGCTCGGCGTCCCACGCGAGAATCCACGCGTTCAGCAGCGAGTCGCCGAGATCCCACGGAATATCGCGGGTCAACCCCAGCGACAGCGGCCAGGTGAAGACGACGGCGACGGCAAGATACAG
>CAYHHH010000066.1:0-16244 GCA_964356125.1 uncultured Bifidobacteriaceae bacterium | reverse complement strand
ACTTGTATTCAGCAGCAAACCCCGCAATCAAATCCCAGATTTCATTCAACTGTTCCGGCGGCGCGAGCGTGACCATGCGGAAGTAGCCGTCGGCCGGATCCATGCCGAAGCCGGATCCGTGGACGCACAACACGCCCGTGGCGTGGACGAGATCGGTGATGAAATCGGCGTCGGTCTTTCCGGGCGGCAGCTCGATTTTCGGCATGGCGTAGAATGCCGCCAACGCGCGCGTCGAGGAGATGCCGGGGATGGCGTTCGCGCGCGCGTGCACGAGATCGGCGCGCTCGCGAAGCGCCGTGCGGAACGCGGGCTGATGCGATCGATCGCCCGTGAGCGCCGCAACGACGGCGCGCTGCATCGGCATGGTGGAGCACAGCCGTCCTTCGGCGAGCTTCGTGATCGCGGCCAGCACGTCTTTCAGGCGGTCGCCGCCGCCGGCGGTGAGCCAGCCCGTGCGCCAGCCCGGCACCAGATATCCCTTCGACAATCCCGACAACGAAATCACGGGCGCGTCCGGATCGATCGCGCCGATGGGCGCCACGGGTCCGTCGAACGCGACGTCCTGATAGATCTCGTCGGCGATCATCGGCAGGTTGTGCTCGTCGGCGATCGTCAGCAGCTCACGGCGGATCGCCGGCGCATACGACGCACCGGTCGGATTGTTCGGGTCGTTGATGACGAGGGCCTTCGTGCGTGACGTGATGAGCCGGCGCACCTCTGTGGGATCGGGCTGCCACCCGTTGTCCGGATTGGTCCGGTAGTACACCTCGCGCGCGCCGATCTTGTGCAGAATCGCCGTGTAGAGCGGATAGGTCGGCAGCGGCACCAGCACCTCATCGCCGGGATCGGCGAGCGCCGTGAGCACGAAGTCGATCGCTTCGGACGAGCCCGATGTCATGACGACGCGATCGGCAGACACGGGCCAGCCGCGCGACGTGTTTTCAGCCGCGACCGCCTCGCGCGCCTCGACCAGGCCGACGGATGGTCCGTATCCGTGCTCGCCATTGCGCAGGGCCTGGTGTACGGCCTCGACCATGTGAGCCGGCGGCTGAAACCCCGCGTGCACGGGGTCCCCCGTGTTCAGCCAATAGATCTTCTTCCCCGCAGCCTCGGCCTTCTTCGCCTCCGCGACGACGCGGCGGATCGAATAGCTCACCGCGCTCATGCGGCTCGCCGGCGGAATGATGGCGGAGGTCTTTGGGGTTCCCATTGCCGACGAGTTTACCAAAGAGCAAAGAGCAGAGAGCAGAGGGCACGCACGTAGGGCGGGTCTTGCTCTTTAGACCCGCCACGCTTACAGTCCTCCAATGGCGATACTGCGTGAAATCACCGTCAAACTGGCGAACAGTCCCGGTACCCTCAGCCGCGTATCGCAACTGCTCGGCGCCGAGCGCATCAATATGCTCGCGATGTCGATCGAGTCGTCTGGCCATTTGCGGTTGGTCGTCGACAACCCGCTGCACGCCATCAGCACGCTGCGCGAGCAGCACTACAACGTCGAAGAGCGCGACGTGCTCTACACCGTGATGCCGAACGAGCCCGGGTCGCTGTCGCGCGCGCTGCGGCTGCTCGGCGACGCGGGCATCAACATCGAATACGCGTACGCCAGCGGGATCGATCGCGTGCCTATGGTCGGCGTGGTCATCGCGGTCGCCGACGCGCAGCGGGCCTCCTATATCGCTGGAATCTAGAAACTGAAATCTAGAATCCAGAATCTGATGAAACTCTTCGTGCCGACGATGGATGCGTTTCTGGTCGAGTTCGACGAGCACGGGCGCATCCGGTTCGATAACGAAGACCAGGATCGCCCCTATTCTGCGGGCCTTCGGGCCTCTTGAAGTGTTTGACGATGAGGGGAAGCCGGTTCAAGCCTCCCCGTAGTAGAATTTGCGAATCCTTAAAAGGTTTTCTGGTGGAGGCAGCATCATGAGGAACGTTCTCGCATTCGCAGCCGTGGCGGCTTTGTCCGCCCTGTCGGCTCCTCTCGTTGCTCAAAATCCCGCAGGCGGCGCCGCTCCGGCTCAACGCCGCATGACGCAGGGCGGGTCCGGCCCGGTCCGGATGCTCCTCATCACCAAGGCGCACCCGTACGAGCGCGAACCGTATTACCAGATGTTCGACTCGATGGGCGCCGACATCACCTGGATGCACGTCGACAACCCGGCCGCCGAAGTATTCCTGCAGCCGAAGTACGCGAACCGCTACGACGTCGCGTTCTTCTTCGACATGAACGGCGCGCAGGCCGACCTCGGCCGCTCGCGGCGCGAGCCGGCGCCGAACAATCCGTTCTACCCGAACGGCACGAAGCTGGTCGTCGATCCGCCGTCGGTCGATCTGCAGAAGGGGTTACCCGCGCTGCTTCAGCAGGGCAAGGGCATGGTCTTCACGCACCATTCGCTGGCGTCGTGGCCGCACAACTGGCCCGAGTACATCGAAGTGATGGGCGGCGCGTGCGACTGGGGCAACTCGATTACCACCCGCGGCGTGCAGCATCCGAACTCGGGCTTCTTCCCGATGACGCCGCAGCGCATCACGGTCGTCAACAAGACGCACCCGATCACGCAGGGACTCGGCGACTCGTTCGACGTCATCGACGAGTCGTATTCGTGCCCGTACTACGAAGATTCCGTCATTCCGCTGCTGCGCACCGATTTCAAGCCGGCCGATCACAATCGCAATCTCAGCCCGAACTGGAAGTACAGCAACCTCGCCGCCTGGGCGAAGAGCGCGGAGAACAGCCCCGTGGCGTACATCCAGATGGGTCACGGCCCCGCGACGTGGGCCAACGAGTCGTACCGCACGCTCGTGCTGAACGCGATCAAGTGGGCCGCGTCGCCCGAAGCGCTCGCGTGGGCGAAGGCGAATCCGAAGCGCATCTTCAAGTCGTCGACGAATTGATCGCCGTAGGGCGGGTCTTGTGGTGCAAGACCCGCCCCACGTTTATTTGGAGGGGTGATGACATCCATGATGGCGAGGGCCGCGTTCGTCGCGGCTGCGGTTACGGTGTGCGCGCTGCCGCTCGTGGCGGGCCAGGCTCCGGCGCCCGCGGGCGGGTTCGGCGGCGGCGGCAGCACGAAGGTGCTGCTGATCACGAAGGGGCACGCCTACGATCGCGAGCCGTTCTATCAGCTGTTCGATCAGCCCCCGGTGGGCGCGACCGCGCGCTGGACGCACGTCGAGCAGCCGGCGGCGGAAATTTTCTTCGATCCCGCGCTGGCCAAAGACTACGACGTGTTCGTCTTCTACGACATCAACGGCGGCGAGCGCCGCAAGCCGCGCCTCGACAAGACGGGCAAGCCCGTGCTGAACAAGGGCGGCAGTCCTGCGTTCACGTGGGATCCTCCGCCCGCCGATCTCGTGGCGAATACGAAAGCGCTGCTGCGGCAGGGCAAGCCGATGGTCTTCCTGCACCACGCGTCGGCGTCATGGGCGCACAGCTGGCCGGAGTTCACCGAGGTGATGGGCATCGCGTGCGACTGGGGCCAGCCGCTCCGCGTGCGCGGCGTCGATCATCCGAAGTCAGGGTACTTCCAGAACACGAAGCAGCGCATCACGGTGGTCGACAAGGCCCACCCGATTACACAGGGTCTCGGCGACGGCTTCGAGATCGTGGACGAGTCGTACAACTGCCCGATTTTCGAGGACTCGGTGCATCCGCTGCTGCGCACCGACTTCACGCCGAAAGACGTCGCGCTGAACCTGAATCCGAAATCGAAGTTCAGCAACCTCGCGGCGTTCGTGAAGACCGCCGAGAGCAGCCCCATCGTTTACATCCAGCTCGGCCACGATCGCATCGCATGGGAAAACCCGGCGTTCCGCAGACTCTTAGACAACGCGATCAAGTGGGCCGCGTCGCCTGAGGCGATGGCGTGGGCGAAGAAGAATCCGAAGCGGATTTTTAAGAACTAGCGGCGGGTCCAAAGAGCAGGACCCACCTTACGTAATCGGGGACCCCGCGTAGGCCGGGTCTTGCTCTTTAGACCCGGCAAATTGAAGGAGCACACAATGAACGCAACAACACTGAAACGATTGATGGTCGTGGCCGTCGGTGGCCTGTTCGTCGCCTCTGCCGCGAGCACGCAACTCGCCGGCCAGGCCGGCGGAGCGGCAGGACAGGCCGGCGCGCCGGCAGCACAGGGTGGACGCGGCGGGCGAGGTGGCGGCGGCAACGTCCCACAAGGCGGGCGCGGACCGATCAAGGTGATGGTCGTGACCAAGGGACACACCTACGATCGCGAGCCGTTCTTCCAGATGTGGGACTCGTGGGGCAGCGACATCACGTGGTCGCACGTCGAGCATCCGGCCGCCGACGTCATGCTGTCGCCGAAATACAGCAAGCTCTTCGACGTCTACGCGTTCTTCGACATCGGCGGCGCCGGTATTGGCGGAGGCCGCGCGGGCCAGCCCGCACCGGTCGTGCCGCCGGGATCGTTCAAGACCGCGAACAATCGCTTCTATCCGCCGCCGTCGGAGCAACTGAAGACCGAATTCCCCAAGCTGCTGCGCGAAGGCAAAGGGTTCGTGTTCCTGCACCACGCGTCGGCCGCATGGACGCACACGTGGCCGGAATACTCTGAAGTGATCGGCGGCGCCTGCGACTGGTACGCGCCGCAGCGCGTGCGCGGCATCGACAACCCGAATCACGGCTACTTCGGCATGACGCCGCAGTTCATCTCGTTCGTCGACAAGAACCACCCGATCACCAAGGGGCTCGGCGACGGGTTCCACGTCACCGACGAAGCGTATGCGTGCCACTGGTTCGAGGACTCGGTGGCTCCGCTCGCGCGCACCGACTTCCAGCCGGCGGACGCGACGAAGAACCTGAACCCGAAGGTGAAGTACAGCAATCTCGCCGCGTGGGTGAAGACGGCCGAGAACAGCCCGGTGTTCTTCACGCAGGTCGGTCATGGCGTCACCGCGTGGGCGACGCCGGCGTACCGCCAGCTCGTGCTCAACGCCATCAAGTGGGCCGCATCTCCCGAGGCGCTGGCGTGGGCGAAAGCGAACCCGAAGCGCATCTTTAATTCGTCAAATTAGTCGAGGGACGATGATGAAAATTCTTTCACGAAAACTCACGTTGCTGGCGGTCGCGCTCGCGATCGCCGCGGGATCGGCGTCGCTGCTGGCTCAGGGACAGTGGGGCAACGGTCCGATCAAGGTGGCCATCGTCACGAAGGGCCACAACTTCGACAGAGACGGATTCTTCAATTTCTGGGACTCGCTCGGCCAGGACATCACCTGGACGCACCTGCAGCATCCGGCGGCGCTCGAGTTTTTCGATCCCGCGATCGCCGACACGTTCGACGTCTACGCGTTCTTCGACGCGCCGGGCCGCACCGCACTGCCCGGCTCGCCTGAGGGGAAGCCGCAGTACGACCAGCCGAACGCATCGGCGAAGAAGAACCTGATCCCGTTCCTTCAGAAGGGCAAAGGGCTCGTGTTCTTCCATCATTCGCCCGCCGCGTGGAACCACACGTGGCCCGAGTACAGCGAGATGATCGGATCGGCGTGCGACTGGGGCAATCCCGTCACGTTCAAGGGCAAGACCTACCCGAACTCGGGCGCGCAGGGCGGCGTGAAGCAGCACATCACCGTGCTGAACAAGACGCATCCGATCACGCAGGGTATCGGCGACGGCTTCGACATCGTCGACGAAACGTATCTGTGCCCGGTTGACGAAAAGGCCAAGGGGTTGATTCCGCTGCTGAAGACCGACTTCGAGCCGATCGACAAGAACTTCCCCGGCCGTTATGCCGGCGGATGGCGCTATCCCGAACGGGGAAGCCAGCTCGCGGGTTGGGTGAGAACGGCGGAGAAGAGCCCGCTCGTGTACCTGCAGAACGGCCACGACGCGGTGGCATGGAAGAACCCCGCGTTCCAGACGCTGATGCGCAACGCCATCAAGTGGGCGGCATCGCAGGACGCGCGCGATTGGGCGGCGAAGAATCCCACTCGCATTCGGCGGAGCAGCTCGAACTAGCTGGTAGCCTGTAGCTCGTAGCCTGTAGCAAGACAAAAGGGGCGCGGCAGAAATGCCGGCGCCCCTTTTTACTTTTCACTTTCTACTTTCCACTTACCGGCCTCACTGCGCCGGCGGTGCAGGCGGCGTCTCAGGCGGCGTCTCAGGCTTGATAAACAACTCGATGACCTGCACGGCCGCCGCAGACTTGTTCGTGAAGGTGTGCGTCTGCCCCTTCACCATGTAGTAGGCCTGGCCTGGGACGGTCGTGACGACCGGATCCTTCTCGACAGTCAGCTCGAGCGAGCCGGTGATCGGCACGAGCATGTGGAACGTGACGTCGTTGTGCACGTGCGGACGGCGAACGGCGCCAGGCTGCAGCGTAACCTGCAGCACGCGCACGTGCGGGTTCTCCACGACGTTGAGGAAGTTCACACCGGGATCGGGATTGCCGGTCTGGCCCACCTTCTGGCCGCCGCCGGCGGGTTTCGCCGTTCCAGGGGCCGGCGTCTGCCCGGCTGGTGCCGGCGTTGCTGGTGCCGGCGTTGCGGGCGCAGGAGCCGCTGGTGCTTGAGCCTGAGCGAGCGAGGGCGCCACGGCGAGCCCGCCGATCACAACTGCCATTCCGACCGCGTGTTTTAGCATGCGTGTACATACATCCCATTCAAATGCCGTGTCAAACGACCTGGCTAAGATTAGGATTTCCAGATGGACCTTTCGAATCGCGTTGCGCTTGTAACCGGCGGCAAACGGATCGGCGCGGTGGTGGCCATCGAGATGGCGAAGCATGGTGCGGACATCGGGCTCTGCTACAACCGCTCGCGCGACGAAGCCGAGAAGACCGCGGCGACGATCACGGCGCTCGGCCGGCGCGTGTTCGTCACGCAGGCGAACCTGACGAAGGCCGCCGACTGCGAGGCGTTCGTCAACGAAGGGGCGGCCGCGCTCGGACGGCTCGACATCCTCGTGAACATGGCGTCGATCTACGTGCCGAAGCCGTTCAGCGAACTGACGGTCGAGGAGTACGACGAGAACGTCGCGGTCGACATGCGGTCGGCGTTCATCTGCTCGCGCGCGGCGTGGCCGCACATGCGCAAGGCCGGCGGCGGCAACATCGTGAATTTCTCGGATTGGCTGTCGCGGAGCGGCCGGCCGCGTTACACCGGCTACCTGCCGTACTACGCCGCGAAGACCGGCGTCATCGGCCTCACCGAGGCGCTGGCGCTCGAGCTGGCGCCCGACAAGATTCGCGTCAACGCGATCGCGCCCGGCCCGATTCTCGCGCCGCCCGAAACGACCGAAGACGAGCTGGCGTCAGTGGAGCAGGCGACCCCGCTCGGATCGTGGGGAGGGGAGATATCGATCGCTCAGGCGGTGCTCGCACTCCTGCAATGTGAATTCGTGACCGGAGAGACAATACGGGTGGATGGGGGACGGCACGTGCGGTGAGCCCTGTAAGTAAAAAGTAGAAAGTAGAAAGTGGAAAGTAAGGCAGAAAGTGAGTACTCGCGTCGACGGCGGTGCTCAGTACTAAGATTTCGGGCCGCTTTCCACTTGGCAAGGCCTCTGCATAACGAAACGGCATGTCAGAAACCGAGCTCCTTCGACGCGTCTATCGGTTTTCGCTCGCATCGTTGAAGTTCTACAAGAAACTTCCGAAGAATACCGAGACGCAGGTTCCTGCCGTTCAGTTTTATAAAGCCGCGACATCGAGCTGGTCCAACTACCGAGCCTCGCAGCGCGGACGGTCTCGCCCGGAGTTCATCGCAAAGCTTGGAATCGTCGTAGAAGAATCCGACGAGGCGGTCGGCTGGCTGGAATTCATGCGCGACGGCGAGTTGGGGAGCGATGAGGCGCTGTTGTCAGAGGCGACGCAGCTGTCCAAGATTTTTACGGCATGTTTGGTCAACGCTCGTCGAAACTTCGGAGGGCGAGGCAAATAGAACTGACTTTTTACTTTCTACTTTCTACTTATCACTTTCTACTTACAGCACTCCCCCCAGCGCATCCGCGAGGCGCTTCTGCTCCTCGAACATTTCGTGCGGTACGCGAGGGCCAAGGGACTTGAAGAACGTGGCCTGGTCCGCCGACGCTTCCGCCCAGTCGCCGGGCTCGACTGCGACGAGCATCTCCATCGCGTCCTTCGAGATCTTCAACCCCGTCTGATCGATCGCATCGGGGGTGGGGACGATGCCGATCGGGGTTTCCTTGCCTTTGCCGACGCCGTCGCACCGCTCAAAAATCCACTTCACGACGCGCAGGTTCTCGCGGAAGCCGGGCCAGATGAACGTGCCGCGCGCGTCGGTGCGGAACCAGTTCACGCGGAAGACCTTCGGCGGCTTCGTCACCGCGCGTCCCATGTCGAGCCAGTGCTGGAAGTAATCGCCCATGTTGTAGCCGCAGAACGCGAGCATCGCCATGGGATCGCGGCGCAGCACGCCGGTTTTGCCCGACGCGGCTGCCGTGGTCTCGGACGAGAGCGTCGCGCCGAGAAACACGCCGTGCTGCCAGTTCTTCGATTCGTACACGAGCGGCACGCGGTGTTGCCGCCGGGCGCCGAACATCACGGCGTCGAGCGGCACGCCGCGCGGGTTCTCGAACTCGGGCGACAGCGAGGCACAGTTCGTCGCGGGCGTCGTGAAACGCGCGTTCGGATGGGTCGCCTTCTCAGGTGAAGACGGCGTCCACGGGCGCCCCTGCCAGTCGAGTGCTTCCGCAGGCGGCGGGTCGTCGTGCCCTTCCCACCACGGCGTCCCGTCCGGGCGCAGCGCGGCATTGGTGTAGATCGTACCGCGCTGGATCATGTCGAACGCCATCGCGTTGGTGCTGTGGCTGGTGCCCATGAGCACGCCGAAAAATCCAGCTTCAGGATTCACAGCCCACAGCCGGCCGTCCGTGCCGGGACGAATCCACGCGATGTCGTCGCCGACCGTCCACGTCTTCCACCCGGTCATCGAGTCGGGCGGTACGAGCATCGCCATGTTCGTCTTGCCGCACGCCGACGGAAACGCGCCCGCGATGTACCGCACCGGCCCATCTTTGTATTGGCAGCCGACGATGAGCATGTGCTCGGCGAGCCAGCCTTCGTGATTCGCCTGGAAGCTCGCGATGCGGAGCGCGAGACATTTCTTGCCCAGCAGGGCATTGCCGCCGTATCCCGATCCGATCGACCACACGGCGTTGGTCTCGGGGAAGTGCACGATGAAGCGGCGGTCGGGGCTCAGGTCGCCGAGCGAATGCAGGCAGCGCGTGAAGTCATCGGAGTCGCCGAGATGATCGAGCGCGGGCTTTCCCATGCGCGTCATGATGCGCATGTTCAGCACGACGTAGCGGCTGTCGGTGATCTCGACGCCCACTTTTGAATACGGAGACCCCGGAGGGCCCATGAGGAACGGCACGACGAACATCGTGCGCCCCTTCATCGATCCGCGGAAGAGCGGCGTCAGCTTCTCGATGGCGGCGTCCGGCGCCATCCAGTTGTTCGTCGGGCCCGCGTCCTCTTTCTCCGTGGTGCTGACGAAGGTGAGATGTTCCGTGCGCGCGACGTCGTGGGGTGCGCTTCGATGGAGGTAGCAGCCCGGGAGCTTCTGCTGGTTCAGCTCGATGAGCTCGCCGGTGGCAAGACACTCCGCGATGAGCCGATCGCGCTCCGCCTCCGACCCGTCGCAATACACCACGGCCGACGGCGTCGTAAGGGCTTCGATGTCAGCCACCCAGGTACGAACGGCCGAGTTCATTCACACATCCTATCGCAGAAGATTCTGCATCGTGAAGTCGAGCATCATGCGGCGCAGGTGGACGGCCGGCTGCGTCTCGCTGACGCCGTGGGCCGCCCTGGGATACATCATCATCCGGAACGGCTTGCCCACTCGTTGAAGCTCGTACGCCATCTGCATCGCGTGTTGCGGATGCACGTTGTCATCCAGCGTGCTGTGCACGAGCAGCAGCTCCCCGCTCAGGTTCGCCGCCCGGAACCGAGGCGAGCTGCGCCGGTAGCCCTCGGGATTGTCGGCGGGGAGCCCCATGTAGCGCTCGGTGTAAATCGTATCGTAGCTGCGCCAGTCCGAGATGGCCCCTTCGGCGATGCCCATCGCGAACGTGCGGCTGTGCGTCAGCGCATACAACGTCATGTACGCCCCGAAGCTGACGCCGGCGATGCCGATGCGCGAGTCGTCTACGTATCGCTGGCGCTTGAGCCAGTCGACGCCGTCTTCGATGTCCTGCAGCTCGAGCGCGCCGAAGTTCTTATGGAGCGGCCACGCCGACTGCATCCCTTTGCCGCTCGCCGTGCGGTTGTCGCAGATCCACACGATGATGCCGCGCTGGGCGAGCAGCTGTTGATACAGAAACTCGGTGCCGCCCCATGCGTTGGCGACCTGCGGGAAATGCGGGCCTCCATACGTGAACTGGTAGACCGGATAGCGCCGCGCCGGATCGAAGTCCGGCGGCCTGATCATCATGGCTTCCATCACGAAGCCATCGCGCGTCTTCACCTGCATCAGCTCGGGCGTCGAGAGGCCGTGCTCTTTCAGCGAGGGGACGGTGTTCGCATCGACGACGCGGACGAGCGCCTGGGGGTTCGTGGCGTGCAGGCGCACCTGCGGCGGTCTGGTGACGTCGCTCCACGAATCGAGAAAGAGCGTGCGCGACGGGTTGACGAATACCAGGTGGCGCCCCGCGGTTGTCGACACGCGCTGAAGAGCGGCGCCGTCAGGCCTGACGCGATACAGATCGAGGCCGATCGGACCATGTGCCGTCGACGAAAAGTACACCCATGTACCCGAAGGATCGACACCGTGCGTGCGCCGGATCTCCCAATCGCCGTTCGTCACCTGGCGAATCAGCGTGCCGTCGGCGGCGTAGTGATAAAAATGCCGCCAGCCGCTGCGCTCGCTCAGCCAGAGGAAGGAACCGTCCTTCAGCCAGATCGGATCGATGCTGGCGTCCTGCCAGCGCTCGACCCACGCCTTGCTCGTTTCTCTCAGGATGGTGCGCGGCGCGCCGGTATGGGCGCCGGCGCGGTTCAGGTCGAGCCACGTCTGCGTGCGGTCCTGAACCTGATACACGACGTCGCGGCTGTCCGGCGTCCAGCCGACGTTGACGATGAGGACGTCTGTGTACGTGGTCGTATCGATCCAGCGAACCGATCCGCCCGTCAGCGAGACGACTCCGAGCCGCGCGATCGGATTCGGATCGCCGGCCTTCGGATAATCCCAACGCTGGACAACGGGATGATACGGAAGGTCGTCAACCAGCGTGTATTCGGGCACCGCTTTCTCGTCGAGCTGCAGGAACGCGATGTGAGACGAATCGGGGCTCCACCAGTACGCGCGCGTGTTGCCGCGGCCGTACAGCTCTTCGGAGTAGACCCAGTCGAGCGTGCCGTTCAGCAGCTCCGCGTTGCCGTCTGATGTCAGTGCGCGCTCGCCGGTCGCGCCAGTACTGGCCACGAAAATATTGTTGCCCCTGATGAATGCGACGCTGCGGCCATCAGGGCTGAAGGTCGCCTCGCTCCTGGCGCCGGCGGCGCTGGTCAGCCGCGTCGCGGCCTGCGTGGAGATGTTGTAGACGTAGAGATCGTCGCCGACGGTCACGAGAAACGCGTCGCGCGCCGCGTTGAAGATCGACGGCAGCTGGCGCGACGCGGCGGCGGTTGCGCCCGGCGCGACACCCGCGTTGACGAGCGCGCTATCCAGCTGCGCGTAGGTATAGAGCGGGTTGCTCGCGCCAGACGCGGCATCGACGCGGAGCCACGGGCCTTCCGCAGGCCAGAGGTAATGCGTGTCGCTGAGCCAGGGGTCTCCGGCCGGCGCCCAGGTCATCGCTGCTGCCTGGCTGCCACTGAATCGCTTCCATCCTTCGTCGCTGTAAATCTCCTCGACGGTCAGGGGCTTGGGTTGCGCTCGCGCGGCGCCAGACATCAGGCAGAGCAGGGCGGCAATCAACGGCCGGCGGACGGAACGCAGTACCATACGTGTTCAGAATATGACAAAGCTCACGTTCATGGGGGCGGCGCGCACGGTGACCGGCTCCAAGTACCTGCTCGAGACGGGCGGCCACAAGATCCTCATCGATTGCGGGCTCTTTCAGGGGCTCAAGGAACTGCGGCTGCGCAATTGGGAGGAGCTGCCGATCGACCCCCTGGATATTTCGGCCGTCGTGCTGACGCACGCTCATCTGGATCACACCGGGTATCTGCCGAGACTCGTGGCTGCTGGTTATCACGGCCGCGTGCACTGCACGCCCGGCACGGCTGACCTCTGCCGGCTCGTGCTCCCAGACTCAGCGCGTCTGCAGGAAGAAGAGGCGCGCGAGGCCAATCGGCTGCACTACTCGAGGCACGACCCGGCATTGCCGCTCTACCGCGAGTCGGACGCCTTTCGCGCGCTCTCGCAGCTGCAGACCGTGGCGTTCAATAAACCGATTTCGCTCGTAGACGAAGTCGACATCGAGTTCATCCATGCGGGCCACTTGCTCGGATCGGCGTTCGTCCGGATGACGATCAAGGGGGGACCGACCGTGCTGTTCGGCGGAGACCTGGGGCGCTACTCGCGCCCGGTGCTGCCGGATCCGGCGCCGCCGCCGCCGGCCGACATTCTGCTGCTCGAGTCCACCTACGGCGATCGGGTTCACGAGCCAGACGATCAGGGCGCGCGCCTCGCCGCGATCGTCAAGGACACCGTCGCGCGGGGCGGCAAGCTCATCATCCCGTCGTTTGCGATCGGGCGCGTGGAAGAAGTGCTGTACTGGATCAAGAAGCTCGAGGACGAAGGGAAGATCCCCAAGCTGCCTGTGTTTCTGGACAGCCCGATGGCGCTCGATGCGCTGCGGTATTACGCCAACCGCGCGAACGAGCTGGACGAAGACATTCAGTCGGCCGATGAAGTCCGCCGGTTTTTCACCGCGCGATTTCAGCCGGTCTCGTCGGCACAGCAGTCATCCGAGCTGGTGCGATCGAAAATTCCGTCGATTGTCGTCTCGGCGAGCGGCATGGCGACCGGCGGGCGCGTCCTGTATCACCTGCTCGGCGCGCTGCCCGACACGCGCAGCACCGTGCTGTTTGTCGGCTATCAGGCGGCCGGGACACGCGGCCGGCATCTGGTCGACGGCGCGCGCGAGGTGAAGATTCGCGGTCAGCTCGTGCCGGTGCATGCGCGCATCGAGAAGATCGATTCGATGTCGGCCCACGCCGATTCGCAGGAGACGCTCCGGTGGCTCGGCGGGTTCAAGACGCCGCCGCGCATGACGTACCTCGTGCACGGCGAGCCCGTGCCGATGGATACGCTGAAAGCGACGCTCGAATCGCAGCTGAAATGGAAGGTGCACGCCCCCACGCATCTCGAGCAGGTGGAGTTAAGCTGAACGCATGTCGATAGCGCGTTCTGGTTCGAGTCCCGCAGACGCCGACCTGAAGGTCGGCACTACGAGTACGGCCGACACCGATCGCAAGTATCTGCTGGAGCGCGTCGATGAAGCCGCCGTCGTGCAGTTGTACGCCGACGGGTTCGAGGCGCTGTCGATCGATCAGCGCCTGCTCGTCTGGCATCTCTACCAGGCGGCCATCGCCGGGCGCGACGTGAAGATCTCCTACCCGCAGGATCTGACGAAGCAGATGCTCGAGTATTCCGGCGCGACCAGGCACAGCCGCGAGCAGCTTCGTGTGGGCCGCTGATGTTCTCCTCGCGCCTGCGCCAGGCGGCGGGGCGCAATCGGCTCGCCGTCGCGCTCGATCGGCGACGCGCGAACGGCGACCCGGTTATCGACCTGACGCTCTCGAATCCCACTCGCGCAGGGCTGAGATATCCGGGCGGGATGCTCGCGCCGCTCGCGCAGGACCGGTCGCTGTGCTACGACCCTGAGCCTTTCGGCCTTCTCTCCGCGCGCCAGGCCGTCGCCGATGACTTCGCACGGCGCGGTCTCGCCGTGCCGGCCAACCGAACCGTACTGACGGCCAGCACGAGCGAAGCGTATTCTTTATTGTTCAAGCTGCTGTGCGACCCCGGCGATGCCGTGCTCGCGCCGCGGCCGAGCTATCCGCTGGTCGAGCATCTGACCGATCTCGACGGAGTTGTCCTCGAGCACTACCGTCTCGAGTTCCACGGGCGATGGGAGCTCGACCTGCAGGACCTGCGCGAGAAGGCGGGGTCGGGGCGGATGCGCGCGATCGTCATGATTAACCCGAACAATCCGACAGGGTCGGTCGTCACCGACGCCGAGCTCGACGCGGTCGCGTCAATCGCGCGCGACCACGATCTCGCGCTCATCTCCGACGAGGTGTTCGCCGATTACCCGATCGCCGCCGCCAACCCGGCGAGCGCGCTTCGACAGGGGAAGGCGCTGACGTTCGCGCTCGGCGGCTTGTCGAAGTCGGCCGGCCTACCTCAGGTGAAGCTCGGATGGATTGCCGCTGGTGGTCCCGCTCGTCTTGTGGGAGACGCCCTGGAACGGCTCGAGACGATCTGCGACGCCTATCTATCGGTGGCGACGCCGGTGCAGGTGGCGGCGCCTCAGTTGCTGACGGCCGGTGCGGCAGTTCGCACGCAGATACAGGCACGCGTGCGCGAGAACTACACGCGGTTGACCGCGCTCGCGTCTGCGAATCCCGCGTGCGCGGTGCTGCCGGTCGAGGCCGGATGGTATGCGGTCGTGCAGGTGCCGGCGGTCGAGTCCGAGGACACGATCGTGCTCGACCTGCTCGACGAGACGGGTGTGCTCGTCCATCCCGGCTACTTCTTCGATTTCGAGCGCGAAGCGTTCCTCGTCGTCAGCCTCCTTCCCGATCAGCACGTCTTTGCGTCCGCGGCGCAGGCGCTCTTCGGCCAGATCGGCGCGCGCCGATGATTCAGCGTGGGCGCCGGGCCGGGATCAGCGTGCCGTTGTTTTCCCTGCGTTCCTCGCGCAGCTGGGGTATCGGCGAAATCGGCGACATACCCGCGACGGCCGAATGGCTGCGCGCGGCACATCAGTCGGTGCTGCAGATCCTGCCGCTGAACGAGCTCGCTTCGTCTGAGTGGTCTCCGTACTCCCCGCTTTCCGCGATGGCGATCGACCCGCAGTTCATCAGCATCTGGATGATGGACGAGGCAGAGGAGTTCGAGCGCGAGTGGAAGGCGGAGATCGACCGCGTACGTCAGACGTCGAAGGTCGACTATCCCGCGGTGCGCGAGCTGAAGAACCGCGCGTTACGGATGTCGTTCGAACGGTTCCTCAAGAGCGATTGGCTGCTCGACACCGGGAGAGCGTCGGAGTTTCGTGCGTTCCTCGAAGACGAGTCGTGGTGGCTTGACGAGTACAGCCTGTATCGCGCGCTCCGCGCGGACTCGGGAGAGCGCCCGTGGCCCGAGTGGCCCTCCGACCTTCGCGATCGCGAGTCGTCTGTGCTGGCGCGCGCGCGCGCGCGCCTCGCCGGTCAGATTCTGTTTTATCAGTACGTCCAGTGGATTGCGGCGCGGCAATGGCAGACGATCCGTCAGGCCACCGAAGGGATAGAGATCCTCGGAGACTTTCCCTTCATGGTCACGCTCGACAGCGCCGATGTGTGGAGCCGGCGCGATGATTTTCTCCTCGACGCGTCGGTCGGCACGCCGCCAGATGCCTTCAGTGAGACCGGCCAGGAATGGGGACTGCCGCCCTACAACTGGGATGAGGCGCGCAGGAACGATTTTGCGTGGCTTCGCATGCGCGCGCGCCGGCAGGCGAATCTGTACGACGGGTTCCGGGTCGACCATCTGGTGGGCTTTTACCGGACGTACGTGCGGCCGTTCGACGGGCGTCCCCCGTTCTTCATGCCATCCGACGAGCCCGATCAGATTGCGCTCGGCGAGACCGTCCTGCGCATCGTGATGGACACCAAGGCCGACGTCAGTGTCGAGGACCTCGGGACGGTTCCCCCGTTCGTGCGTGAGTCGATCGTGCGGCTTGGCGTCCCGGGCTACAAGGTGTGGCGCTGGGAGACAGGCGATCCCGCGCTGTATCCGCCGTTGTCTGTCGCCATGACCGGTACGCACGACACAGAGACGGTGGCCGTGTGGTGGGAAACGCTGACGCCGAAGGAGCGCACGCGCTTTGGCGTGGAGGCCGCGCAGTACGACGAGGGCGTCCGCGATCGCATCCTCGACAAACTCTACAACTCCGGCTCGAACCTGGTGCTGCTGCCGATGCAGGATGTCTTCGGGTGGCGCGATCGCATCAACCTGCCCGCGACGATCAGCGACAGCAACTGGACATACGTGCTCCCGTGGCCCGCCGACCGGCTCCATGCCGAGCCGGAAGCCGTCGAGTGCGC
>CAYHHH010000065.1:3070-23455 GCA_964356125.1 uncultured Bifidobacteriaceae bacterium | reverse complement strand
CAGAAGGCTCATTGGACACGCTCGAACCGTTCCGTGTGACAGAGTTGGCCGTGCCGGGGAGATGAATCGATGCGCATCCTTGTACGCGCGCTGATCGTTGCCGTTGCGCTCGCCGTCGCGACGCTCGCCGACGCCCAGACCTTCGATCTGGTGATTGCGAACGGCCGCGTCATCGACCCGGAGTCGGGACTGGATCAGATCAGGCATATCGGCATCAGCGGCCGCACCATCGCCGCGATTTCTGCTGCTCCTCTCTCGGGTCGCGCAACCATCGACGCCACCGGGCTCGTCGTCGCGCCCGGATTCATCGATCTTCACGCGCACGGCCAGACGCCGGAGACCTATCGATATCAGGCGCGTGATGGTGTGACCACGGCGCTCGAGCTCGAAGTCGGCACCGCGGATGTCGAGCGATGGTACGGCGAGCGAAGGTCGGGGAGGCTGATCAATTACGGCGTGAGCATCGGACACATTCCCGTGCGGATGGCGGTGATGCGCGACGCGGGGAGTTTTCTCCCGACAGGTCCTGGTGCCCACAAGACGGCGACGTCTGCAGAGATCAAGGACATCGTCCGGCGTATCGAGGATGGGCTCACAAACGGCGCGGTCAGCATGGGCGCGGGCTTTCCCTACACGCCGGGCGCGACTCAGGAAGAGCTCCTGGAAGTCTTTCGGGTCGCAGGCAGGAATCGCGCACCGGTTCATGTCCACATCCGGCGCGGCGTCACGGGATTAGCCGAAGCGCTGAAGCTCGCCGGCGAGACGAAAGCACCGCTGCACGTGGTGCACATCAACAGCGCCGGGACGACTGCGACGGCGGACATGTTGAAGATGATCGCGAACGCGCGCGCTCAGGGACTGGACGTCACAACGGAGGCGTATCCGTATGACGCGGGCATGACCGAAATCCAATCGGCCAACCTTGATGAATATCAGGATGCGCCGGCCGAAAAAATCGCGCTGCTCGAATGGCCGAAGACCGGCGAGCGATTGAACCGCGAGACGTTTCAGACATACCGCAAGATGGGAGGCCCGGTCGTCCTCCACACGAACACGGAAGAGATGGTGAACATCGCGGTGACCAGTCCGCTGACCATGATCGCCAGCGACGCGTATTGGGAGAATGGCACCGGCCACCCTCGGACCACCGGCACCTATTCCAAAGTGCTGGGTCGCTACGTCCGTGAGAGCCGATCGCTGACCCTGATGGATGCGATTCGCAAGATGACGCTGATGCCTGCGGAACGTCTGCAGGCGCGAGTGCCCGCGATGAGGACCAAAGGCAGGCTGCGCGTCGGCGCCGATGCCGACATCACGGTGTTTGATGCCGCGCAGATTATCGATCGGTCGACATATCGCGAGCCCGGTCTCGCGCCACTCGGGATTCAGCACGTCATCGTCAATGGCGTGCCGGTGGTCGCGAGGGGACACGTTGTTGAAGGCATTGTGCCAGGCCAGCCGGTGAGAGGAGCCCGCGTCGCGGTTCCTGTTGCCGCCGCCGGCTCGTGCGACGGCCTCATGTCGTTGAAGCTGCCGAACACCACAATCACAGGCGCGACACTGCAACCCGCGAGCGCGGTTGCCGGGTCGTGCCGCGTCGCCGCGACGCTGCGGCCGACTTCGGACTCCGAGATCAAGATGGAGCTCTGGATGCCCGTATCGGACTGGAACGGGAAATATCAGGCCGTCGGCAACGGCGCGTTCAACGGAAATATCGCCACGGGTCCGATGACGACGGCGCTGACGCGCGGCTACGCGGCGAGCTCGACCGACGGCGGCCACACCGGCGGCGGCGCTGCCTGGGCCCTCGGTCATCCAGAGAAAGCGATCGACTTCGGATACCGCGCGATGCACGAAACCGCCGAGACATCCAAGAAGATCATCGGGGCCTACTACGGCGGCGGACCGAAGCACTCGTACTTCAACGGCTGCTCCGCCGGCGGACGTCAGGCGATGAAGGCCGCGCAGCGCTTCCCTGCCGATTTCGACGGCATCATCGCTGGAGCGCCAGGCCTCGACTGGACCGGACGCGCGGCGCAGGCGGTGCGGATTGCGAAACATCTCGAGCAGAACGCCGCCGCGCGCCTCCTGGCACCGCAGCGCCAGCTTCTTCACACGGCGGTCGTTGGCGCGTGCGATCTGATGGACGGCGTGAAGGATGGCGTGATCGACAATCCGCGGCGCTGCACATTCGATCCCGGCGTGCTCGCGTGCAAAGGCGCCGATGGCGCGTTGTGTCTCACAGCGCCTCAGGTCGACACGGCGCGGATGATTTACTCAGCGGCACTCAACCCGAAGACCACACGCGCGATCAACGGACTCGAACGCGGCAGCGAGCTCGGATGGACCGATCTCGGATGGACCGCATCGGCGCGCGCGACCGGGCTCGATCAGTTTCGCTTTCTTGTCTTCGGCGACCCCACGTGGACTGTGCAGAAATTCAACTGGGATTCCGACATCGCGCTCGCGGAAGAACGCAACGAAGCCATCAACGCGCTCGATCCGAATCTCAAGCCGTTCATGAACCGTGGCGGCAAGCTGATTTCCTATCACGGCTGGAGCGATCCGCAGATTGCGCCCGCCGGTGTGACGCAGTACTACGACCGCGTGGTCGAGGTGTCTGGCGGCAGGGCGAACGTGGACAAGTCGTATCGGTTGTTCATGGCGCCCGGCATGGGGCACTGCAGCGGAGGCGAGGGGCCGAACACGTTCGATATGCTGACGGCGCTCGAGCGGTGGGTCGAGGGAGGCATCGCGCCGGATCAGATTACGGCGTCGATCGCGCGGCCGGACGCCAATCTCAATCGGTCGCGGCCGCTCTGTCCGTATCCGCAGGTCGCCGTCTACAAAGGGACCGGCAGCACGGATGAAGCGTCAAACTTTGGGTGCCGGGTTCAGTGAATCACTTCCCCATCGACGACCTCATCGTCTATGGTGTCGAAGTGGGGAATCGCGAGCGTGCGCACGGTCTCGATGGCGAGCGCGATGATCTGTTCGGCGTCGCGTGAGTCGTCTGTCTCACGCAACTGCTGCCGCACCGAACGAAGTGCCCGCAGCACCTGCGCGCGGTCGAAACGCTGCCCCTCACAATGGTCACAAAAGCTCATATCCCCTCATTATCGCGCTAAATACCCGGAATCTATCGGCAACACGACGCCGGTGACGCACCGCGCCACATCACTGCACAGATAGAGGATCGCCGCCCCGATTTCGTCCGCCCCTGGAAGCCGGCCGAGCGGCGTGTGCTCCATCACCTTCTTCAGCATGTCCGGGGTCGAAAAGATCGCCTTCGTCATGTCCGTGTCGACGTAGGTCGGCGCGACCGCGTTCACGCGGATGCCGTCGGCCGCCCACTCGAGCGCGAGGGCGCGCGTCAGGTTCACCACGCCTCCCTTCGCGGCCTGATACGACGCGTTCGGAAACAGACCGCCGGACAGCCCCATGATCGACGCCACGTTGACGATGGAGCCGGCGCCGCGCTGCTTCATATAAGGATGGGCGATTCGCGAGCAGAGGAATGTCGCCTTCAGGTTGACGTCGATCACCGCCTGCCATTCCGCGACGTCGAGCTCGACGGCCGGCTTCCGCGCAACGCGTCCCGCGTTGTTCACGAGGATGTCGAGACGGCCGTGCTGTTCGACAACGCGCGCGAACGCCGCCTTCAGGGCCGCTTCGTTCGTCACATCGACGGCCACTGTGCCGAACGCCAGGTCATCCTGGGACGCGATGTCGAACACCGTCACGCGCGCGCCCGCCTCCTCGAGCACACGCGCCGTCGCCGCGCCGATGCCCTTCGCGCCACCGGTGACGACCGCGACCTTACCGTCGAGACTTAGAAGATTAGCCATCTAGTTGAGCAAATCAACCAGCCGGCTGAACTTGATCGTGAGGCTCCGATCCGGGCGCAGCAGCGACGAGTCGACGAGCCCCTGCGTGTCGTTATAGACGACGAAGAGTCCTGTGTTCGCCTGATTGAGCCAGCCAAAACGCACGTTACTCGACCAGACATTCGCACGGTCGTTGTACTGCACCAGCGCTTGAAGGTACACGCGCGGGTTGAATGAGTACGACACGCGCGAGCTGACGAGATTGGTGACAAACGCGCCACCGCTCAAGTTGACGTCGTTGCGGGTCCAGATGACCTCGGTGTTGAAGACGTCGGTGATTCTAAATCGAACCTGAGGAGCCGTCACGACGCGCGAGCCTCCGAAGAAGCCGCCGAACGTCAGCCGCATGCGCGCCGAGACCGGCGCGCCCTGATTCGTAAATGCGACAACCTGCGCTTCGCTGTGCTCGTAATTGCCGACGGGCACCATCACGCCGGGAAAGATCTCGAACGGCGCGACGACCCCTTCGCGAGTCACGTTCATGCCCGTGTGAAACTCGTGGCCCGCGCGGAGCTGCCAGTGCTGATCGATGTGCAGGCGAGAGGACTCGAGCAGGCCGTCGAAGTTCCAATAGGTATCGAGACCCGCGTGCGGGCGCAGCTCGTGGAATTTCCAGAAGCTGCCCGGCCGCAGCCGGATGTTCCGGTTCACTGACGCCTCGATCTTGCGAAACCCGTTGTCGCGCGATAGAAACCCCACCTCGGGGTTGAAGTTGTCGGCGACCTCGGCGTAGCCGGCGCCGAGGCGCCACTTCTCCGTGTTGTGCGAGGCGCCGAGCTGAAACGCGTACTGCTCGCCCGACACGCCGGGCGTCTGCGTCCGCGCGACGAACCCGTTAATGAGGCCGTTCCGTCCAAACCCCATGCGGGCATCCACCGCATAGCTGCGGTTGTAATCGCGGCGCCCCGCGAGATCGCCGGTCGCCTGGCGGTTGACGAAGATGGCGCCGACCGCCGAGCGGTTGGGCAGCTCGTGCTGCACGCGCGCGACGCTGAAGTTGTTGCCCGACAGGCCGCGATCTTTCTGCTCCTCCGTCTGCATGTTGATGATGCCGACGCTCGTGCGCGGCGACACGCGTCCCGACAACCGCGCGCCCCCCACGATCGGGATGGCGCCGCCGTCCGATCCGATGCCAATCGCCCTGCTGAAAAACACTTCGGCCTCGCCGCCGATGCCGACTGAAAACAGCCCGGCATTTTCCAGGAAGAACGGCCGCTTCTCGGGAAAAAACAGGTTGAAGCGATCCAGATTGATCTGCTGCGTGTCGACCTCGACCTGCGCGAAGTCGGTGTTGTAGGTCGCGTCGAGCGTCAGGCTGGGCGTGAGGCTGTACTTCACGTCCATGCCGAAATCGCCGGTCTCTTTCGAGCCGCGCACGCTGTTGCCGTCCTGTCGGCTCGTGCCCAGCAGATACGGCGTCACCTGCAGGTTGCGCTGCGCGGGTATCGTGAGCCCCGATAAGGTGCCGGCGAGCGACAACCGGTTGAGATCGTATTGCCGCGGAAGCGGCGCCCAGTACGACGTCTCGTTGCGCCGGCGGATGTTGCGCTGAAAGTTGAGGCCCCACTCCTGCACGTCGCGCGCGGGATACCGGAGCGTGCGGAACGGAATGGCGAACTCCGCGCTCCAGCCGCCGGCGAACATCTGCGATTCGACCTGCCACGACCCGTCCCAGTTGATGTTGAAGCCGCCGCCCGATCCGCCGGCCTGTCCGCCGCCGCCACCACCCCCACCACCTCCGCCGCCACCTCCACCGCCGCCACCGCCGCCCCCACCGCCGCCCCCACCGCCCGTGCCTTCGCCGATCACCTGTCCGTCGTATTCGATGCCAGCGGGGCTCGTGCCGAACACGAAGCCATTCTGCCGATCGCGGAAGGTGTCGAGGATGACGAGAAAGCTGTCCGTGTTGGTGAGCGACGCGTCGCGCCGGCTTTCGGAGCTGATGATCTCATCCGGCGATCGGTCGTAATTAACGACGCCGATATACAGAGCCGTCCGGGTGTAGAGCACGCGGACTTCGGTGTTTTCCGATGCGGGCTGCCCTTCATCTGGAGTGGTCTGCCAGAACCCGGTGATCACTTTGGCAGCGGCCCATGCCTTGTCGTCGAGCACATCGCCGTCGATGACCGGCACGGCCTGCGCCGGCGCGGCTTCGGCCGCGACCGATCCGGGCTGCGGCGCCTCCGGCGGAGCGGCGAGAACGGGACCGGCGGACACAACGAGGACAGCGCAGATCACGCAGACGAAGTCACGCATCATGGGGTCCAATATAGTACCGCAGTCTTCGCGTCTGTGCGTTGAGACGGCCGTTCCCGGTAGCCTCGGTAGGGCGCGACTTCAGTCGCGCATCCCTGTCGCGCATCCCGGTAGGGCGCGACTTCAGTCGCGCATCCCGGTAGGGTCCGGCTTTAGCCGGACCGCACACGTGCCGTTTTGCTTTGCGTCTTAGCGTCGTGGCGGTGAGACGTCCGTGAATTTCACGCATGCCGGCTTTGCCGCGCCTGCGGCCCAGAATCCCCGCCCTTCCGCGCGCGCGGTCAACTGCGCCTTTGCTAATACTGGATCGTTCACAAAGCGTGTGAAGTGGCAGGCCAGCCCGGCCTCGATCAGCTCGAGGCTCGAGTCCCTGCCGTCGAGGACAACCCGCGCGACCAGACGGTCGTAGCGATCGACGTCGGTGGCTTTCAGTTGAACGTTCTTGTTGAAAAGCATCACGCGGGTCGCGTTGCGCGCCTGCGTGCTGAACGGCTCGCCCCGCTCGGGCGCGTCGATCCCTTCAAGGCGGATGGCGAGCGTACGATCGCTGCCATCGAGCCGCGCGCGCACCGTGTCGCCGTCGGCAACGGAGACGATCGTTCCCGACAGCGTCTGACCCAGCATGCGCAGCAGCTCCGGCCGCGACTGCGCGCGCGCATCGCCGCCCGCGAAGAGCATTGCGATAAGCGCAAACACAACTATCGTGGCGCCGTGGCGTCGTGGCGGTGGGACAACCGTCACTGCTCGATATTGACCGCGTAATATCCGACCGACCCCGTCTTCGACGTATCTTTCCACCAGTGCGGCGTGTTCGCGGGAATCGTAATGACATCGCCTTTGCTGAGGTGATGCGACTGCCCGCCTTCGATGCCGTCGGCGCGCGTCTGGCCTGCAGAGATCTCTTTGGCGTTCGTCAGCTTGCCGCCAGTTACGAAGGTCGCCTCACCGTCGACGATGATGAAGACGTGATTGGTCTTGTCGTGCATCTCGGCGCCGCGCTGCACGGCGCGATTGGCGAGCACGATGAGGCCGTTGTCGCCAACGATCTGCCCGCCCTTCACCATCGTCGACGCAACCTGATCGTGGCCGACGTAATTGACTTTCATCGGAACACTCGCGGCCGTTACGAGTACGCCGACAGTGAACGACGCGGCTATCGCCAGTAGATATTTCATTTTCACCTCCAATGAGCCGGCGTAGTATACAGCCGTGCGCTTAGCTCTTCTGGGAATTGGAATCTGCGTGTGTCTGGCCGGTGCACCAATTGCTCAGCGCGCCGAGCCATGGACGCGGCACACGATCGATGCCTCGTCTCTCGGTGCGGATGGTGTTCGTGCAGCCGACGCGAACGGCGACGGCGCAATGGACCTCGTCACCAGCTGGGAGCAAGGCGGCGTCACGCGCGTGTACCTCGCCGACCGCAGCGGCTCCGGTGGCCCGGCATGGAAGTCCATTACCGTCGGCAAATCGCCCGACGGCGAAGATGCCGTCTTCTTCGATGCCGATGGCGACGGCGACCTCGATATCATCAGCTCCGCCGAAGGCAGCTCGCGCACAATTCAGGTGCACTGGGCGCCGCCGGCCGCCGCCTACGCGCGCGAAAGCGAATGGCGCACCGACACGCTCTACGCAGACGGATCGCAATGGATGTTCGCCGTGCCCATGGACGTCGATCGCCGGCGCGGCCCCGACCTCATCGTCGGCGGAAAGAACGAAAGCGCCTCGATCGGTTGGCTCGAATCGCCGTCCGATCCGCGGCGCGCCGGCGACTGGAAATATCACCGTCTGTCTGACGCCGGCTGGATCATGTCGCTCATCGTCAAGGACATGAACGGCGACAAGTAGCATCGTCTCTTAGCAGAAACAACGGATTCGGTTGAACTTTTTTCGCACGTCGACTGCGCGAATCCCCAATCCCTAATCCCCAAGTCCCGGAACCACCAACCACTAACCACCGACCAGCTACTTTTTCAGCGAAGGATGTACATAGCCAGCACTCAGCACTCCCGGCGACGGCCGGAAGCTCAGGTAGTCGACGTGATCCGGAATGTTCACCCAGCCATGCACCGTGTTTGGCGGAATGATGATGATGTCGCCCACTTTCACGTCGCGTATCACGACATCGGGACCGATCACGGGGCCGCTGCATGATGGGCCGTTGAGCTCGCGCGTCACCGCCGACTCGGGCGCCGAGCGCCGGCCGTTCACGATGCGCCCACCGGTCACCATCGTGCCTCCGCCCGACACGATGTAGTAGCCCTCGGTCTGATGGTCGTGCGTCAGGCCGTTCGGTGTGCCGGCCGGAGGCGGCGTCGCGCTCTTCTCGCCGCACGGTTCCGGCGGCGGCGTATTCGCGCGCGCGGCTCCTCCGCCACCGGCGCCCGCGCCTCTCGCCGCGCCGGTCGCGCCGCGGTGCACGATGCCCACGGCGAAGTTCTCGTGCCCGATGTCGACCACGCTGATCTGCCGATCGACGCCAGGCTGCTTGTTGACCGTGTCGATTTCTTCTTTGGTGATGTAGGTGGCGGACTTCGAGGATGCGGACTGGCCGAGCACGGAAATCGCGAACGGGGTGAGACACGCCGCAACGACCAGCACGGTGCGCATGGCGATTCGCATGAGCTGCCTCCTTGGACGATGTGATTCTACCGTCAGAGGCGGGCCCAAGCGATCAGGATGTTGACTACGGAATCAGCTTCCCCAAGATGATGCCAACACCCTCGCGAACGATAGACATATCTTTTTTCAGGACGTTGACGTCGACTTTCAGGCCGCTGACATCCGTCTTCAAGATACGCACATCGGCCGCAATTCCATCGAGGCGCTGATCGACCAGCAGGAAACGCTCGTCGAGCATTTCGGCTTGCTGACGGAACTGTTCTTCTAGGGTCTTAACGCCCACTTTGGCCTCGAGAGCTGCCACGCGATCCGCCAAGGACTTTTCTGCCATGTCGCAGGCTTGTGCGAGACGCGTACCGGGACGACGGTAGCATCGTCACTGAGCAAAAACAACGGATGCGCCGGGAGTACTCACAATTTGATCGGCGGACAGGCTCGGCTCGTGGCAATTTCTTCACTTGCCGTACGTCGTCTGACCTATTACACGTGCCAGACACAATTCGATTGAAATGGTGCGGTGACGATGGCAATGTGCCGGTATGTTCTTCAAAGCGAATCACGCGTTGGAAGCCGTTGCCGATTACACGAAGCTGCCTGACGGCACCTGGACTGTCGAGGTCCCCGCTCTCAAGCTCCGCGTCGTCGGACGTACTCCGATTGAGTGCAAACACCCGTTGCTCGACGAGTTTGACCTGCGCCTCGCTGAGTGGATTGTTGGGGTCACAGAGGGCAGCGCACCGCCCCAATCCCTAATCCCCAATCTCTAAGCCCTAAGTCGCCAGTGATGTATATTTTCCTCATCCACTGGAGGTTCTCATGACGCGCTATCTCCTCGCTGCCACTACCCTGCTGATCGTCTCCATGTCCGTTGCAGGCCTGGCGCGCCAAAGCCCGGCGGTCTCCGAGCGGGCGACGGCGGCCGCTGAAACATACGGCACGGCCCCGACCGTGCCCGACGCGACACCCATCGCGCAGCTGCTTGCCAGGCCCGCAGATTTCCTGGGCAAGACCGTTCGCGTCGAAGGCATTGTGACGGGGGTGTGCACGATGATGGGCTGCTGGATGGCGATTGCGCCGGCCGACGCGCCGAAGGGGCCGGCGATTCTCATCAAAGTCGATGACGGGGTCATCGTGTTTCCGGCGAGCGCGCGTGGCAAGCGTGCGACGGCGCAAGGCGTTGTCGAGCGCATCGGCACAAGCGCCGAGGGCCAGGAAGCCGCCCGCGAGCATGCGGAACAGGAAGGACGCGCCAAGACCGACAGCTCGACAAACTGGCAGATCAAGGCGACCGGCGCCATCGTCTATTGAAGCGTACGGCGGTTACGTCAGCCGTGCGACGATAATCTTCAACGTCTTCTTCACGGCGGCAAGGTCGTTCTTGACACCGCGAAGATCGTTTCGGATCGGCTTGAGTTTGGCCTCGAGCTTCGTTTCAAGTTTGGCCTCGAGCTTCGTTTCGAGTGTTGTTTCGAGTCGTGATTTGAGCGCGCTCTCGAGTCCCGCGAATCCGGCGCTGAGCTTGTCCTCGAACGCGCGGAACTTCACATCCCACTTCTTGTCGAACTCTTCGAAGCGATAGGCGAAGACCCTGTCAATGAGCTGCGCCTGTTCGCTGAATTCCTGGCTGAACCGGCGGTCGATAAGCTCAGCCTGGTCGCGGAACTGTTCTTCGATGGATTTGCTGCCCATGCTGGCTTCGAGAGCTGCCACGCGATCCGCCAAGGACTTTGATGCCATACAAGCGCCTTGTGCGAGATGCGTGCCGGACGACGGTAGCATCGTCCTCTAGCAAAAACAACGGACGCGCCGAAAGCGATGCAGAATCTGATCGCTTTGCCGGTGTGCGGCGCTCACATTTCCGCGCACATCGACTCTCCTAGTCCCTAATCCCCAATCCCTAATCCCGCACCACCAACCACCAACCACCAACCACTCTTGGCGTCTTTGCGGGTAAGACGATAGTATTTCTCTTATGAACCTTGCGAACGTCGTCCGTCTGCCGATGGCCTTCATGCTGACTGCTTGTGTTGCGGCCGCGCAGACGCCGCCCACATTTCCGGGGCTCACGATCGAGCTCGAAGATTCCATCACGGTCGCCGACGACGGCAATCCCAAGACGATGGCGAAGATGTACGAGGTAAAGATTCTGTGGAACAGGCAGACCTACGACACGATGTTCCCCATCGTGAAGGCCACGTTTCGTCAGCGCGGCAGCCAGGCAGACAACATGAACGGCAAAGGACGCGTCTCGGGCGAACGCGCCATCTAAGTAGTGTCCGGCTTCAGCCGGACCAATCTTCCAATCTGCCCATCCACCAATCTGCCAATTCCATTGCCCCTTTACCTGTTCCTGCCGCTCATCAGCGCCGTCATCTTTGTCGTCGGCGCGCTGTTATTGAAACGCGCGTCCGATCTCGGCGCCGACGTCTGGCGCACGACACGCATCATCAATTACACGACAGCCGCCGTCGCCGTGCCGTTGTGGCTGCTCGGCGGAACGATTCCAGATTCGTCGTTGTGGTGGCAGCCACCGGTTGGCGCGACGTTGTTTTTTGCCGGCCAAGTCTTCAGCCTGCTGGCCTTGAACACCGGCGACGTATCCGTCGCCACGCCTGTGATGGGCCTGAAGATTCTGCTCGTTGCGCTGTTGAGCACCGTGCTCATCGGCGACCCCATCAGTGCGCGGCTCTGGACAGCTGCTGGCTTGAGCAGTGTCGCGATTGCGCTGCTGAATATCGACCGCGGGCACCCGCACGCGCGCGTCGGAAGAACGATCATCCTCGCGGCGCTTGGAGCTGCGTCGTATGCGTGCTTCGATGTGCTCATCCAGAAGTGGTCGCCCGCATGGGGCGGCGGTGGGCGGATCCTGCCTATCGTGATGGTTACGGCGGGCCTGTATTCGATCCCGCTGCGTCGTTTCGAAGGTCGTGGTGCCGACGTTCCCGCCTCCGTCGATGCTGCTGCGCATCTCGTACGTAGTGCCGACCTTCAGGTCGGCCGTGAGTACGCGCCCTGGCTCGCCGCCGGCGCCGCGTGTTTCGCGGTGCAGGGGCTCATGTTCATCACGTCAATCTCGATCTGGCGACAAGCCACCAGCGCGAACGTTCTCTACAGCTCGCGCGGCCTCTGGAGCGTGCTGGCCGTCTGGGGCGTCGGCCACTGGTTCTCGAATCGCGAACAGCACCTCGGCGCGCGCGTGCTCGTGTGGCGCTTCATCGGCGCAGTGCTGTTGATGGCAGCGATCGTGATGGTGCTTCTGGATTACGGGAAATAAACGTGTCGGCCCCGTCATCCATTACGGCGACGTCGTCATCACCTGCGCCGGCCAGCGAACAGTTCCCTCGCGATCGTAAATCCGGACGGTCAGTTGCGCCTCCGAGAAGTGACCCGGCAGCACCGCTTCCCCATCTTCGTGCTTCAGCGGAAACACGACCCAGAACCTGTCGTAGTCGTAGTTGCGCCGTAACACGCCGGCGAGCGCCTTCACATCACGCAACTTTGGAGTGTCCACGCCGCGAACCGGCTTTCCACGGGCGCCGTTCGTAATCGGCTCGAGAAATGCCGCCCAGTCGTTGGGAATGACACCGGATCCCTCGCGCGGATCGATCTCGACCATCACGACTGTGCCGTTTTGTGTTTCGGCCTCTGCAATCAGCGCAGCCGTCTGCTGATCGGACAACCGCTCGGCGAGTTGGATAAGGCGGGCCGACGCGCGGATGACGCTCGGCGTCATCCACGTCGCGGCGAGCTTGTAGTTCTGGGCTCTTTCAGTCTTGAGAACTCTGCGGTCGAAGCGCCCGCCGACTCGACCCTGCACGTAGGCTCCGGTTCCGATCGCTGTCGCCTGCTTCGCAGACCACGTCGAATATTCCTCCTGCGCGTGCAGACCATAGGTCAACGCGGTAAGACACGCAACGGCCAGGGCGGCGCGCCCCACCGTCCTCATTGCCTGACCTTGCGGCGAGTAATGGTGACGATCTCGCTGCCGCCGATCATCGTCTTTGCCACCGTCATGCCCAGCACGTCGTATGCGCCCTCGCCCGCTTCCTTCAGTTCCTTCTCCATCGTCGACGTCTTCGTGGTCGAGAGAAGCCGGTATTCGTATGTCGGAGGGTTCGCGACGGATAGATCACGCTCGAGGAGACAGACGACTTCTTTGCCGCCGAACGTGCTCTCAAATACGGTTTGCCCGACGTACTGAAATCCTGCTTCGGCGCCTTCCTGCATCTCCTTCTGCATCGTCGAGGTCTTGTTGGTGGCAAGCAGTCGGTACTCGAACTTGCCGCCCTTTGCACCGGTCTTCTGCATGACGACCACGACTTCTTTGCCGCCGATAGCCGTCTCGCCACCCATCACCGCTGCGAAACGGAAACCGGCGTCGCCCGCCTCCTGCATTTCCTTCTGCATCGTGGACGTTTTACTCGTGGCCAGCACTCGGTACGTGTTGGGTTCCTGGGCGTACGCGGTGAGCGGAAAGGCAATCAGCAATCCGAGGAACGCCGCGGCGATCTTCATAAATTGTCCTTTGATGGAGTGGCTGAAGAGTCAGCCGGGGCGATTATAGGCGTTACTCGCGCCCGGCGTATCGCAGGCGGAGGCCGCGATCGATTCGAGGGTTGTCCGGCACGAAGCAGCTCGCCCACCGCGCTCGCGCACGAGACACTCATGCGGCCAGTCCGGCAGCGTCATGCCGTCTCTCCTGCGAGTTCAGAGATCGGCATTCTGACTGCGGCGGGATTGAGAAACTGTGCAGTTTGGGACAACGACCAAAATAGGTTGGCCGTCATAGTGCGTCCTACGTTTACGGCGACTTCGACGGCGCGCCCAACCCCGTATACGTGAACTTCTGCAGGCGTTTCCCTTCGTAGGTCTCGCCGATGAAGAGATCCCCTTTCGAGTTCACCGCGAGAACATGCGCACCGTAGAACTGCCCCACCTGGTGCCCGGCGCCGCCGAAGGTGCTGACCACCTGCAGCGTCTCTCGATGCACAACGTAGATCAGCTGATTTGTCCCGTCATTGATGTACATGAAGGTCTGCGCCGGATCCGTTGAGAAGCCGACGTCCCACACCGATCCGCTCCCGAGCGTGTCTTTGTTGATCACGACCTCGCGCAGGAACGTGCCGGCTTTCGTGAACACCTGCAGGCGATCGTTCGTGCGGTCGCACACGTAGACCAGGCCGTCTTTCGAGATACGCACCGCATGGACGATGCGGAACTGCGGCGACGGCGGTCCGTTCGGATCGTACTGGCTCGGCCGATTCTCATTTTGGACGACCCCGCGAAACGGTCCCGGCAGCGTCTCCCCCGCGCGCGTAAAGAACCCATCATCTGGCGCATTACCGTATGCGCCCCAGTGGCGCTTATACGCACCCGTCGTCGCATCAAGCACGATGACGCGGTGATTGACGTAGCCATCCGCCACGTAGAGCTCGTTGGCCGCCGCATCGACGACCATGTTGGCCGGCGCGCCGAGGTTCGCGGTGTCGTTGCTGCCCTTTCCCTGTCCCGGCTTCCCGATCTGCAGCAGGAACTTGCCATCGCGCGTGAACTTCAGGATGTGCGCGTCTTTCTCTCCGCCGGCACCGAGCCACACATTGTCTTTCTCGTCGATGTAAATGCCGTGTTCATATTGCGGCCAGTCAAAGCCTGCGCCGGGGCCTCCCCACGAATTCACGAGGACGCCATTCGCATCGAACTCGAGCACAGGCGGCGCGGCTTTCCAGATCGATCGCGTTTCGTTCGGCTGCAGCGTAGATGGGCGATGAGTGATCCATACATGATCGCGCGAGTCGACGGCAACGCCAGCGACGGCGCCGAGAATCCATCTGTTTGGCAGCGGTTTCGGCCAGAAGGGATCGACGCGGAATGTGGGAACCTGACGTGGCACAGCGACCTTGCTCTGCGCGAATGGCATGGCCGCGGACGCCAGCATCGCGCCAGCGAAGAGGAGCACAGCGGACCGGAGAAGATATTGGTTCAGGGCGTGATATTCCATGTAGACGCGCTGAGCCGTGAGGACAGCTTGCACCTTGTCTTCGAGCGATGCGGCAATCCGTTCCTGTCGTAGCCGGGCTTTCCCGGCTCGCAACGTCTGGATGACAACGCTCAGAGGTGGCATGTCTCGTATCACCTACCAAGAGAGATGATACCGCGCCATGATGTCCTCAAGGCGAATGCTCAGGCCGATCTCGGGCAAGCAGACAAGACCTTAAGCTGAGTTTGTAATCTTGAGGTCACAGATTGTGACCTCAAGATCCTGGGAGCTGATGACACCGTCCATCCCCGCAAGGAAGCGGATCGGCTTCAGCTTTAAGTCACCCGCGGCGGGGGAAGGAACTGCTGCGGGGGCGGTATGTCGAGGAGGTGCGGCCCTACCTGGCAGGGCCGCCCGAACGCGGCGATCTGACGCTCGATCTCTGGTGCGATGCCATCAGGGAAGAGCGGCGTCCGTAACCGTCAGCGCGATGGGATTCCGCCCGGCGTTATACTCCGTGCCAATGCCTGCATTACGTCTCAGCGCCCGGGTCGCCGCAATAGCGGCTTCCTTCCTGTGGATCGCCGCGGCTCCGCATCACCGGGCCGTCGCGCAGTCGCGCCCGCCCAACATCGTCTTCATCCTTGCCGACGATCTGGGGATCAACGATCTCGGCGTGTACGGCCGTACCGATCATCGAACGCCGAATCTCGACCGGCTCGCGGCCGAGGGCCTGCGGTTCACCACCGCGTATGTCGCCTCCCCCATCTGTTCTCCGTCGCGCGCGGCGATCATGACCGGGCGCACGCCGGCCCGGCTTCACCTGACGACGTATCTTCCCGGCCGCGCGGATGCGGCGTCTCAGAAGCTGCTGCACCCGCCGATGCGCCAGCAGTTGCCGCTCGAGGAGACCACGTTGGCCGAGAGCCTGCGCGCCAGAGGGTACGCAACGGCGGCGATCGGCAAGTGGCACCTCGGAGGAGCGGGGTTCACGCCACAGGATCAGGGGTTCGACGTGTACCACGCCGGCCAGGCCACCACGAAGCCGAGCGATACGGAAGGCGGCAAAGGCGAGTACGACCTGACGCGCGAGGCCGAACGCTTCATCGACGCACATCGCGATCGGCCGTTTTTTCTGTACCTCGCCCACAACAACCCGCACATCCCGTTTCTGTCGGCGAAGCCGGATCTGATCGCGGCACACAGCACAGCGTTCGAGCCCGCGTACGCGGCAACAATCCAGACGCTCGACGACAGCGTCGGCCGCCTGCTCGCGCACCTGGACGCTGCAGGTCTCCGGGAGCAGACCATCTTCATTTTCACGAGCGACAACGGCGGATTGCATATGCCGGAAGGGCCGCACCCGCGTGTCACGCACAACACGCCGTTCCGTGCAGGCAAGGGTTACCTCTATGAGGGCGGCCTGCGTGTGCCGCTCATTGTCCGCGGTCCTGGCCTCGCGACGAGACAAGTGATCGACGCGCCGCTGGTGAACACCGACTGGATGCCCACGCTGCTCGAGCTCGCCGGCGCGACGCCGAACAATGTTGATCCGGGGGCCCCTACCCCCCGGAATATTGACGGAATCAGCCAGGCGCGCCTGCTCCGCACGGGGAAGCCTTCGTCGAGTTCGCGCACCTTCTTCTGGCACATTCCGCACTACACGAATCAGGGCAGCCGTCCGGCCGGCGCCGTGCGCGACGGCAGGTGGAAGCTCGTCGAGCACTATGACGCCGAGCGCGTTGAGTTATTCGATCTTGATGCGGACGTCGCCGAGACGCGGGATCTCTCGGCGCGGGAACCTGCGCGCGCGAGCGCGCTCGGTCAACGTCTGCGCGACTGGCGCGTGTCTCAGGGCGCGCAGGAGAACACGCGCAATCCCGCGTTCGATCAGGATCTGTACAACAGGATTTACGTGGAGTTCGATTCAACGCGGTTCGATCCGCTGCGGGCGGACGAGACGACGTGGAAAGCCGCAGCGGCATGGCGTGAGCGGATGAATGCCGCAGTCAAACGGCCGGCGGCCGGGCCATAAGCAAGCCTCGCGGCAGCATCGTCATTCGGCTCAGATCAACACTCAGGCCGATTTCGGGCATCACTCACGCAAATGACATGAGAGTTCCCACACCTGCTGAAAGTGCGTCTCTCCCGTAGCCACCACGCCGTCGGTACGGTCGAACAGTGCCTATGCAAACGGGATCATCCCTTTCCCGGACCGCTTCCTTCCGGGCGCTGTGCGCGGTGACGGCCGCTTCGATGGCGGGCTGCCTACGGACGTCGAGCCGAGAACTGCGCCAGAAACTCGGCTGCCCTTACCACGTTGATTTCCGAATTGATTAAATATTACAATAGTTGTAATATAGTGACGTGACGAACCAGGAACTCCGCGAGGCGCGCCAACAGCTCACGTGGACCCAGAAGCAGGCTTCCGCCAAGCTCGGGGTGTCTCAACCGTATCTGTCGCTCATGGAAAGCGGCCTTCGCCCCGTGCCGGAGGATCTCGTCAAACGCCTCGCCAGGCACACACGGGTTCCAGCTACGTCGCTGCCGTTACGGAACGAGCCTGCCTTCGATCCTCAGGCGTTCGCCGCAAGCCTTGGGGCGCTGGGGTATCCGGGATTTTCCTATCTGTCGAAGTCTGGCCGTCGCGAGAACCCTGCGGCGCTCCTGCTAGGGGCGCTTCAGCAGGACCAATTGGAGCCTCGACTCACAGAAGCGCTGCCCTGGCTGCTGCTCCACTACCCGAAGCTGGACTGGAATTGGCTGGTCGAGCACGCGAAGCGTCAGAACCTGCAGAATCGGCTCGGCTTCCTTGTCAGTCTCGCAAGAGAACTTGCTGAAAAGCAGGGCGCCAGTGAATCCACCAGCACGCTCACTCGCTGGGAACGCACACTCGAGGATGCCAGGCTGGCAAAGACCGATGTGCTGTCTCGGCGTCTCACCTCCGCCGAACAGCGGTATTTCCACGCCAATCGTTCTGCAACCGCGATGCACTGGAATCTGCTCACGGGTCTCACGGCCGACACGCTGCCTTATGCCTGAAAGAGGTCCTGAAGGGGTCATTTCAGAAACTGCAGTTCCTTGTATTGGAGGCACACGACCTGGCACTCAGCAAGTTGAGCAGAAACTCCGACGTCGATATGGAAGATGTGAAGTACCTGGCCTCGACCGTACCGTTAGATCTGGAACTGCTGCGGAAACGGTATGTCGACGAGGTGCGCCCCTACTTGGCAGGGCCGCCCGAACGCGGCGATCTGACGCTCGATCTCTGGTGCGATGCCATCAAGGAAGAGCGGCGTACGTAACCGTCTGCGCGATGGGAGCTAGTCCGACGCGGCGCCGGCAGCGTCAGCTTGTTGCGCCGCCAACGCCATAAGGCGCCTGAGCGTCGGGTCACATGAATATTGAGGATATTCGGCACGCCGAAGGCGACCTCCGCGCGCGACGGGGCCGAGTGCCGGCCTCCGGGCCTTCCGATTATCTCGTGTCTTTCGACTCGTCCGTCGGTGCCTTACCCAACGGCCACAGTTCGAATCGCCGCACAAACATCTCGGCCTGTTCGGTCTGCAGCAGGATCCTGCCAGAGTCAGGTTTGGCGTCGAACGCTTCGTTCACCACAACGCCGTTCACCTTGTAGATCAGGTGTCCTCCGTCGGCGATCACTTCCAGTCGCGTCCACGCGCCGTACGGACTCTCGACATCGACCTTCCCGCGGAAACCGATCTTGTCCGCCCAGTCCTCGTCGCGTCCGTACCAGTTGACGCGACCCCTGGAGATCGTGGTCCGCTCGCCACCTCGCTTCCAGACTCTTTCGCCATCTCGGTCTTTCGTGATTTCCGCCGTCAGCGATATCGGGAAGACTTGTCCGGTGATGGGGTCCGTGCCGGGCAGAACGAGGATGTCGCCGACGCCGCCTCCGATGATCTGTGCTTCGATCGACCCCATCCAGGCATTACCGTAACCGCCGTCCGGGCCCCAGCCATGCAGCAGAATGCCGGAATCTCGAGCGCGATCCACTCGATCTCCCCATGTCTTCTCGCCCCACTTGAACTCGACGATCAAGTGATAGTCGCGATACGGGCGATTGGTGATCAGTCCGCCGTATCCTTCGCCGGACACGCGGAGCATGCCTTCGTGGACCGTGAACACCTTGTTCGGATCGGAGTATTTCAGGTCGCGTATCCAGGCGTAGAAGCCGTCCAGGTTGCGGCCGTTGAAGAGTTTGATCGGACCGTCGGTGGGACTCGTGGCCGTTTCACGCGACGGCGGCACGGCCGGTTCGCCCGGTAGCTCGCGAATGGAAACATTGCGGAACGCGACCGGATCATCGTGTCCCGCGAAACCGAAATGCCCGCTCGTGCGTCTCGCGCCCGGCAGCACCACGCCGTCCTTCGATTCAGTCACCCGGCTGAGATCGGCGTCAAGAATCGTGAAGCCGTTCAACTCGACCTTGATATTCGAGCCCCGGACGGTGACCTGTTGAAAGTTCCATTCGCCCGTCGCGCGCAAGTAGCCTCGATGCGCCGGGACGAGACCGTACACCGAACCGTGATATTGCCGCCGATCGAGCGTGGCGTATTTCGGATGCTCCGAATCGATGACCTGGACCTCGAGGCCCTCCAGGTGCGGTTGGCCTTGGCCAGGGTAGCGAATCGCGAGGCCGTTGTTGCCGCCAGGCGGCAGTTTGAATTCCAAGCGCGCGATGAAATCCGCATACGCCTTTTCCGTGAAGACGGTCCCACCCTTGCCGGCCTTGCTCGCGATCGCCCCATCTACGACTTCGTAATCCTCCACATCGCCAGTCCAGCCGGTGAAGTCGCGTCCGTTGAAAATCGTCTCGAACGCATCCTCGCTGCCACGTGCGGCGAGGATTGCGTTGGCCTCGTCCGTTGGAATCTCGCGAACATACAGATTGCGGAAGTACAGCGAGTTGCCGTGGCTCTGCAGCTCGATCTGCCCGCGCGCATAGATGGGCAGGTCTCGCTGCCAGAAATTCTCCATGACCACGTTGTCAACGACAAGCTGCCCATTGAGCTTGACGGTCACCAGCTCGCCAACCATGCGGATATAGAACGTATGCCATTGCCCGATTGGCGTGTCTACCTTCACGAGCGGGAAGCGTGGGTTGTTCGCATTGTTCCACAAGGCCCCCGAGCCGTTTTCGGCACCAAGACGAAAGTAGTCTTCAAAGTTGGTATCCCAGATCTGAACCTGCGGGCTGCCGCGCAGATAGATACCACTGTCACCACCTTCGAGAATCTTCCAGTCGACGTACAGCTCGAAGTCGCCATAATCCCTGCCGGTGCACAGGCTCTTGCCTTTGCCGTCGAACTGCAGCTCGCCGCCGACGACCTTCCAGTGCGCCCGCATGTCTTCATCCGCATCCTTTTGCGCCGCGGCCAATTCATCCGGCGACATGGCAGCGCGCGTCTTCGGATCGCCCACCAGCCCCTTCCAGCCGGTCAAGTCCTGGCCGTTGAACAGGGGCGTGAAACCTCGCGGCATTTCGGCATGCGCCGGCGTCTGCGCCAGGGGCATTCCCAAACACGTGAGAAGAACGATCGCGAATGCGGCTGTCACTCGTTGTGTTTTTCTCATGGCTTCTTCCTCAAGGTGTTCAGTCGAGTTTCGCTTCTGTCAGACGGC
>CAYHHH010000065.1:0-2970 GCA_964356125.1 uncultured Bifidobacteriaceae bacterium | reverse complement strand
ACAGATCCATTCTACGGACCAGAGGGCGACCATGAGCGATCTCCGAATCGGCGTGGTGGGTCTCGGCTGGGTCGCCGGCGCTCACATCGAAAGCTTCAAGAACGTCAGCGGCGCCAACGTGACCGCCGTGTGTTCGCGCCGTGAACACACGGAGGCCGACCTCGAGGCGCAATTCGGTACTCCACTCAAAGCCTACACGAGTTACGAAGCCATGTTGGCAGACCCGGACCTCGATGTCATCGACATTTGCACGCCGCACCCGCTCCATCCCGGGCAGGCCATCGCGGCGGCGAACGCCGGCAAGCACCTGATCATCGAAAAGCCCGTCAGCATCGACTTCGAGGGCGCGAAGGCCATCCGGGACGCTCTTGGCAGTGCCGCGTCCAGGAAGGCGGGACTCCAGGCCTGCGTCTGCTTCGAGTGTCGGTACAGCGCCCACTTCACGCTCGTCAACGCCATGCTCGGCCAGGGCCTTCTGGGAGACCTGCATTATGGCGAGGTCGACTATTATCACGGAATCGGCCCCTGGTACGGTCAATTCCAGTGGAACGTCAAGAGCGACTTCGGTGCGAGCAGCCTTCTCACCGCGGGCTGCCATGCCCTCGATGCGCTCCTCTGGTTCATGGGAGGCGAGGTCGAAGAGGTGACGAGCTACAAGACGCGGTCGAAGTCCGAGACCTTCGAGCCCTATGAATACGACACCACGAGCGTGACCCTCCTCAAGTTCCGCGACGGCCGCGTCGGGAAGGTCGCCTCCTGTATCGACTGCCTGCAGCCGTATTACTTCCATCTCCACCTTGTTGGAAGCGAGGGGAGCATTCTCGACAACCGATTCTTTTCCAACAAGCTCGGCGGCATGGCCAAAGCGCGCTGGAGCACGCTGGAAACAACGCTCATCGACTCGGGTGATGTGAGCGACCACCCCTATCAGGCGCAGTTTCAGGCCTTCGTCGACGCCATCCGCGGAGGTCGCGCGATGCCCCTCACCGACTTCGACACGGCCTTCGAAAGCCACCGGGTCGTCTTCGCCGCCGATCGTTCATCGAGTGAAGGGCGCCCCGTGAAGCTGAGCGAGCTCAGCTAGAGAACCGTGAACATGAGACCCAAGAGCATCGTCGCCGAACACTGGTGGGACTACACCACGCTGAATCGAGAGATCCTCGACGAGGCCGCGAGGCTTTCGATCGAAGATCTGCTGGGCCTGTCTCGTGAAGGCTTCACGGTGAAATGCTACGACACCGTGGAAGACTTCTATCTCGCCGAAGCGCTCGAGTACATCACCGCCTGGAGGCGGGCCAGCGCGGATCAGCCCACGGGTGTCTGTGGCCCCATCGGTCCCACCGAGCAACTCCCGCTCGTTGCGCGCCTGGTCAACGAGCTCGAGCTCGATCTCACCCACTGCCACTTCTGGGGCATGGACGAATGGGTGATGGACGGACGGGAGGTCTCGGAGGATTTTCCGCTCAGCTTCGCCCGCACCGATCGCGAGCTGCTCTTCGACCGCGTTCGCCCGGATCTCCGCATGCCCGAAGCCAATCTCCATTTCCCGAAAGCCGACACGCGAGCGTATCGGGATTCGTGGAAGCTCGCGCGCTGCCTCGTCATGCAGGGCGGGCAGGGCGACGTCAAGCATTGGGCCTTCAACGATCCAGTGAAGCGGGCGGCGCCGTACGAGGACGAACCCCCGTCGGTCGACGAGTACAGAAGGCTTGCGACTCGGGTCGTCGACCTCCATCCTTTGACCATCACCCAGAACGCACGCACCTCGGGCGGCGGCGTCGTGACCGGGGTTCCGACGCAGGCCGTGACCGTCGGACCGGTCGAGACCTGGCAAAGCGACAAAGTCTCCATCTGGCACGGAACCGCCCACGACAACGCGTTCGGGAAGCGGCTCACGACCCTGATGATCTCGAAGAAGATCGTGGACACCAGCGTCCCGATGTCTCTTCTGGCGGACCACCCTGACGTGCAGTTCAACTTCCTGCGCGGCGGCATCGGCGAATGCGTCGTGGAGATGCACTGATGGCCGCGTCCGGGTCGAAGGCGAAGAGGACGGCGTTCGCCATTGGAGCGCATCCGGACGACATCGAGTACCGCATGTCCGGGACACTCCTGCTCCTCGGAGAAGCCGGCTACGAGCTCCACTACATGAACGTCGCGAACGGCTGCTGCGGCACCACGCAGTACGACCGCGAGACCATCAGCACGATGCGTCGAGGCGAAGCCAGGGCCGCGGCCGAGAGCATGGGCGCGGTGTTCCACGAGAGCATCTGCGACGATTTCGGGATCTTCTACGACAGGCAGACGCTGGCCAAGCTCGCCTCTGTCCTGCGCGAGGTCGCACCGACGATTCTCCTGACCCATCCCCCGGTCGATTACATGGAGGATCACACCAACACGTGCCGCCTCGCCGTGACGGCCGCGTTCGGACGCGGCGCGCCCAACTGGGAGGTGGACCCGCTGCGGCCGGCCATCGACACCGCAGTGACCGTGTATCACGCGCAGCCCTACCCGAATCGCGGCCCACTGGGTCAGATCGTGAAACCCGACATCTTCGTCGACGTGAGCGATCTCGTCGCGCGCAAGCAGGCCATGCTGGCCCATCACAAGAGCCAGAAAGAGTGGCTGGACAAAAGCCAGGGCGAGGACTCCTATCTGGAACTCGCCACGAAGCTCGACCGAGAGGTCGGCACGATGTCCGGTGAGTTCGAGTACGCCGAGGGCTGGCAGCGACACTTGCACGTGGGTTTTTGCGGGGAACACGACCGCCCCCTCGAAGACGCGCTCCGGACACGCGTGCGATTGCGTGCCGTCGGGCCAGCAGGTCGAAGGACTCCTGACTGAGATCGACGGCCAGCGCGGCACGATCCTCTCTCGCGAATTCAGCCCCCTCCGGCTCGTGCATCGGCATCGGATGAGGTGCCAAATTGGCGCCTCAAGTTATCGTGAAGGCCCGATGTCCTGAAATTG
>CAYHHH010000064.1:13278-23701 GCA_964356125.1 uncultured Bifidobacteriaceae bacterium | reverse complement strand
AGCTTGAGGGGCTGGCGGGAGAAATCCCGTAGGGGTTCGAATCCCCTCTTCCGCACCAGACTTCGCTCGCGAGACGCGCGAGCGAGCTTCGTCCAGGCAAGCCAACATCGAGCGACCCACCCGTCAGCAAAGTCTGTCTTGCCTCACGACACCGGCCTGACCAGGGGCCGCCAGAAATGGCGGCCTTTGTTGTCATCAGGGTCCTTCATATCAACCAAGCTGTAGGACATCAAAGCGGACATTTAACGGTAAGTCTAATCGCTTGAAGTATTACTAATTTGCTGTTAAACATGGTTTTATGGATGATACGCGAGCGGACATCAAAGCGGACATCGAGCCGGTCAAAGACCGTGGCGAGATGCCATCGTCCATGGAGCCCCTTCTTCTTTCGGAGAGTTGCAGGCACCGCGAGGCCTTAAGCGATCTGGCGCTCGAACTGGTCAGCGCGTCTGCCGGATTCCGACGCAGCTTCCCCTCGGGGGTCATGGCGCCGCTGGCCGATCTCGTGCGAGCCATGAATTGCTATTACTCCAACCTGATTGAGGGTCACGCGACTCATCCGGTCGACATCGAAAAGGCCCTTGCAGGCGAATACAGTCACGATCCCAGGAAGAGGGACCTCCAGTACGAAGCCCGGGCGCACATCACGGTGCAGCGCTGGATCGATGAAGGGCATCTGCGCGGCAAAGCAACGACGGTGGCGGGCATTCGTGACCTGCACCTTCGCTTCAGTGAACTGCTGCCGGACGAGTTGCTCGTCGCATCCGACCCCTTAACCGGGAGGACAGTTCGGGTGGTGCCCGGCGAATTGAGACGCGACGACGTGAAGGTAGGGCAGCACATTCCGGTGAGCGCTGGTGCAGTCCCGCGCTTCTTGAAACGCTTTGAGGAAATCTTGACGCCGCTCGGGAAGTCAGAGGCCATCCTCGCGACTGCAGCAGCGCATCACCGTCTGCTCTGGATTCACCCCTTCGTGGACGGAAATGGCCGTGTCGCCAGGCTCATGTCGCACGCGGTTCTCCTCGAGACTCTCGACACGGGCGCGGTCTGGTCGGTTGCGCGCGGCCTTGCACGCAACGTCGGTCACTACAAGCAGCACCTGATGAATTGCGACAACCCGCGCCGCAACGACCTGGACGGTCGCGGCGCGTTGAGCGAAGAGGCGCTCGCGACGTTCACCGAGTTCTTCCTGAAGACCTGCCTCGACCAGGTCCGATTCATGGAGGAACTTGTACAGCCTGACCGTCTGCGGGGACGGATCATGGCGTGGGCGGAAGAGGAAATCAAAGTGGGTGCGCTGCCGCTGACGTCCGGCCAGGTTCTCGAAGCCGTGCTGTTCCGCGGGGAGCTTCCGCGCGCCGATGTGGCTTCCCTTCTTGGCGTGACCGATCGCCACGCGCGACGCGTCGTATCGGCGCTGCTAGATCGCGGCGTTCTCGTTTCGGAGGGGCCGCGCGATTCGTTGTTCATGACGTTCCCGGCCGCCTTGGCGTCGCGCTGGATGCCTGGGCTTTTTCCCGACCTACCGCCGGAGCCACCCCTGCCCATGCCAGCACCCATTTCGACGTTGGTTCTGCATCAGGAATTGGCGCGCGTGTTCGCGTTGAAGGACAGGTTGAGCGACCCCGCGAGCCCAAACGCTTATTTTCAGAACTTCGAGGAGCGCCTGCGGGAGAACAGCCAGGAGCTCGCAGCGTTCCGCAAGATTGAAGATGTGTTGTCTGCGCTCGATGCGGATGCGTGGAACACGCTGCGCGACACAACCTCAGCACATCTCGCGAGGCCGAGCACGAACAAAGGGCGTGGATGGCAGAGCCTCTTCGACGTCTTAAGCGAAGCGCGCGGCTATGCGTATCTCCGCAGCATCGGCTGCTCGAACATTCGTTTTGTTGGCCGAGCCGATCGGCCAACGCCCGATATCGAAGCAATTCACGAAGGCCGCCGCGTGCTTTGCGAAGTAAACACGATCAACCTCTCCGAGGACGAGGCCGGGCGTCGCCGCCGGGTCTACTCGGCAAGGCCAATGGCGAGCAAAACGCCGACTGAACTTGGCGCGCAGTACTTGTCGAAACTCAGCAGGACATTGGCCAACGTTGTCCGTCAGCTCGATGCGTTTGATCCGGAGCGCACAGCTCGACGGATCGTCTTCTGCGTTCTGAATTCTGACGATTGGGTTGGCGATTACTACCCGGCGTATTTTCGGGAAATAGACACGCACCTTTTGACTCACCCTGTCGAAGGCGTGGAACTCGTGTTCTATCTGCCGAATAACCTGTTCGGTCGTTCCTTTGAAATGCGCGCCGCGACAGTGGTTACCGACTAGCGAACACGGCGCCCGCCTCGTCGACTAGGATTAGTGGCATGGGCATTCCGTGGTTCCTGGCGTTGAAGGCGATTCCCTGGGACACGATCCTGGCGAATGCGCCGGCCATCCTGCGATCGACGGAGGCGCTGCTGTCAGGGACGAAGGTTCACCCGCCCGCGGCGGCGTCCGGAAATGACATTCAGGCTCTTGCCGATCGTGTCGCGGTGCTCGAGCAGCGCGACCGTGAAACCGCGGAACTGCTCACGCGCATCAGCACGCAGGTCGCGGCACTGACCACTGCGGGCGAGGTGCTCGAGGCTCGGGCCCGTTGGCTGCTCGTGGTGGCCATCGCGGCGTCATTGATGTCTGTGCTCGCGTGCGGGGTCGCACTGTTCGCGCGATAGTCCCCCATTGTTCCTGTCCTCGCCACACAATCCTGCAATGACGGCATTGGTGGTTCGCCCACCAGTTCTGCAACCGGAAATACGCGGCGTGAATCGTACGGTCCTGCGCAGCATTCTCGGAAACAGCACGCTCAGCGCGACTTACGCGAAAGACCGGTCGGGCATGGTGTGACATTCCGGGCGGGCACGTTTTCGGCATTGCGGTTCGCAATGTTGCGAGTGCCGGTAACGGAGAGCGAAGCCAGCGGCGTACTCCGTGACTTCGAGGATGGCCTGGGCCGGCGCTACCGCGGCGCCGCGCCCCTCGGTAGCGCCACCCCCATGGAAATCTTGTGCTTCCGGCACGAGATCACCGCCATACCGGCGTTCGAGTTCGCCTTGCGCGAGCGCTTCGCGCGGCTCTCGGATTTCCAGCATCCGTCTTTCGCCCGCATCAGGAGGATCGACAAACTCAACGACGGGCACGGCACCGTGACGCTGATGTCCGATGGCGCCGAGGGCGATCGGCTGATCAGGATCCTGACGGATGTCGAGGGCGCAGGCCCGGTCTTCGATGTAAGCGCAGCGCTGCATCTCGTTCGACAGCTCATCGCGGCTGTCGCGGCGCTGCACCAACACACACGCATCGCGCACGGCGCGATTGCACTCGAGCGACTGTTCGTCACGCCGCGCGGGCAACTGAGTGTCGTTGAATACCCGCTGGGCGCCGCGCTCGAACAACTGAAATATTCGCGCGAACGATACTGGAGGGAATTGCGCGTCGCGCTGCCCGCGGACGCCGGGCCGCCCCGGTTCGACGAACGAACAGATCTCGTGCAGGTCGGGATGGTTGCGCTCTCTCTGCTTCTGGCGCGACCGATTCGTGACGAGGAGTATCCACAACAGGTCGAGCAGTTGGTTGCATCGGCCTGCGCGCACGCCACAGACGGCACGAGCGAGCCGCTGCCATCACCAGTACGCGACTGGCTGCGGCGCACGCTCCAGTTGGAAGCGCGCAACTCATTTCGTTCCGCATTCGACGCGCAGGCTGCCTTCGGCCAGGTGGTGTCGCAGGATGCGAAACGTCATGCCGACCCCGATCGCCTGAAAACGGTCGTGCAGTGGTTTCCCGCTTCGCCGGCATCGCCGCCGACGCCGCGCGAGCCCTACGAGCCCCCGCCGTTGCCGAAAGAACAGTCGGCGGGAACATTCGATGAGGCACCGGAAACCGATGACAAAGAGGACGTCATGAAATCGGCACACACTCGGATGCGACGCATCAAGCGAATCGCGGCGGTTGTGGCATTGCTCGCGGCGACGACAGCGGGGCTCTTTGCGGCACGCGAACGCCTGTCGCGCTCGGCGGCCGCGCCTCCTGTCGCGACCGGGACGGTGACGGTCACCACAGACCCGCCGGGCGCCGAAGTGGAGATCGATGGCGTGGCACGTGGGCAATCACCGCTCACGCTCGCGTTGACCGCGGGCGCCCATGCCATGGTCATCCGGGCGAACGGTGAGTCGCGCACCATTCCGATCAACATTGCGGCGGGCGCGGAAGTGTCCCAGTACCTGGACATGCCGAAAGCCGGCGCGGACCTGGGCCGGTTGCACGTGCGGACTGAGCCTCCCGGAGCACGCGTCAGCATCGACGGCACGCTCGTCGGAACAACTCCCATGACGATCGGCGAGCTCCTTCCGGGAGATCACACAGTGACGTTCGAGAACGATCTCGGTTCGATCAGCCAGAAGGTCGTCATCGAGGCGGGGGTGCCGGCGTCGCTCATGGTGCCCATGGGCATGCCGGCGGGCGCGGTCGCGTCGGGATGGCTCACGGTCACGGCGCCCCTCGTCGTGGACCTGCACGAGAACGGACGCCTCGTCGGCAACAGCGGAATAGACACGATCATGCTGCCCGCCGGCAGGCACGAGATTGAGCTTGTGAATGACGCTGTGGGCTTCCGCGAAACGCGCACGGTGCAGGTGTCCCCCGGGCGCACCTCCGCGATCGCCGTCACCCTGCCGAAGGGGACTGTGTCCTTGAACGCCATTCCCTGGGCCAGCGTGTCCATTGACGGGCAGAACGTCGGTGATACGCCTATCGGTAACCACCCCCTCACGGTGGGCCCGCATGAGGTGGTATTTCGAAACGCCGAGCTTGGCGAGCAGCGCCGGACGATCACGGTGACGACGCGCTCACCCGTACGGCTCAGCGTCGATATGACAAAAAAATGAGAACCTCATTCGCCGTCTCCTGCATCCTTCTGCTGTCGACGACCGGCCTGTACGCGCAGGATTCGGTCGCCGCCGCGCGCGATCTCTATACCGCGGCAAGTTACGAGGAGGCACTGGCGATGCTCGGCCGGCTCGATTCGGACAACACCGAACCCTCAGGCCGCATGGCCGTCAATCAGTACCAAGCGTTCTGCCTGCTCGCGCTGGGACGTATGTCCGACGCCGAGCGCGCCATCGAAGCCGTACTGACCGTTGACCTTTTATACCGTCCCGCCGATGCCTTCATGTCGCCGCGCCTGCGTTCGGCATTTGCTGCGGTACGACAGCGAATGCTGCCGTCGATCGTGCAGCAGGAATATGCGCGCGCGCGAACAGCGTACGATCGCGGCGATTTTCCGTCCGCCGCCGCGCAATTCGATCGCGTGCTGACGGCGCTCGCCGATCCCGATTTGGGAGCGGCCGCCGGGAATCCGCCGCTCCTCGATCTCCGCACCCTCGCCGCCGGCTTTCGGGACTTGAGCGTCAAGGCGGCTGCCCCTCCACCGGCGCCGCCTGCCCCGCCCGTGGCGGTGGCCGCCGCCGCGCCTGCGGTCAAGACGATCTACGCGGGCACGGAACCGGGTGTGTCATTGCCTGCGACCGTGCGGCAGTTGCTGCCGCCGTTCCAAGGGGACATGACCGCGCTGCGAGAGGGCGTCCTGGAAGTGATTGTCAATGAGTTCGGCGACGTGGAGTCGGCCACCATGAGGACGTCAATTACTCCGCGTTACGACTCGACCCTGTTAGCCGCGACGAAAACCTGGAAGTACCAGCCGGCGACGCTGAATGGGACGCCTGTCAGGTTCCGCAAATTCATCAACGTGTCGATCAAACCGCCAGCTAAGGGCGCCTTCTATCCCTCGGGGCCTACGGGCCGCTGATCGGCTTCACGGGTCCGTTGAACTGATCCTTGTGCGGCTCGCCCGCAAGCGGCGACAATTCGAGCGGCTCTACGGGCAACGTCACGTCCGGCGTATGGTCGAGCAAGTGGCGAATGAGGGTGAGCCGTCCGCGGCGTTGATCGTTGAAGTCGACAGCCACCCAGGGCGCGTGCGGCGTGTGCGTCGCGTCGAACATCGCATCACGCGCCTGCCCGTACTCGACGTAGCGCGTCCGCGCGTCGAAATCGATCGGTGACAGCTTCCAGCGTTTCAGCGGGTCCGCGGCCCGCTCCGCGAACCGCTCTTCCTGCTGTTCCTGATCCACCGTCAGCCAGTACTTGAATAGCAGGATGCCGTCATCGACGAGCATCTGCTCGAACAACGGCGCCTGCTTCAGGAACAACTCGTACTCGGCGCTCGTGCAGTAGCCCATCACCTTCTCGACGCCCGCGCGGTTGTACCAACTTCGATCGAACAGCACGAGCTCGCCCGCCGCCGGCAGATGCGCAACATAACGCTGGAAGTACCACTGCGTCTGCTCCCGCTCGGTCGGTTTTGCGAGCGCGACGATGCGGACCTGACGGGGGTTGAGAGGATCGGCGATCGTGCCGATCACCCCGCCTTTGCCTGCCGTGTCCCTGCCCTCCATCAACACGAGCATGCGCCCGCCCGTATGCTTCAGCCAATGGGCCAGGTTGTTGAGCTCGACCTCCATCGGCTCGAGCAGATTCTCGTACTCTTTCCTTTTGAGGTTGCCCACGCGCGAATATTCTCACATCTTGCGGTAGCCTGATGCCGTGCTGTTGCGTGCGGCCGAAGTGCTGCGCCTCTCCGGTTTCGATTAGAATCGACGCACTTCAATGAAACATCTTGCCTTGCGCGTTTCCCTTGCAGGCGTTGCGGTCTGGGTGGCGGGCGGCATTGCGCAGTCGCCGCATCCGTTTGGCATCCCCTCCCCCGATCAACCCACGCCGACCGCCACGATCGACGCTGTCCCCGGCTCGCGCGCGCAGGGATGGGCGGCGCAGGGGCGATCGGAGGTGCTCGCGCGTCACGGCATGGTCGCAACGAGCGATCCGCTCGCGGCGCAAGCGGGCCTCGAGATTCTGCAGCGCGGCGGAAACGCCATCGACGCCGCGGTCGCAACGGGCGCGGTGCTCGACGTCACGTCGCAAAACGACACCGGCATCGGCGGAGATCTGTTTGCGCTCGTGTGGTCGGCGCGCGACAACACGCTCTACGCGCTGAACGCGGCCGGGTGGGCGCCCGCCGGATGGACGCCTCAGTTCTTCACCGACAGGCTCGGCGTGAAGAGCGTTCCGGGAGCCGGAGTGAACTCGGCCACGGTGCCGGGTGCGATTGCCGGATACGACGCGCTCCTGAAGCGCTTTGGGACGCTGACGTTCAAAGACACGTTCGAGCGCGCGGCACGGCTCGCCGAAGAAGGCTGGGGACAGGCCGAACGCCGCCATGCCGATCTGCGCAGCGCCGCAAATGGCCTGGCGGCCGACGCCGATTCGCGGCACACGTTCCTGAACGGCGACCGCGCACCCGATCTGTACAGCATCATCCGCAATCCGGCGCTAGCCAAAGCTCTACGCCTGCTGCAGCAAGGCGGACGCGATGCGTTCTATCGCGGCGACATCGCGGACGCCATCGTCGCGAAAGTGCAGGCCGGCGGTGGCGTGATGACCAGGTCGGACCTCGCCGACTTCCAGCCGGAATGGGTGGATCCGATTTCGACGAGCTATCACGGGTACGACGTGTTCGAGCTGCCGCCGCCGGGCCAGGGATTCGCCGCGCTGCAGATGCTGAACATCCTCGAGGTGTGCGTCCCGAAGCTCGGCGACAGTCTCACAAAGCTGGGACCGTCCAACCCGATGTACTGGCACCTGATGGTCGAAGCGAAGAAGCTGGCGTACTCGGATCTCTACGCGTACAACGCCGATCCGAAATTCGCGTCGGTCCCTGTCAGCCGGTTGCTGTCGAAGTCGTACGCGGCGTCGCTGTGCAGCCAGATCGACGTGAACGCCGCATCGAAGCCGCGCGTCGGCGGCGGCCTCGACGGCGGGACGATCTATCTGACGACGTCCGATCGCTGGGGCAATATGGTGTCGCTGATTCACAGCGTGTTCAGCGTCTATGGCAGCCGCGCCACCGTCGGCCCGTTCGGTTTCGTCCTGCACAATCGCGGATCCGCGTTTTCTCTCGATCCGCGAAGCCCGAACGTCGTCGCGCCGCGCAAGCGTCCGTTCCATTCGATCATCGCCGGATTCGTGATGAAGGATGGCAACCCGCTGATGACCTTCGGGAACATGGGCGGCAGCGTGCAGCCGGAGACACACGCCCAGCACATCGTCAATCTGATCGATCTCGGGATGAACGTGCAGATGACGACCGATGCGGCGCGTTTCACGCACAGCCAGACGTCGAACGCGCTGTCGCTGGAAGCGAATCTCTTCAACCGTGTCGGCGCGGCGCTGCGGGCGAACGGTCACGACGCGCGCCCGGTCGGCGGCGGGTCGGTTGGCGGCTATCAGGGGATCTTGTTCACGCGCGATCCGGGCCTGCCGGAGCCGCGCAACGATCGCACTGCAACGGATGACGCGCCGGTGAACGGCGTCTATCGCGCGGGGTCTGACCATCGCAAGGATGGCCAGGCCGTCGGATGGTGACATCTTCAGGAGGTTTCGGCATGAGATTCACGGCGCTCACTCTGGCGGCGATGTGCACGGTTTCCGTCGTGCTCGCGGCGCAAGGACGCGGGGGCGCACCGCTGCCTCCGGCAACGGACACGGTGGCGCCTGATATTCCTGGCGTCGTGGCTGGAGGCACGAAAGTTCAACTTCTGAAGGAAGGGCTCAATGGCACCGAGGGCCCGATCGCGCTGCCCGACGGCAGCGTCATCTTCTCGGAGATCAACGCGAACCGATTGATCAAGATCGACGATGCCGGCACGTTCTCGACGTTCCTCGAAAACACCGGCGGCACCACCGGGCTTCAATTCGACAGACAAGCCCGGCTCTACGCGGCGGTCGTGCCGTGGGGATCGACGAAGTTTTCGATCATCTATCCGGAGACGGCGAAGAAGGTCGTCATCGACAACTACGAGGGCAAAGCGTTCGGCCGGCCGAACGACCTCGCGATCTTGAGAAACGGCGGCATGTATTTCACCGACTCGGCCAACGCGCAGCCGCGGCCGGCAGAACCGCTGCCGCTGCCGGCCGCGTTCTACTATCTGCCGGCCGGCGCGACGCAGCCGAAGCAACTGCTGACCGACGTCGGCTTTCCGAACGGCGTCATTCTGAGCCGCGACGAGAAAGTGCTCTACCTGAACAACTCCGCCGGTGAGTATCTGATCGCGTTCGACGTGCAGCCTGACGGCACGCTGACCAACCGCCGCAATTTCGCGAAATACGAAGGCGTCAAACCGAATGCCGCGGGAGTTCCGCAAAGCGGCGCCGATGGTCTCGCGATCGACGGCCAGGGGCGCGTGTATGTGGCGGCGTCAACCGGCGTCCAGGTCTTCTCGCCGCAAGGTCAGCATCTCGGAACGATCCCCACGCCGCGGCCGCCTCAGAACCTGGCGTTTGCCGGCCGCGACAAGAAAACGCTGTACATCGTCGGCCGCGGCGTCGTGTCGCGCGTGCAGATGCTCGCGGAGGGCTTCAAAGACCGCGCGAAATAACTTCCTTAAATATGACCGACGACGTGACCATTGTCCCCGGCGACCAACGAGGCGAACAGCGTCCTGGTCCTCGCGCCTCTCGCCGAAGGGATGTTACATGAAGGCCAGATGAAGGGGGTCAGACCCCGACGCAACCGATGCGCGTTGTGTTAAATTCACGCGAGCACCATCAAATTCAAGACTTGGCGCCTCACGTCGCGCCGCGACTTCACAAGGAGACCGAGATGAAGAGAAGTGTTTTTGTTCTTGCCGCCGCCACTGCCCTCGTGGCCGGATCGATGTTGGCCGCGCAGCAGCCGGGCGCCAAACCCCCTGCAAATCCGATGGGCTTCTTTGTGACCAGCGTCGGCATGGACGGTGGAAACCTCGGCGGCCTCCAGGGCGCTGACGCTCACTGCCAGAAGCTCGCGGCCGCGTCGGGACTGGCGGGAGCCGGCGAACGCGTCTGGCGCGCGTACCTGAGCACTCAGGGACCGAACGCGGTCAACGCGCGCGACCGCATCGGCCAGGGGCCGTGGGCCAACGCACGCGGCGGCATCGTCGCGCGCGACCTCGCGCATCTGCACGGCGATACCGTCGAAGCCGCGCAGCTCGGCAGCAACCTGACCAAGACCACGGCGCTGACTGAGAAGAACACGCTGGTGAAGGGTGCGGGCGATATGGGCGACGATGGAAAGCCGCTCAATCAGCACGACATTCTCACGGGCTCGACCACCGCGGGCCGCGCGTTCCCAGCGGGCGACGATCGCACGTGCAACAACTGGACGAGCAACGCGACGGGCGCCGCGCAGGTCGGTCACTTCGACCGCACGGGCGGCGGCAACGCGTCGTGGAACTCGGCGCACCCCAGCAAGGGCTGCAGCGCGCCGAACCTCGTGTCGACCGGCGGGGCCGG
>CAYHHH010000064.1:0-13178 GCA_964356125.1 uncultured Bifidobacteriaceae bacterium | reverse complement strand
GGAGAGGGATCGCGCCAGACCAGAAATGGATCGAGCGCGGTCCCTCCCCACCATCGCTTGTCGGGATCGAGCTTCGAAATCGCAAAGTGCAGGTGGGGGGTGTTCTTCGGCGCATTTCCCGTGGTGCCTACCACTCCCACGACATCTCCTCTTCGCACCATCGAGCCTTCCTTCAGACCCGGCGCATAGCTGTCGAGATGCGCGTAGTAGTAGACAAACGTTTCTGACGGATCGAACTGATAGAGCGTCAGCCCTCCCGCGTCGCTCGTAAAGATCTTCGCGACCTTTCCATCTTCCACCGCCAGCACCTCGGTGCCGCGCGGCGCGAGGATGTCGATCGCTTCGTGCCGTCTGCTGCTGCCGCGCGCGTCGGTGAAGCTCGACATGAGATCGCCGGACTCGAGACCCCGCACGGGAACGACAAGCGAACGGCTGCGTAAAGCGGCGAGATCCGATCCGAGCACTGTCGTGTTCGCAGAAATGGTGGCGCCGCCCGCGCCGCCAGACGACATGGCCGCGTCTTGCGGAGCCTCATCGAGCGCTTTGGTTTTTGGTACTGAGGAATCGACACCTGCGTTGAACGGCACAGGGACCGCGTCGCGTGCGTCCCTCGCCCAGTCCAGCGCCGTCGCGCCGGCCCACCAGACGAGCAGCACCACCGACAGCGCCACCCACGGCGCGATCGTTTCGGCCCGAACCGTGCGCCGCTTGCGGCGGGTCGTCATTGAATCGTGACTGTGGTTCCCGGACTCACGAGCTGTCCAAGTTTCGTCGCGTCCCAATTCGTCAGGCGGATGCAGCCATGCGATTCGGTACGGCCGACCGTGGACGGCTCGGGGGTGCCGTGCAGACCAAAGTGCTGCTTGTCGATGTCGACCCACACGACGCCGACCGGATTATTCGGTCCCGCGGGTATCTTCGCCTCCGCGTGCGCCGGATCGGCATCCCAGAACAGATCGGGGTTGTAGTTGAACGTGGGATTCCACGCCACGCCTGTCACTTTCCAGTCGCCGATCGGCAACGGATCTTTGCTGCTGCCCGTCGTCACGGGCGCGTGCATCAGAATCTGTCCGCCCGCGTCCCGGACGATAAGCGATTTCGTGGCGCCGGAGATGACCACTTCAATCTCGCCCGCTGCGCCCTTGACGGCTTTCGTCGGCAATTCGAATGGCTCGACGTCAGGCACCTTGATCGTCTCCCCCGCGGCCCAGGTCGCGCCGGGATTGAGCGACTGGATCAAAGCCGGGCTGGCATGAAATTTTTCCGCGAGCGCTTCGAGCGCCGTCGTGTAGGTCAGCGCCGGCAGTTTGGCACTTTCCATCATGTCTCCGGGCATTTTTCCGATGAACGGACCCGCGACGTCCTGCGGCGCGATCGTGTAGCTCAGAATCGGCTCTGCGGGCGTGCGGAGCGCGCCGAGCGTTTCCTCGTTGACGACGCCTGTGGCCGGCAGGCTTGCCGACTTCTGAAATTGCGACAACGCGAGCCGCGTTTTCGGCCCGCCGCGGCCGTCGATTTCACCCGGGGAGAACCCCGCGCGATCGAGGGCCACCTGGACGGCCAGCATCTGCCGCATGTCGACGCCGGGCGCGGCTTTCTTCTGCGCGCCCGCGACACCAGGAATAAACATCAGAACGAGGGCCGCTATGTATGCCCGGTGTACAGCAGTTTTGAAGATGATTCCCATCCCTTCTGACAGAGCAAACATCGTTCCGATAACATATGGCACTGTTCATGCCAGAAACCGGCCGTTTCAGCCCCATCGCGGAGCAGCTGCCCATTACCGGAGACATCCTGTTCCGGCGCCGCAGCTACATGCCGCTCCTGTTGGTGCCGCTCTTCGTGCTCAGCCTGTTCGACGGCCGCGCGCCGACGTCGTTTGTCTGGGAGCTGCTGTGCTTTGCGGTCGCCCTGGGCGGGCTGTTCATGCGCGCGTTCGTGGTCGGTACCGCGCCGCACGGCGCGTCGACACGCGGCACGCGCCGCCCGACGGCAGACTCGTTGTCGACGCTCGGCATGTACTCGATCGTGCGCCACCCGCTCTACCTCGCGAACACGCTCGTCGCGCTCGGATGCGCCATGCTCTCGGGGACGTGGTACCTGCCGCTGATCGTGGTGCTGCTGAGCTTCGTCTATCACGAGCGCATCGCCGCACGGGAAGAAGCGTTTCTGCAGACCGCATTCGGCGACAGCTTTCGCGCATGGGCGAGCGGCGTGCCCGCGATGCTGCCCGCCATCGGCCAGTACCGCTCTGCGAACGTGCCCTTTCAGTGGCGCAAAGTCATCCTGCAGGAATCGCACGGGCTGTGCGCCATCGGCACCGCGTTCCTCGTGCTCGACACGCTCGAGGATTCGGTCCGTCTCGGGCGGCTCTCGGTCGATCCCACGTGGCTCGCGATCTTCATCGCGACGCTGATTCCGTTTCTGATCGTCGTCATTGTGAAAAAAACCCAACGCGGGACAGCGCAAATATAATGGCGACGATGACCGTGCGGCTCGGCTCGGAAAAGCTGCTGGCAAGCGGGGATCTCGCGCACAAGAAAGTCGGCATCGTGTCGAACCCGGCGTCCGTCGACGCGAGCTTCCAGCACATCGTGCGCGCCATCGCCGAGGCGCCCGACGTCACGCTCGCCGCCATCTTCGGGCCGCAGCACGGGTACCGCGCCGACGTGCAGGACAACATGATCGAGACCGGGCACGCCGCCGATCCGACACGCGGCGTGCCGGTCTACTCGCTGTACAGCGAGACGCGCGAGCCGACGGCGGAGATGCTGAAGGGGCTCGACGTGCTCGTGATCGATCTCCAGGATGTCGGCTCGCGCATCTATACCTTCATCTACACGATGGCCAACTGCCTGCGCGCGTGCAGGACGCAGGGGCTGCCGGTGATTGTGACGGATCGCCCCAATCCGATCGGCGGCGTGCAGGTGGGCGGACCGATGCTCGTCGAAGGCTTCGAGTCGTTCGTCGGCCAGCATCCGATCCCCTTGCGGCACGGGATGACGATTGCCGAGCTCGCGCGTTTCTTCAACGAGGCCTGCGGCATCGGCGCGGATCTCACGGTGGTGCCGATGGACAACTGGCAGCGCCGGATGTTCTACGAGGACACCGCGCTGCCGTGGGTCATGCCGTCTCCGAACATGCCGACCGTCGAAACGGCGATCGTGTACCCGGGCACGGTGCTGTTCGAGGGCACGAACGTGTCCGAGGGGCGGGGCACGACGCGGCCGTTCGAGCTGATTGGCGCGCCGTGGGTCGATGCCGACGCGCTGACGGACACACTCGCGAGCTACCAGCTTCCCGGCGTGCACTTCCGCCCGGTCGTGTTCGAGCCGACATTCCAGAAGCACGCACAACAGGCGTGCGGCGGTTGTCAGATTCACGTGCTGAATCGCGACGCCATCCGCATGGTGGAGACCGCGGTTGCGGTGCTCGTCGAAATCCGCGCGCAGAACCCGGCGAAGTTCGAATGGCGGCAGCCGCCCTACGAGTACGAGCACACCAAGCTGCCGTTCGACATTCTCGCGGGCTCGAGCCAGCTGCGGCTGCAGATTGAGGCAGGTCTGCCGGTGCGAACGATCTATTACAACTGGGTCGCCGACCACGAGCGCTTCCGAAAGATGCGCGAGCCGTTCCTGTTGTACTGAGGCGGCGGGTCCAAAGAACAGGACCCGCCCTACGTACGTAGGCCGGGTCTTGGTTTCTAGACCCGGCGAAGGACATACATGGATCATCAGAAACGTGCTGCACTCATCGCAAGGTACAAGGACGGCTACCGCGAAGTCGCCGCCGCGCTCCAGGGCGCTTCCGACAACGAGCTCGACGCCAGGCCGGCGCCCGGCACGTGGACCGCGCGCGAAATCGTGCATCACCTCGCCGACAGCGAGATGACGTCCGCCGTCAGGCTGCGGTTGCTCGTGGCAGAAGAGCACGCGGCGATCCGCCCCTACGACGAAAAAGAGTTCGCGATCCGTCTTCACTACGGCCGTCCCATCGCAAATTCGCTGCTCGCGTTTCAGGCGGCGCGGTTGTCATCCGGCGAGCTGCTCGACGCGATGACCGACGCCGATTTCGCAAAGAAGGGAACGCATCCCGACCACGGCAGCTACGGCGTCGAGCGCTGGCTCGAGATTTACGCCGACCACGCACACAACCACGCCGATCAGATTCGCAGGGCCAGGGCCTCGGCGACATGAACCCATCCTTCACCTCGTCGATCTCCATCATCGCGGCGCCGTCACGGGTGATGTGGGCGTTCTTCGATCCCACCGCCCTGGCCACCTGGTGGCAGACGTCACGATCGGTCACCGTGCCGCGCGTGCTGGGCGCGTACGCCGTCGAGTGGGAACCGACAGAGTTCTCGGACGAGATGCTGGGCAGGCTTGGCGGCACGTTCCACGGCACCGTGATGGAATACCGGCCCGACCGTGAGTTCTTCGTCGCGGAAGCGTTCTGGCTGCCGCCCGACGGCAATCCGATCGGCCCGATGGCGCTCGAGGTGAGCTGCGAGCCCCAGCGGACCAAGAACCCGCGGGTGACGCTCGTGAAGGTGACGCAGCGCGCGTCGGAGGATGGCGATCGCTGGAAGCGGTACTACGAAGTCATCGCGCCCGGCTGGGAGCGCGCGTTGCAGTCGCTGAAGCGGTATCTGGAAAGCATTCCGTAGTTTCCCCACGCGACCCACGCGACCCACGATCCCTACGAACCCCTACTCGAATTTCTGCAAATTCACTGAATTCTGCTCGGCGCGCTCCAGGCGCGCGTTGCCGCTCATGAACACCACAACCGATCCGCTGGGTACGAGCCCTCGCGAGCTGAGCTCCTGCTTCAACAGCGTGCCTGTCGTGTCGGCGTCCTTGCCGATGCCCGTCGTCAGCGGCGTGACGCCCCGATAGAGCGTCAGTTGACGCGCGATGACATCGGTCTCGGTCGACGCGAAGATCGGCGTCCGGGGGCGGAGGGCCGACAACACGCGCGCGGCGTTGCCAAGCCGCGTGATCGCGACAATCGCGAACGCGTTGCAATGGTCGGCGAGCGTCACCGCCGCCTCGCAAAGGGCCTGCACGTGCGGCGCGCGCGGCACTTCGATAATCGGCGCGACCAAGCCGATGGCGCCCGTATGTCCGGGTCCGATGCGCTCCGATTCGCGGATGACGGCATCGAGCGTCTCGACCGTCTTCACGGGATAGAGGCCCACCGCCGTCTCACCCGCCAGCATGATGGCATCGACACCATCGTCCACGGCGTTGGCCGCATCGCTCACTTCCGCGCGGGTGGGCCGCGGCTCGAGGCGCATCGACTCGAGCACCTGCGTGGCGACGATCACTGGAATGCCGGAACGTCTCGCCTTGCGCGTAATCTCCTTCTGCGAGGTCGGCACTTTTTCGAGCGGCATCTCGAGCCCGAGATCGCCGCGCGCCACCATCACGCCCTGCGAGACCTTCAGAATGTCCTCGAGGTGATCGAGCGCCTCCGGCCGCTCGATTTTCGCAATCAGCGGGATGTTCGGCGCGCCAATCTCCGTCAGTATCCGGCGCGCCTGCCACATGTCGTCCGCGCTGCGCACGAAGCTCAGCGCGACCATATCGACACCAAGCTGCGCGCCGAACTTCAAGTCGTCGATGTCTTTCGGCGTCAGCGCGTCCGCCGAGAGCTGCACGCCGGGCGCGTTGATGCCCTTGTGCTCTTCGAGCAGACCGCCCTCGATGATCTTCGCCACGATCTCCGTGCCGTCCGCGCGCTCGATCTCGAGCTGAATCTTCCCGTCGTCGAGCAGCAGTTGTCCGCCAGGACGCGTCTTGCGGACGAGCTCGGCATACGTCGTGTAGATGAGCTGCTCGTCCCCTTCGCCATCGCCGGCGACGATGCGGATGGTCTGCCCGTCCTTGAGGTCGATCGGGCGCCCGCCTTTCAGCCGGCCGGTCCGGATCTTCGGCCCGCTGAGATCCTGCAGGATCGCCACGACCTTCGTTGCGCGGGCGGCCGCCGCCCGAATCCTGTGGAATGTCTCGGCGTGCGCGTCATGCGTGCCGTGGGAAAAATTCAGCCGGCAGATGTCAACGCCGGCATCGATGAGCTGCGCGATGATCTCGTCGCTGCGGCTCGCTGGGCCGATCGTGGCGATGATCTTTGTGTGCCGCATGTTCGGGACAGCTTACACCGTAGCTGGCCTGTAGCTGGTAGCCGGTAGCTAGTGGCCGTCGTGCTCAACTTAAGTTGAGCCCTACTTCAAGCTGCCCGCCATAAGCTAGCCAAGGCGTACAATCTCGCGGATGTACAAGAATGTCCGTGGACGAGCAAAGCGCGTGCTCGTTGTCGGCGCGCTGCCGGACGACATGGACGTGTCGCCGAATGCCGTGCTCGCACCCGACGGCATGCTCATCGTGATGGAAGCAGACGCCGCTCGCGCTGTGGAACTTCGCAGCCGCCTGTCGAGCGAGGGCCTGGGACATCGAGCGACCGTCATCGGGGGCGATCCGGCGCGTATGTTGCACAAGCTCGGCGGCCCGTTCGACGTGATCTTCTGCAGCGACGCGCATGCATCCGTGCGCCCCCTGCTCGAGAAACTGCTCGCGACAGATGGAGTGCTGATTACGAATGGCAAGTCATAGCGCCGGCGCCGGCTCGGTCGTGAACAGCGTGAGTGAGGCGCTCGCCCGCATCGCGGCGTCGAACCCGACGCTGAACGCGTTCATCACCGTCTTCGAGGACGAGGCGATGGAACAGGCGCGAAGGCTCGACGAAGAGCTCAGGCAGGGGCGATCGCGCGGCCCGCTGCACGGCCGCACGATTTCCGTCAAGGACCTCATCGACGTGAAAGGTTTTCCGACCACGGCCGCATCGCGCGTACGCGCGGGGCACATGGCGGATGCCGACGCGACTCTGGTGACCCGCTTGCGCGAGGCCGGTGCGGTGCTCATCGGCAAAACCAATCTGCACGAGTTCGCTCTTGGCACGACGAGCGACGAGTCGGCGTTCGGCCCTGTGCGCAATCCTCACGATCCGAGCCGCTCCCCCGGAGGCTCGAGCGGCGGATCCGGAGCCGCCGTCGCGGCCGGCATGGGATGGGCATCGATCGGCAGTGATACTGGCGGATCCATCCGCATCCCTGCGTCGGCCTGCGGCGTCGTCGGGTTGAAGCCGACGTTCGGCGAGATCTCGCTGGTCGGCGTGGTCCCGCTTTCCGTGTCGCTCGATCACGTCGGGCCTCTCGCGCAGAACGTCAGCGACGCGTGGGCGGTATACGACGCGCTGATTGAAACGGCGCAACCTTCTCCGGTACCGCGCTCGATCGACGCTGTGCGCGTGGGAAAACTGAGCGGCTACTTCCTGGAGACGCTCGACGGCGAGGTGCGCGCGAGGTTCGAAGAGGCATTGGGTCGTGTGAGCGACGCCGGGGCGTCGATCGTGGACGTCGATCTCGGGCGCCTGCCGGATATTCACACCACGTACGTGAACGTGTCGCTGACGGAAGCCTACGCGTATCACGCCGAGGCGCTGGCAAAGGTGGCCGGCGAGTTCAGCGACAGCGTTCGCAGCCGCCTGGAGATGGGCGGAAAGATTTCGCGCGATGACTACGTGCAGGCGCAAGGCGATCGCGCGCAGATGCGCAGCGCCGTCGATAACGCGCTGTCGACATGCGACGTGCTGGTGCTGCCGACGATGCCGATACCGCCGCAGAAGGTGGGCGCGACGGAGGCCGTCATCGACGGTCGCGCAGAGCCATTGCGGCCGCTGACGCTGCGGCTGACTCAGCTGTTCAATCTGACAGGGCATCCGGCGATATCGCTGCCCTGCGGACATACGCGTGAAGGATTACCGTGCGGGTTTCAGATCGTCGGACGGCGCCAGCAGACGCCGGAGTTGCTGCAGGTTGCGCTCAGTTGCGAAGCGTACGTGTCTCCACGTGCACCTTCGTCTTCCCCGCGCCCGTGAAGAGCGACAACAGGAAGCTGACGACGCTGATGATGAGCCCGCCGACAAACGCATCCCAGAATCCGGCCACGTAGAAGCCGAGGTCGAGCAGACCTGAAACCCATCCCGTCAGCATCAGCATCAACGCGTTGATGACGAAGATGAAGAGTCCGAGCGTCAGGATGATGGCGGGAAGCGACAGCAGCTTGAGCAGCGGCCTGATGCTCGCGTTGAGCAGGCCGAAGACGAGCGCGACGAAGAGCAGCGACCACCAGCTGCCGCGATGCTCGATGCCGTCCACCAGCTGAATCGCGACCCAGAGCGCGGCGGCGTTGATAAGCCATCGCAGCAGGAAATACATACGTGTCGAATATTATAGACGGGTGATTGCACGGCTGTTTCACGCCTGGGAGCGCCGCCTGCACGCCGTCAGCAAAGACCGCGTGGTGAGGCCGTTCGACTGGGGGCTCGACTGGATTGAGACCAACGGGCCTCCTCAGGACGCGCCGCCTGAGAGAATCTTGCTCGACTGGGCTTCCCGCGCCGTTTCGGACAGCACGCGCTTCTTCGAGACTCCCGATACAACGGACTATACCTTCCGGCCAGGCGTGGATGGCGCCACGGGCGCCGTGTCGTTTCCGAGCGCGTTTCACACCCGCTATCCGGAGAACAACACGGTGCACGCGTTGTACTTTGCCGCCGGGTCTAAAGAAGCCGGGTCTAAAGAACAAGACCAGGCCTACGTACAAGACCCGGCCTACGTAGGTGAGGCGGGTTCGGTACGTAGGGCGGGTCCTGCTTGCCCGCCGAAGCGTCTTCGCGAAGGCGGGCGGACCCGCCGTGCGGTGCTTGTCCTTCCGCAATGGAACGCCGGACCCGACGGCCATGTGGGCCTGTGCCGGCTGCTGAACCGATTCGGGTTGAGTGCGCTGCGCCTGACGCTGCCGTATCACGACGCGCGCAGGCCAGCCGAGCTGAATCGCGCCGACTACATCGTCAGCGCCAACGTCGGCCGGACCCTGCAGGCGTGCCGTCAGGCGGTGATGGACGCGCGGCGCGCCATCGCCTGGCTCGCCGGCGAGGGCTACGATCGCATCGGGATACTCGGCACGAGCCTCGGATCGTGTCTCTCACTGCTCACGGCCGCGCACGAGCCGCGCATCCGCGCGCAGGCGCTCAACCACATCTCGCCGTATTTCGCCGACGTGGTGTGGCGCGGCCTGTCGACGACGCATGTGCGAGCGGCGCTCGAAGGCTCGGTGCCGCTGGATCAGCTCAGGCGGATGTGGCTGCCCATCAGCCCGCAGGTCTATCTCGATCGGATCACGGACAAGAAAACGCTGCTCGTGTATGCGAGGTACGACCTCACCTTCCCAGTGGATCTCTCGCGCGAGCTCGTCGGCGAGTTTCAGCGCCGCGGTGTCCCGCACGAGCTCGCGGTGCTGCCCTGCGGGCATTACTCCACGGGCATCACACCCTTCAAATATCTCGACGGGTTCATGCTGGCGCGATTTCTGGACAGGAATTTATAGAAAAGGGGACGTTATAGAAAAGGGGACGGGAATCTTTTTCGATGAAATCCGCGAAAAAGATTCCCGTCCCCTTTTCTATAAATAATCGAGCAGATTCAGCAGCGCCTGGTAGATGGCGTTCGCGAGCTCGGTGATGAGCGGCCCCAGCTCTCCGGTCTCGACCGCGTCGGCGACGGTGACGGGATCGGAGAGCAACAGCCAGATGAGCGCGCCGGCAAAGAGCGCCGCGATGGCGGCGACTCCGGCTGAAAGGCTGACGCTGAGGCGCGATGAGCGCATGTCTTTTACAGTCTTGGCAATAGCGGAGTGGGTTCCCCGAGTCCTGCAGCCGCCAACTGCGGTAACACAATAGACGAGTCCGACACGATGGCGGTTGCAAGCCGGTCTGGGTGAAGATGCGTCGCCGCCATCTGCCGCGCCCGGTCCACCGTGACGTCAGCGATGCGTGACGTAAACGTGTCGAAATAGTCGTCCGGCAGCCCATAGAGTACGAGCTGGACCATCGCCCGCGCAATCTGCTCTGCCGTCTCGAAGTTGCGCGGGTACCCCCGCGTGAGCGCCGCCTTCGCCACCTCCACCTCGTCGGCCGTGGGGGGCCGATCGGTGCGGATGGCGTGGAGCTCCAGAAGGGACGCTTGAATCGCTTCGCCTGTTCCGTCGCTCTGCACGCTGGTTTGCAGCACGAACGGACCGCGCCCGCGGCGGAAGTCGAACGCGGTCCGGGCGCCGTAGGTCAGCCCCTTCTCCTGGCGCAGCTTCATGTTGATGCGGCTGACGAACTGCCCGCCGAGAATCATGTTCAGCACGATCAGCGGATGATAATCGGGCGTGTCGCGCGAGAGGCCGACCTCGCCGATGCGAATCTCGCTTTGCGCCGAGCCCGGCTTGTCGACGATCACCATCCGATGCACCGGCGCGGAGGGCGGTGCGGCCATCGCGGCGTCCTCCGGAATCTCCGGGGCGCCATCCGCCCATGTGCCCATGGTGTCGGCGGCCATCCGCTCGAATTCCTCCGCCCCGATATCGCCCGACGCGATGAGGGTGGCGTACGACGCGCGATAGAGCCGTGCGTGAAACATCTTCACGGTGTCGATGCTGAGCTGCCGCAGCGACTCCTCGGTGCCGAGCGCCATGTGCGCGTACGGGTGCGTGCCGTACACGACCTGCATGAACGCGCGATCGGCAATCGCGGACGGCATGTCGCGGATCTGCACCAGGCGCGTCAGACGCAACTGGCGGATACGATCGAAATCTGCGACGTCGAGCCGCGGACGAATGACGCAATCCGCAAAGAGCGAGAGCGCCTGGCGGGCGAACTTCGCGAGCACCGTCACGGTGAACATCGTCGCGTCGGCGGAGACGTCGGTCTCGAGGTGCGCGCCGATGCGCGCGAACGCCGCGTTCACGTCGATCGCCGTCAAATTGCCCGTGCCCTCGTCCATCATGTCGCCGGTCATCGCGGCGAGCCCTTCGTAGCCCTCGAAATCGGCGGCCGATCCGGCGGGCAGCACGAGCACGAACGTGACGACCGGTAACGACCGGTGCTCGGCCGACCAGAGCGCCAGTTTGTTCGGCAGCCGGTCCTTGTGGATGCGCGAAAACCGGAAGGGCAGCGTCGGCCCGACAACAGGAAGCCGCGAGCGGTCGGCCCGTATCACGACACCACCGCCGGCGTGGAATCCGGCAGCGCGAGAGAAAGCTTGCCCTTCGGCACGACGCTCAACAGCACGCGGTTATCGGTGCGGAGATACTTCCGGACCGCGCGATGCAAATCCTGCTGCGTGATGGCGGCATACCGCGCCATATCACGCTCGAAATAGCCGGGGTCGTTCACGAACACGCTGTAGGCGTTCAGTTGATCGGCCTTGCCGCCGAAACCGCCGAGCGTCTGCAGCCGGTACACGAACTGCGCTTCGATCTGCGCGTGGCCGCGCTGCATCTCGTCCTCGGTAGGCCCGCTGTCGGTCAGCTTCGCGAGCTCGTCATCGATGCCCCGGTGCAGCTCGACCAGCGTGTGGCCGGGCGCCGCCGTCGCGACCACCTGCCAGAAGCCCGTGAGCTCGCGCGAGTTCTGAAACGCCATCACTTCGCTGGCGATGCGCCGCTCGTACACGAGCGCCTTGTAGAGCCGCGAGACCTTGCCGTTCGCGAACAGGTCCGACACGAGATCCATCTCGGCGTCGCCGTCGGTGAACATCGCGGGCGAGTGCCACGAGAGATACAGGCGCGGCAGCTCGATGCGATCCTCGAGGAGCAGCCGCCGTTCGCTCGTCGTCTCGGCCGCACAGTCGAGCGGCGCCGGCTTCGGCCCGGCAGGAATCTCGTCGAAATGCTGCCTGACCCTCGCGAGCGCGTCTTCCGTATCCACGTCGCCTGCGACGACCAGCGACGCATTGGACGGATGGTAGTAGGTGCTGAAAAACTCGCGCACGTCCTCGAACGTGGCGGCGTGCAGATCCTCGGTTTCCCCGATCGTCAGCCAGTGATAGGGATGATGGGAGGGAAACAAGGCCTTGACGATCGCGCTGGCCGAGAGCCCGTAGGGACGGTTCTCGTAATTCTGGCGCCGCTCGTTCAGCACCACCTCGCGCTGCGTCTCGAACTTCTGCGTGGTCAGCGCCGGCAGGAGGTAGCCCATCCGATCCGACTCCATCCACAGCGCCAGGTCGAGCGCGTTGGTCGGCACGACCTCCCAATAATTCGTGCGATCGGGATTGGTCGATCCGTTCAGCGCTGCGCCGGCTTCCTGCAGCGGATGGAAGTAGCCCTTATCGTAGTGCTGCGACCCTTCGAACATGAGGTGTTCGAACAGGTGCGCGAACCCGGTGCGCCCGGGAAGCTCGTTCTTCGACCCGACGTGATACCACAGATTGACGGCCACCAGCGGCAGCCGGCGATCCTCGTGGATGATCACGCGCAGGCCGTTCTCGAGCGTGTGCTGGGTAAATGGAATTTTCATAGGTAAAAAGGGGACGGGAATCTTTTTTCAGGGTCGCCGAGAAAAAAGATTCCCGTCCCCTTTTTTTACTGCACCGGTGTGAGCGGCAGCGGCGCCCGTTTGTAGCTCGCGATCGAGATTTCCGCGGCCACCCGTTCGGCTGTGGCCATGAACGCCTTCGCCGCCGGAGACTCGGGCTCGCTCAGCATGAGCGGCACACCGATGTCGCTGCCTTCTCGAATCGGCTGATAAATCGGCACGCGGCCGAGGAACGTCACGTTCATGTCTTCAGCCATCTTCTGTCCGCCGCCATGGCCGAAGATGTCGGCCTCGTGGCTGCACTTCGGGCACACGAAGTGGCTCATGTTTTCGATGATCCCCAGCGTCGGGATATTCAGCTTCTGATACATCCGGATCGCGCGGCGGCTGTCGGCCAGCGACACCTGCTGCGGGGTCGTCACCACAATCGAGCCTGCCACCGGAACGGTCTGGCTCAAGCTCAACGCGACGTCGCCGGTGCCCGGCGGCATGTCGACAATGAGGTAATCGAGATTGTCCCAGCGCACCTCACGGAAGAACTGCTGGATGGCGCCGTGCAGCATCGGTCCGCGCCAGAGCACCGGGGCATCTTCCGACGTCATGAAGCCCATCGAGATGACCTGAAGCCCGTGCTTCTCGGCGGGCAGAATCTTCTTGCCGTCAGTGGTGAGCTGCTGGGTGATGCCGAGCATGATCGGCACGTTCGGGCCGTAGATGTCGCCGTCGAGTATTCCGACGCGGCTCCCGCATTTCGC
>CAYHHH010000063.1:0-23783 GCA_964356125.1 uncultured Bifidobacteriaceae bacterium | reverse complement strand
CGCGGGCGCGACCGTGATGCTGTCGCCGGTGTGCACGCCCATCGGATCGAGGTTCTCGATCGAGCAGATGACGACGAAGTTGTCCGCAACGTCGCGCATCACTTCGAGCTCGAACTCTTTCCAGCCGATGACGGATTCTTCGATGAGCAGCTCGTGCACCGGGCTCATCTCGAGCCCGCGCTCGACGAGCTCGCGGAACTCTTCGATGTTGTACGCGATGCCGCCGCCGACGCCGCCCATCGTGAACGACGGCCGGATGATCGCCGGAAACCCCGTCGTCTTGACGATGCGCGTCGCCTCGTCTATGGAGCGCGCCAGCCCGCTCGCCGGCGTGTCGACGCCGATCTCTTTCATGGCGTCGCGGAACAGCAGCCGATCTTCGCCGAGCTTGATGGCGTCGACGTTCGCGCCGATCAGCTTGACGCCGTACTTATCAAGGATGCCGGCATCGTGCAGCGCCACCGCGAGATTGAGCGCGGTCTGGCCGCCGACCGTCGGCAGAATGGCGTCGGGACGTTCCTTTTCGATGACCTTGGTGACGGCTTCGACCGTGAGCGGCTCGATGTAGGTGCGGTCGGCCATCTCCGGGTCGGTCATGATGGTCGCCGGATTGCTATTGATAAGGATGACCTCGAGCCCTTCCGACCGCAGCGCCTTGCACGCTTGGGTGCCGGAATAGTCGAACTCGCACGCCTGCCCGATGACGATCGGGCCCGCGCCGATGACAAGTATTCGCTTCAGGTCTTCCCGTCTCGGCATCAGCGTCTTTTTTCCATGTCGTCGACGAACTGCTTGAACAGGTAATCGGCGTCGTGCGGTCCGGGCGACGCCTCGGGATGATACTGCACCGAGTAAATCTGGCGATCCATGACGCGCAGCCCTTCAACCGTGCCGTCGTACAGATTGAGGTGCGTGACCTTCACGTCTTTCGGCAGCGAGTCGGGATCGACCACGAACCCATGGTTCTGGGAGGTGATCTCGACCTTCCCGGTCTCCAGACATTTCACCGGATGATTCGCGCCGCGGTGCCCGAACTTCAACTTGAACGTCCTGGCTCCCAGTGCGAGGCCGAGTATCTGATGGCCGAGGCAGATGCCGAAGATCGGTTTGTCGGCTTCTGTGAGCTCGCGCGTGTTCTCGATGGCGTAGTTGACCGCCGCCGGATCGCCGGGGCCGTTGCTCAGGAAAATGCCATCGGCACCGCTCGCGAGCACGTCTTTCGCGGGCGTCGACGCGGGAAACACATTCACCTCGCAGCCGTAGGTGACAAGGCGCCGCAGGATGTTCCACTTGATGCCGAAGTCGTACGCCGCGACACGCAGCGGTTTTTTCGCATGCGATTGCGGCGCGAGCGCCAGATCCGAACGCGTTTCCGCGAGATTGTTCGCGATGCCGGCCGGCCACATGAACGGCGCCTCGCACGTCACCTCGCGCACGAAGTCGGTGCCTTCCATGGTGGGGATCGCGCGGGCCTGGCGCACGAGCTCGCCCGTTTCGACGTCGCCGGTCGCGATGACGCCGCGCATGACGCCCGACGATCGCAGCAGACGCGTCAGCTCCCGCGTGTCGATGTCGGCGATCGCGACCACATTGTGGGTGATGAGGTAGTCGCGGAGCGTGCCCGACGCGCGCCAGTTGCTGGCGATGGGCGACTCTTCGCGCATGATGAAGCCGGCGACCTTCGGCACTTCGGATTCGACGTCGTCTGGCGCCACGCCGTAGTTGCCGATCTGCGGCGAGGTCATCGTGACGATCTGCCCGGCGTACGACGGGTCGGTGAGCACTTCCTGATAACCGGTCATGCTTGTGTTGAAGACGACTTCGCCGCGCGCAATGCCCTGCGCGCCGGCCGCCGTGCCGCGATAAATCGTCCCGTTTTCCAACGCCAGAACCGCGTCCATCGAATCTATTTTCCCTCTAATGATGCGCGTACCGCCGTCTGCTCGCCCGCGCTCACGCGCACCGTGGCCGTCCACGGAACATAGCCATCCTTTTCGATGCGGACCGTTGCGTCTCCCGCAGGGAGACCAGGAATGGCGATCGGCGTCGAGCCGGCGAGCCGATCGTTGACGAACACGCGCGCGCCGGCCGGTCGCGACTGCACGTTGAGTAAGCCCGGACCCGTTCTCTCCGTCTTGTCCGCGACAGCGCCCCGCGCGGAGATGGGCCGCAGGTTGATCGTGGTCGACGTGGCCGGCCGCCGCGCGGTCAACTGCAGCGTGCGTTCTTCCGCCGCGTACCCGTCGCGCGCTACACGAATGGTATACGATCCGAGCGCCAAGTCGCGCAGCGCCAGCGGAGTGTTTCCCCTCGGCTTTCCATTCACCACCACATCAGCGTCAGCGGGCGTCGAACGAATGAGCACGCTGCCCGTTTGCGCACGCCGAACCGCGCCCGACGCCGGACGGGAGGGACTGGGCGCGTTGGGGGCGCTGGGTGCGACAGGTGCGTTAGGGGCGTTAGGGGCGTTAGGGGCGGGAACAGGCAGATCGACAATCGTTTCGTCAACTCCTGATTCCTTTTCCGCGACGGGCGCCGGCGTCGGTGACTTCAGGAAGAAGCCGACGGACAAGGCGGTGAACACGGCGAAGACGAGAAACATCGCGACGATCGGCCAGCGGCTGCTCGTGGGCTCGGGTTCATCGTCTGCGGCGCGCAGCGCTCGCGGCGGCTGCGCCGACCATTCTGGCGGAAACGCAGGGGGCGGTGGCGGCTCGATGACCAGGCGATCCGCGGGATCGTCATCGGCCCCGCCCATGAGATCGACGGGCTCGTCGATTCGAAGATCGAAATCCTCAATAGGTGCGACCGCATCCTTAAGGCCAGCCACAATCGCGTCCAGCGCGTGAATATCCGGCGCCGCGTTGAGGGCGCGCGTGGGCAGCTTCGCGCCCACCTTGGATAGCGCGGCGGCGATGCCGAAGCCGGTGATACGGGCCGCGTCAGGCGCAACGATGATGTCGCGCGGATGGAGCATGCCGTGGGACACGCCCCGCCTGGCCGCGTGATCGATTGCCGCGCCGAGCGACTCGACGAGCGCCACGACGTCGCTGACCGGCATCGTGCCGCGCTCGCGCACCACCACGTCGAGCGAGTCGCCGATGGCGTACTCCTGGGCGAGGTACACGGCGCCGTGCTCGAGCCCGGCGGCGATCGGCGCGGCGATGTTCTGATGATTGATGTTCGCGGCGACAAGCGCGTCGAGCTCCGTCACGAGCGCGGCGGCCTGCTCCGGGGTGAGGTCGAGGCGAAAGACTTTGACCGCTACGAGCCGATCGCGACGTTGACCAGCGGGCTCGTATGCGCGGAAGACCGGACCCAGCGTGCCCGCACCAATCTGATGGAGAACCCTGAACGGCCCGAACGCGTCCGGAGGAAAGTACAGGACAGAATCTTCGCGGTTCAGCGGTCGAATGGTAACATAAATTCGTTGCACATTCCGGTCGATATCCGACGATTTCCCTGGATTAAAAAACTCGCCGCCGATTACGCGTTTCAGTTTTCAACGCTGGCGCCGTTTTTTTCCGGCGATCCTGCGGCGCGCGCGTCGTGGGACGCGGCGATCGCCAGCGCACGGACGCATCCGCGCCAGCGCACCGAGCTGAGCGCGCTGCTCGCGACGCAGCTCGATCGGCGCCACGCGCCCGCCGCGGCGCGCGAGGCCGCCGCGCGCCTCGCCGATCCGAACACCGTCGCGATTGTGACGGGCCAGCAGGCGGGGCTCTTCGGCGGCCCGCTGTTCACGCTCTACAAGGGCTTGACGGCCGTGAAGCTCGCCGCGCAGATCTCGAACGATCACGGCGTGCCGGCGGTCGCGGTGTTCTGGGTCGAGGCGGAAGATCACGACTGGGACGAAGTGGCGTCGGTCTCGGTGCTCGACAGCGAGCTGCAGCGGCGGACGATCACATTGCCGCCGCCGCCCGGCGCGGGACACTCGCCCATCGGCACGATCGCGGTCGGCCCCGAGATCGCCGGCGCCATCGACGAGCTGGCGTCCACATTGCCGCAGACCGAATTTACGGCCGAGTTGATTGCCGACCTTCGACAGGCGTACGCGCCCGGCATCAGCCTGTCCGATGCCTTCGCGCGCGTGCTCGACCGCACGCTCGGCGAGCTCGGCGTCATCATCTTCGAATGCTCCGACCGCGCGGCCAAACCGCTCGCGAGCACGATTTTCGCGCACGAGGTGACCCATCCAGGCCGCACCTGGTCGCTCGCCGGCGAAGCTGGACGACAGCTCGCGGCCGCGGGCTATCACACGCAGGTCGACGCCTCGTCTCAGAATGGCGCGGCGCTGTTCCGCATCGACGGATCGCGATCGGCCGTCGAGGCCGCGGACGCGCCCGCGCTGGTGGCGCTGATGAACGACGCGCGCACGCACCCGGAGACCTTCAGCCCGAACGTGCTGCTCAGGCCGATCGTCCAAGACTCGCTGTTCCCCACGGTGTGTTACGTCAGCGGACCGAACGAGCTGGCGTATCTCGCGCAGCTCCGGAGGGTGTACGAGCACTTCGGCGTGCCGATGCCGCTGTTTTATCCGCGATCGAGCGCCACCATCCTCGATTCGGCGAGCGCCCGCTTTCTCGAGAGGCACGATCATCTGCCGTTCGAGGCGCTCCAGGCGCGCGACGAATCAGCGTTGAATCGATTGCTCGCCGCATCACTCCCCGAGTCGGTCGATCGCGCGCTGAAAGACGCCGACGAAGCCATCCAGGAAAAGATGGCAGCCATCGTCGCCTCGGTGCCGGCGATCGACGCGACGCTCGAAGGGGCCGCGAAATCGACGCTCGGGAAGTTGCAGCACGACATGGCGGCGCTGCGAGGCAAGGTGATTAGCGCCGCCAAAAAGCGGGACGACACGCTGCGGCGCCAGTTCCACAGGGCGCAGGCGCAGGCCTTTCCGGACGGCATTCCGCAGGAACGCGCGCTCAGCAGCGTCGCCCTGCTCAACCGTTACGGCCCCGCGCTCGTCCAAAGGCTTGTGCAGGAGCTGCCGCTCGATCTCGGACACCACTGGGTGCTGACGCTCTGATGGCCAAGGGGACGCTCATCGCGTCGGTGCGGACACGCGCGCGCCGGATAGCGAAGACCTACCCCCGCGCAACGAAGTACACCGTCATTACGGGCGCGGCGCTGTTTGTGGTGATGTGCGCCCTCACCGGCTACTACTACGTCATCTTCTCGGGGATGATCGACGCGCGCCTGCACGGCGAGCGCGATCGCGCGCTGCCGCGCGTCTTCGCGCGCCCGTTCGAGATCCGGCGCGGCGACAACATGTCGCAGAAAGAGCTGCTCGATCGGCTCAACGATCTCGGCTACGCCCAACGCACGCAAGTACAGAATCCCGGCGAGTTCGCGGTCAGCGGCGGGCTGGTGAGCGTCGTGCCGCGCGCCGGCACGCATACCGGCAAAACCCTCGTCGTCAATTTTCAACGGGCTGTTCCGGCGCCGCGCCGCGGGCGCGCGCCTGCGGTGCAGACGATCAGCAATCGCATCGAGGCGCTGTCCATCGGCAAGCAGGCCGTCCCGCGCGTCACCATGGATGCCCCCATGCTGACCGCGCTGATGCCGGCGCGCGTGAAGCGCCGGCAGGTGCCGTTGTCTGCGCTGCCGTCGCGGATGGTGCAGGCGGTTCTCGCCATCGAGGACCGGCGCTACTACTCGCACCCGGGCATCGATCCCATCCGCATGGTGGGCGCACTGGTCACCAACATCTTCGGCGACCGGCCGTATCTGGAGGGCGCCAGCACCATCACGCAGCAGCTCGCGAGACATTTCTTTCTCACCGAAGAGATGGCCATCGAGCAGCAGACGCGCCAGCGCTCCCCCATCCGCAAGCTGCGCGAGCAATTCATGGCGATCATCCTCACCTTGCGGGCGAACAAGGACGAGGTGCTCGAGCTGTATCTCAACGACGTCTATCTCGGGAATCGCGGCTCGTTCGCGATCCACGGCGTCGCCGAAGCGGCGCGCCTCTATTTTGGCAAGGACGTCACGAACCTCTCGCTCGGCGAGGCCGCCACCATCGCGGGCATCATTCAATCGCCGGGCTCGCTGTCGCCGTTCAACGCCCCCGCGCGCACGCGCGAGCGCCGCGACGTCGTGCTGAGAGCGATGGTCGCTGCAGGGTTCGTGTCGGCGGACGCCGCCGAGCGATCCATCACAGAACCACTCGCCCCCGTGGCGCGCGCGCTCGACGCCGAGGCGCCCTATTTCGTCGACTTCGTCGGCCAGGCGCTCGCGGAGCAGTTTCCCGCCGTCACGCAGACGACCGAGGCGGTCGACGTCTACACGACGCTCGATCTGCATTTGCAGCGCCTCGCGCAGGATGCGGTCAGCAGCGGTATCGCGAAAGTCGATCAGCTGCTGTCGAAACGGCGCCGCGGGCGCGTGCCGCAGGCGGCGCTCATCGCCGTCGATCCGCGCACCGGTGACATTCTCGCGATGGTCGGCGGCCGCTCGTACAACCAGTCGCAATTCAATCGCGCCGTCAGCGCCAGCCGTCAGCCGGGATCGATTTTCAAGCCGTTCGTATATCTGGCGGCGTTCGAGCGCGCGGCCGAGGACGGCACCGCATTGTCTCCGGCCACGCTCGTCAACGACGAGCCGACGACATTCGATGCGAATGGCACGCCGTGGACGCCGTCGAACTACGAGAACGAATACGACGGCGAGATTACGCTGCGCCGCGCGCTCGCGATGTCGCGCAACGCGGCGACGGTGAAGGTGGCCGAAGCGGCCGGCTTCGACCGCATCGCCGCGCTCTGGCGCCGCATCGGCGCGGGCACGGCGCCCCGCGCGTTTCCATCGATCGCGCTCGGCGTGTTCGAGGCCACGCCATTCGAAATTGCGTCGGCGTACACGATCTTCAGCAACGGCGGCGAGACGCGCGCGCTGCGCACGCTGCTGCGCGTGCAGCGCGGCGAATCGGAGCTGCTGGCGAAAGACGCGGTCACCAGGCGCGTCGCGCGGGCGGACACGACCTACCTCGTCACCAACATGATGCGCAGCGTGCTGAGCGAGGGCACCGGCGCCGCGGTGCGCGCGTCGGGATTCGGCGTCGACGCCGCAGGTAAGACCGGCACGACCAACGACCTGCGCGATGCGTGGTTCGTCGGCTTCACACCGCAACTGTTGACGGTGGTCTGGGTCGGCCTCGACGACAATCAGGCGCTCGGTCTCAGCGGCGGGCAGGCGGCGCTGCCGATCTGGCTCGCATTCATGCAGCGCGCGCTGGCCGGCCGCGGCGATCGCCCCTTCGAGGTGCCGGAGAACGTCAGTTTTGTCGATATAGACAGAGACACCGGCGCGACGGCCGTTCCGGGCTGCCTGCGCGTGTTCAGTGAATCGTTTCTCGCAGGGACAGAGCCGCAGGAGCTGTGCGAAGTGCACCGGTTTTGAACCGTTTACCGTTTGCCGTCGACCGTTTACCGCGGCACACACGCGCATTTACGGTAAACCGTGAACGGTCAACGGTTAACGGCTACAATTATCGAAAATGTCACAGGAAGTCTTCGAAGCGCTCACCGCGGCGCTCGATCGCGGAGAAGATGCCGCGCTGGTGACGATCGTGTCAGCGAACGGGTCGACGCCGCAGCGCGTCGGCGCGAAGATGCTGGTGTTTCCCGACGGCCGCACCGTCGGCACCATCGGCGGCGGCTGCTACGAGAACGACGCGTTCTGGAAGGCGAAGGAATCGATCCAGTCGCGCAAGCCGGCGTTGGTGAAGTACGACCTCAACGACGACTTCGCGCAGGAAAACGGACTGGTCTGCGGCGGGCAGATGCAGGTGTATATCGAGCCGCTCGAAGCGACACCGCGGTTGTACGTCATCGGCGCCGGCCATGTCGGCTATCACCTCGCTCGCCTCGCGCACACGATCGGATTCCGCACGCACGTACTGGACGACCGCGAGAAGTTCGCGAGCAAAGAGCGCTTCCCCGACGCGCAGGAAGTGATCGTCGACACGATCCCCGACTGGCTGCATCGCGCCGAGCTCCCCTCCAACGCCTACGTCGTCATCGTCACGCGCGGGCACACGCACGATCTCGACGCGCTGCGCGCACTGGCGGCGCGCGACCTGCGCTATCTCGGACTCATCGGCAGCAAGGCGAAGGTCAAGCGGATTTACGACGCCCTGCTCGCCGAAGGGATGCCGCCCGAATGCCTGGCGCGCGTGAACGCGCCGGTCGGCCTCGACATCGGCGCCGTCAGCCCCGAAGAGATCGCCATCGCGATTCTCGCGGAGCTCATCGCGGTGCGCAGAGGCAAGATTCTCGATCCGAAGCTGGCCGCCGTCTCGATGCGCTGGGGTCACGTGCAAGCCTAGGCTATAATCTCTCTAGCACTCTCGTCATCCGACTGCTAAACGATGTCCCAGCTTTCAGCCAGAGCGGCGCAGGTTCTCGCCGCGCTCGTTGCCGAATATATCGACACCGGTGAGCCGGTCGGATCGGCGCGCCTGATGCACGTGGCCGGGCTGGGTGTATCTTCCGCCACGATCCGAAACACGCTCGCCGAGCTCGAAGACCTCGGATACCTCCAGCAGCCGCATACCTCCGCCGGCCGCATCCCGACCGATCGCGGCTATCGCTTCTACGTGGACCAGCTGCTCGCGGCGCCGCGCTCGGTGCGCAGCGGCGCGGCCGTCGAGGCGCAGCTGCGGCGCGATGCCGGCACCCCCGCGCTGGCGGAAGATGTCCTGGCCGCGGTGTCGCAAGTGCTGTCGCGCGCGTCGCGCCTCGTCGCCTTCGCGCTGCCGATATCGGCCGACGGCATCCTTAAAGAAATCGAGTTCGTGCCGCTCAGCCCGACCAAAGTACTGGTCGTCGTCGTGGCGGATGGCGGACAGGTGTCGCGCAAGGCGATCGACGTCGGCGAAGAAATCGACGTCCAGGATCTGCGGCAGGCGTCGAACTACCTGAACACGGAATTTGCGGGCATGCCGCTCGAGCACATCAGGCTCGCGGTGATGGAGCGTCTGCGCCACGAGCGCACGCTCGCCGACGCGCTGCGCTCGCGCGCCTTGAAGCTCGCGCAGACGGGCCTCGAAGAGCTCCCGAAGAAGTCGCCGCTCTTTGTCGACGGCGCGTCGTCGCTGCTCGACGAAGCCAGCGAAGACAGCGGCATCACCATCGGTACACTCAGCGCGCTGCTGAAGATGGTCGAAGAGAAAGAGCGGCTCGTGAAGCTGCTCAACGAATACATGGACGGTCCCGGTCTCACCATCGTGATCGGCCAGGAGCATCGCACTCCCGATCTGCGCCCCTTCAGCATCATCGCGGCGACCTACGAAGACGGCACGCGGCGCGGCACGGTGGGTGTCATCGGCCCGATGCGCATGCAGTATTCCAGGACCATCGCCGTGGTCGACGGCGTCGCGCTGGCCGTGTCGCGGGTCCTCCGCGACAGCATGTAATCACGGGGACGCACCATGGCCGACAAATCGACAAAATCCAAACCTGCTGATGCGCCCGACATCGAGCGCATGGACGACGAAGGGGGCGCTCCCTCGCCGGCGACCGATCCCGCGCCCGCGCTCGCGGACGAAATCGTCGAGCTGCGCAAGGAACGCGATGGCCTCCAGGACCGGCTGCTCCGCCAGGCGGCGGAGTTCGACAACTATCGCAAGCGCGTCGAGCGCGAGCGCAGGGACTCGGGGCAATATGCCGCCGTCGAATTCGTACAGGATCTGCTGCCGGTGCTCGACGACTTCGAGCGCGCGCTGCAGATCGACGCGCCCGGTTCCGAGTCGTACCGCCAGGGGCTCGAGATCATCCACCGCGCGCTGATGGACATGCTGCGCAAGCGCGGCGTCACGCCGATCGAGGCGGTCGGCACCGCGTTCGATCCGCAGATCCATCAGGCGGTCGCGTACGACGACGCGCCGGATCGGCGCGACGGCGAAGTGATCGAACAATTCACGCGCGGCTACCGGCTCGGCGACAAGCTGATACGCCCCGCCATGGTCAAGGTAGCGAAAGCGTGAGCAAACGGGATTATTACGAGGTGCTCGGCGTTCCGAAGAACGCCGGGGACCAGCAGATCAAGAGCGCCTATCGCAAGCTGGCCCTCGAACACCATCCCGACAAGAACCCGGGGAACCCGGCGTCCGAAGATCGCTTCAAGGAAGCCGCCGAGGCGTACGCGATCCTGTCGGACGGCGACAAGCGCGCGAAGTACGACCGGTTCGGCCACGCGGGTGTGTCCTCGCCGGCGGGCGGCGGATTCGATCCGTCCACGTTCGCGGGCTTCGAAGATATTTTCGGCGGCATCTTCGGCGACTTTTTCGGTGGCGGACGGGCCGGCGGGCCGCAGCGCGGCAGCGATCTCCGGTACGACCTCGAAATCACGTTCGAGGAATCGGCGAAAGGCGTCGAGACGACGATCGAGATTCCGCGCCTCGAGACGTGCGAAACCTGCTCGGGCTCGGGCGCCGCGCCGGGCACCAGCCCGACGACCTGCCCGCAGTGCCAGGGACGCGGGCAGCAGCGCTTTCAGCAGGGATTCTTCACCGTCGCGCGCACATGCTCGCGCTGCCAGGGATCTGGCAAGGTCATCGCGAAGCCCTGCGCGACGTGCAAGGGAAAGGGGCGCACCACCAAGGAGCGCTCGCTCACCGTCAAGATTCCCGCGGGCATCGCCGACGGCCAGCGGCTGCGCATCAGCGGTGAAGGCGAAGGCGGACCGCAGAAGGGACCGGCGGGCGATCTGTATGTCTTCATCGAAGTGCCGGAGCACCCGTTTTTCCGGCGCGAGGGCAACAATCTCGCGTGCGAGATTCCGCTGAACTTCACGACGCTCGCGCTCGGTGGCAGCATCGACGTGCCGACGCTCGACGGCAGCGATTCGTTCAAGGTTCCTGAGGGCACGCAGTCGGGCGCGGTCTTCCGCCTCCGGGCCAAAGGCATGCCGGACGTGTCTGGCCGGGGACGCGGCGATCTGTTCTTCACCGTGCAGGCGGTGACGCCGAAGAAGCTCAACACGGAGCAACGCGCGGCGCTCGAACAGCTGGCGACGACGCTGCCGAAGGAAAAGCTCGAGCCGCGCAAGCGTGACGCTGAAGAAGACGAGAAGAACATCTTCGAAAAGGTTAAAGATATTTTTGGGTAAGGTCTGGCCCGCGCTCGACATTCACGTGCCGAACTGCGATCCGCAATTGCCGGAGCTCGTGTTCGCCGAGCTCGACGACTTTCAGCCCACCGCCATTCACGAACCGGACGATGCGTCCCGGCTCCGCGCGTTTTTTACGTCAGGAGAATCGCGCGATGCGGCGGCGCGCGCGCTCGCCGCATCGTTCGGCGCGCATCTCTACGTCGAATCACTCGACGTCGAAGACGACGACTGGGCCGCCCGCTCCCAGGCGCAGCTGCAGGCCATCACCGTCGGCCGCATCATCGTCGCTCCGCCCTGGGAGAAAAGGGGACGGGAATCTTTTTCCGCAAATTCCGAGGAAAAAGATTCCCGTCCCCTTTTCGTGATCATCCAGCCCTCCATGGGGTTCGGCACCGGTCACCATGCGACGACGCGATTGACGCTGAAGGCGTTGCAGGAGATCCCGCTCGACAATGGCACTGTCCTCGATATCGGGTGCGGATCCGGCGTCCTCGCGATTGCCGCGGTGACACTCGGCGCGAGCTCGGCAGTCGGCATCGACATCGATCCCGATGCGCTCGACAACGCGCGAGACAACGCCGGCCTCAACCAGATGGGCGAGCGCGTGCGCTACGAGGAAGGCGACTTCAGGGACATGCCGCTCCACGCGGATGTGGTGATGGCCAATCTCACCGGCGGACTACTCGAACGATCCGCGGCGAAGCTCAGCGCAATCGTCGCGCCGGGCGGATGTCTCATCGTCAGCGGATTCATGGAGAGCGAGAAAGCCGCGGTCGTGCCGGCGCTCGAGAAATTTCTGACGCTCCAGACGATCGCGCAGGAAGAGGAATGGATGTGCGCGACCTACTTCAACGGTAGTGGTGAGCCGGCTTCCGGGCGCGCGCGGTTGTAATCCTCTCCCACCAGACTGGCGATCGTCGCGGCAACCTGGGCCTGAGTGACGGAGATGTTCTTACGCACTCCCAACGGCGCGACGCCGGGGCCCAACACCGCAATCCATATCTTGTCAGCACTCGCGATTTTCGCGCCGTGCGATGGCCAGTCCGCTCCCATGGCGCCGCGACCGTGATCGGTCGTAATCAACAGCGCGGTCCGGCCTTTGTATTCCGGCAGTGATTGCGCCGTCTCCCAGAGGCGCTTGATGAATCCATCGGTGCGAAACGCCGCATCGAGATACAGGTCATACCGTCGTCCGTGCGCCCATTCGTCCGTTTCCTCGAACATGACATAGAGGATGCGCGGGCGCCTCCGCTGTAAATACTCGATTGCCGCAACAGCGGTTGGGACATCGAACGTCGACTCCGCCCAGTATTGCGGCAACCCTGCAGTCAGCTCATTCACCATCCGCGCCGCGTCGGTGTCCGCGTCGCGGATGAGCCTGTTACCCGTGATTGAGGGTATGCCGCTGCGAGGCTCGTTCAGGATCCAGGGGAGCAACGCCCACGAGGCGAATGCCGCCACGCGTCCCTTGAACCGCGGCAGGCCATTCAGCCACTCGAGCACTGTGACGTTCGTGTTGTAAATGCGGCCGTTGCTCGTGATGCGCGCATCAGGCGAGCCGGCGAGCATCTCGTTGTAGCCGGGATACGAGAAGAACAGTCCGTTTGTGACTCGCGCGTCGCTCCCGGCTGAGGGATCGCCGAAGAGCTGCCCTTGTCCGGCGACCACGGACCACAGAAACGGCATCAGGCGCTCGCGACGCTCTTCGTTCGTGGCGCCGCCAAAACGCTGCTCGAATGCGGCTGCGTTGCGCACACCCCCTTCCTTCTCGTTCAGCAGCGCGGCCGACATGCCCGAAAACACTTCCTGCCAGCGCATCCCATCCAGCGTGATGACGATGACGTGCTCCGCGGCGTTTGATTGGGCGTGAGGAACGACCACCTGCGACCCTGCGATGGCCATGAACGCTGCGGCGACGAGGAACGATCGGAAGGTGCGCATTGGATTACTTCGGCGCTACAAATCCCGCCAGATGTAGCGCAGTACGGGGATCACGGCCGCCCCCGCCGCCTCGGCGCGCAATACGCGGCCACCAAATGTCAGCAACGTCACGCCGGCAGCAGCCGCATCCGCCATTTCCTGTGGATCCCAACCGCCCTCGGGGCCGACCAGCACAATCGCCCCCGCAGGCGGCTGGCCTTCGAGGCTCGTCAGGTCGGCCACGTCGCGCCCTGCGCCGGGCTCGACGAACATCAGCCGCGTCTCACCCGCCGTCGATTGCAGCACCGCTCCAAACTCTTTGGTTTCATATACCGGCGGCACGACCGCGCGGCCGCATTGCTTGACCGACGAGATGACCGTGCGGTCCCACCGATCCCGCCTGCCACCTGTCGTAAAGGCCTTCAACGGCACGTCCGTGCGCCGGCTCACGAACGGCTGTACCGCCGCGACGCCGAGCATCACCGCATCGCGAATGACGCGATCCATCTTGTCGCTCTTCAGCAGGGCCTGCGCGAGCGTCACGGCCACGCGCGCTTCAGGCGCCGCGGCGCGCGGCTCGACGACATGCACGCTGACGCGCCGTGAGGTGACCGACGACACGCGCGCAAGCGCCTCCCGTCCCTGGCCGTCGAAGATCGCGATCGTGTCGCCCGCTCTCAGCCGCAGCACGCGCGAGAGATGCTGCGCTTCGTCTTCGGGAAGATCGACGACACCGTCACTCGTAAACGCAGGGGCATAGAACCGATGCACGTGTCGATTGTAGCTGGCCCTACCTGTATACTGCGTGCAGTGTTTTTCCGCGGTCAGGTCGTCGGAAAGTACAAGATCCTCTCCCCACTGGGCAGTGGCGGATTCGGCACGGTGTACCTCGCCGAAGACACCTGGATCGACAAGAAAGTCGCCATCAAAGTCCCGCACCGCCAGAACGTCGACTTCGGCGATCTGCTGCGCGAGCCCCGGCTGCTGGCCTCACTCAACCACCCGAATATCGTCTCGATTCTGACGGCCGAGAAGCAGTCGAACCTGTTCTTCATCGTGATGGAGTACGTGCCCGGCGACACGCTCGAGACCGTCATCTCGCGCGACGGCCGCATCGATCTCGCGCGCACGCTCGATTACACCTGCCAGATCTGCAACGCCGTGGAACACGCGCATCAGCACGGGGTGCTGCATCGCGATCTGCGGCCGGGCAACGTGCTGGTGACCGACGGCGGGCTCGTCAAGGTCGCCGATTTCGGCACGTCGCGCTTCATCGAGATTGCGGCGCACGGCACGACGGTGATCGGCAGCCCGCCGTACATGGCGCCCGAGCAGTTTCACGGCAAAGCCGTGTTCGCGTCCGACATCTATTCGCTCGGCGTCACGATGTACCAGATGTTGACCGGGGTGCTGCCGTACAACACGCCGACGCCCGCGGACCTCGAGAAGCTGATGAAAGGCGATCTCATCTCGCCGCCCCGGACGCGGAACCCGAAGGTGCCGCAGAAGATCAACGACATCGTCATGAAGGCGGTGGCGCCCGACGTGAACAAGCGCTATCAGAATGCGGGCGATCTGCTCAACGATCTGCTGGCCGCGCGCGGCGGACGTAAGACCACCACGCGTACGATGCCGCGGCACACGCCGGCGACGCCGCCCGTTGCGGCGTCATCTTCGGAAGATGTACAGGACATTCACACCCGCCTGCGCGCGCGCGAGACGCCGCAACCCCGCTTCTGCTGGCACTGCCGCAAGCCGCTTCACGCCCGATCTGCGCGCTGCCCGTTTTGTGGCGAAGCGCAGTAGATGCTAAGCTTTTCGTAGGGCTCAACTTAAGTTGAGCACTACCTTATTCGTAGGGCTCAACTTAAGTTGAGCCCTACCTTATTCGTAGGGCTCAACTTAAGTTGAGCACTACCGAGCGGAGTTGAGCCCTACGAGGAGTTACAGCCATGGCTTTTGCGGGGACCGGCAAGATCTGGATGAACGGGAAGATGGTGGAGTGGAAGGACGCCAACATCCACATCGCCTCTCACGTCATCCACTACGGCAGCGGCGTTTTTGAAGGCGCGCGCGTCTACGACACGCCGAAAGGCTCGGCGATTCTTCGTCTCGACGCTCACATGGCGCGACTCGTCGCCTCGGCCAAGATCTACCGGATGGAGTGCCCCTACTCGCAGGAGCAGCTCGAGAAGGGTGTCATCGACACCGTCCAGGCGAACGGCTTCAAGGCGTGCTACATCCGGCCGCTGATGTACCGCGGCTACGGGGCACTGGGCGTGAACCCGCTGCCCAACCCGGTCGACGTGGCGATCATGGTGTGGGAGTGGGGCACGTACCTCGGCGCCGACGCGCTCGAGAAGGGCGTCGACGTGTGCGTGAGCTCGTGGAACCGGATGGCGCCGAACACGTTTCCGTCGCTGTCGAAGACGAGCGGCAACTACGCGAACGCCGCGCTCATCCGCATGGAAGCCGAGACCAACGGCTACAGTGAAGGAATCGCGCTCGACACGTTCGGCTACGTCAGCGAGGGCAGCGGCGAGAACATCTTCATCGTGCGCAACGGCGCCATCCACACGCCGCCGCTCAGCGCGTCGATTCTGCCGGGCATCACACGCGACATGATCATCCAGATTGCCGACGATCTCGGCTATCGCGTGTCGCAGGAAAACATCCCGCGCGAGATGCTCTACATCGCCGACGAAGTCTTCTTTGTCGGCACCGCGGTGGAGCTGACACCGGTGCGCTCGGTCGACAAGATCCAGGTGGGCAACGGCCGGCGCGGCCCGGTGACCGAAGCCATTCAGCGGCGGTTCCTCGACACCATCCACGGCAAAGCGCCCGATACGCACGGGTGGCTGACGTATCTGCCACAGACGGTCGCGGCCGGAGTGAAAAGCCGCTAAACAGACGACCGCGAAGGACCGATACCTATAGGGGCAAAGGGTAAGGGGCAAGGGGTAATTGCCCCTCACCCCTTGCCCCTTACCCCTACTCATATGAACATCGATGATCTCCTTCGCGGCGCTGTCGCCAAAGGCGCGTCCGACCTGCACCTCAAGGTGGGCGCCTATCCGATGGCGCGCATCGCCGGCAACCTGGTTCCCGTCTCCGAAGAAAAGCGGCTGGTGAACGAAGATACGCTGGCGATGGGCGCGCAGATGATGTCGCCCGAGCAGCGTGACAAGTTCATCAAGTCGCAGGAAGTCGACCTGGCGTACAGCGTCGCCGGGCTCGGCCGCTTCCGCGTCAACATCTTTCAGCAGCGCGGCACGATGGGCATGGTGCTGCGCGTCATCCCCACGAAAATTCTGACGGTCGACGACCTCCTGCTGCCGCCGGTGCTTCGCAAGATCTCGGACGAAGAGCGCGGCCTCGTGCTCGTGACCGGCACGACCGGCAGCGGCAAGAGCACGACGCTGGCGGCGATGATCGACCACATCAACAGCACGCGCTGCTCGCACGTAATGACGGTCGAAGATCCGATCGAGTTCCTGCACCGCGACAGCCGGTCGATCGTGAACCAGCGCGAGGTGTCGGTCGACACCAAGTCGTTCGCGCAGGCGCTGCGCAGCGCGCTGCGCCAGGACCCCGACGTCATCCTCGTCGGCGAAATGCGCGACTTCGAAACGATCGAAACGGCGCTGCTCGCGGCCGAGACGGGGCACCTCGTGTTCTCAACACTCCACACGCTGGATGCGACCGAGACGATCAACCGCATCATCGCCGTGTATCCCCCGCACCAGCAGAAGCAGGTGCGGCTGCAGCTGGCCGCTGTGCTGAGAGCGGTCGTCTCGCAGCGCCTCATCCCGCGCGCCGACATGCCCGGCCGCGTGCCGGCGGTCGAAGTGCTGATTGCGACGGCGTTCATCCGCGACTGCATCATCGACAAGGAAAAGACGCACCTCATCAACAGCGCGATCTCGCAGGGCACGTCGCAGTACGGCATGCAGACGTTCGATCAGTCGATCTTCGGCCTGTTCCAGCAGGGGTTCATCTCGATCGAGGAAGCGCTGCGGTGGGCGACGAACGTCGACGAATTCAAGCTCAAGGTGCAGGGCATCTCCACGACGGCCGACGCCTCGCGCGACGAGATGGCGCGCGGCGTCACGGGCGGTGCCGGAGGCGCCTCCGAAATTCCCGGCATCACGAGGTTCGGCGGGTAAGATCAGGGCGGTGAAGAAATCCCGCCCGCCCGACGATCCCGATTCGTCCAAAGCCGCGTATTTCCGCGCCCTCCGCTGGCTGACCGCGCGCGAGCTGTCCGAAGCGCAGGTACGTTCCCGCCTCGCCGAAAAGGGTTATACCGACATCGCCATCAGGCCCGCTGTCGAGCGGCTGCTCCAGGACCGCACGCTCGACGATCGGCGCGCCGCGACGGCGGTGGCGCGCACCGAGGCCCGCGTCCGCCGCCACGGCCCGCACCGCGTGATGGGCAAACTGCTGGCGATGAAGATCGATCGCGATCTCGCCAGGGAGATCGTGAAGGAGCTGTTTGGCGAAGAAGACGAGGAGGCGCTGCTCGACAAGACGCTCGATATTCGCCTCCGCGGCAACCCGGAGCGCCTCCAGGATCCGCGCGAGCGCCGGAGGATCCTCGCCTATCTCGTCCGCCAGGGCTTCTCCGCCTCAGCCGCATCGACCGCCATACGAAATGTATCGAAACGGTCACCTCGGTAGGGCGCGACCTTCAGTCGCGCATCGTTCGTGCCCTTCGTGGTTCCACAGTAAAATATCCCCACACATGACCTGGAGAGAGGTTCGCGCGTCGTTTCTGGAGTATTTCGAGCGGAACGGCCATCGTGTCGTGTCCAGCTCGTCGCTCGTGCCGCACGACGATCCGTCGCTGCTGTTCACCAACGCCGGGATGAACCAGTTCAAGGACGTGTTCCTCGGCAAGGAACAGCGCGACTACACGCGCGCGGCGAGCTGCCAGAAGTGCATGCGCGTCAGCGGCAAGCACAACGATCTCGAGAACGTCGGGCCGTCGCCGAGCCATCACACGTTCTTTCAGATGCTCGGCAATTTCTCGTTCGGCGACTACTTCAAGAAAGACGCGATCGGGTTCGCCTGGGAATTGTTGACGGACGTGTGGAAGATTCCCGCAGACAAGCTCTTCGTCACCGTCTTCAAAGGCGAAGGCGGCATTCCGCGAGACGTCGAAGCGCGCGAGGTCTGGCTGACGTACGTCGCCGAGGATCATCTATCGGAGCTCGGGTCCGACGACAACTTCTGGCAGATGGGCGAAACAGGTCCGTGCGGCCGCTGCTCGGAGATTTACTATTTCCGCGGCAATCACATCCCCTGCCCCGAGCCTGTCTGCGGCGGCGTCGAGTGCGGCTGCAGCCGGTACATCGAGATCTGGAACAACGTGTTCATGGAGTTCGACCGCCAGTCCGACGGCTCGCTGCATCCGCTGCCCGCGCCGTCGATCGACACCGGCATGGGCATCGAGCGCATCACCGCGGTCCTTCAGGGGCACGAATCGAACTACGACACGGATCTGTTCGGTCCCATCCTCGACCAGATCGGAACAATCGCGGGGAAGACATACGGCCGCTCGACGGGCCAGGACGACGTCTCGATGCGCGTGATCGCCGACCACTCGCGCACGGCGGCATTTCTGATTGCGGACGGCGTGATGCCGTCAAATGAATTCCGCGGCTACGTGCTGCGCAAGATCATGCGCCGCGCGATGCGGCACGGCATCAAGCTGGGCATCACCGAAACGTTTCTGCCGAAGCTCGTCGACGTCATCGTGCGCGAGATGGGCGAGGCGTATCCGGAGCTGCGCTCGAACCGCGACACGGTCGTCAGCATCGTCCGCAACGAGGAAGAGCGATTCAGCGCCGTGCTTGCGGAGAGCTATTTCCGGATCGAGAACCTGCTGGCGGCAGCGGAGCAATCGCCGGGCCGCCACATCTCCGGCGACGAGGCCTTCAAGCTGCACGATACGTTCGGCGTGCCGCTGGATTTCGTCGAGGACATCGCCAGTGAGCGCCGCATCACCGTCGATCGCGAGGGGTTCGAGCGCGCGATGCAGAAACAGCAGGAGAAGGCGCGCGCGAACAGCGCCTTCGAGGGCAAGAGGGGGCAGGAGTTCGTCTTTGCATCCGACGAATCTCAGCAGGGATTGAGCGCGGCCGGCGATCGCTTCGAGGGGTACACGGAGACGAAGGTGAAGGGGACGCCGGTGATTGCGCTGTTCGACAGGGAACGGCGCCAGGTGAAGGAATTGCCGGAGGGATCGGAGGGCTACGCAGCGCTCGGGCAGACGCCGTTCTACGTCGAGGCCGGCGGACAGGTGTCGGACGTCGGCGAAATCCATGCGGATGCGTCAGGCGCGTCGGCGCACGTGGCCGGAATGTCGCGTATCGCCTCGGGTCTGCCGCGCCTGCATCGCATTCAGCTCACGAGCGGAACGCTGCGCGAGCGCGACCTCATTACCGCCGAGGTCGATGAGACGACGCGCGACGCGACGCGCAGAAACCACACGGCCACGCATCTGCTCCATGCGGCGCTGCGCACGGTGCTCGGATCGCATGTGAAGCAGGCGGGCTCGTTGGTCGCGCCCGAGCGGCTGCGATTCGACTTCGTGCACTCAGCGCCGCTGACGCGCGAGCAACTGCTCGTCATCGAACAGATCGTCAACGAGCAGATCTACCGTAACGCGCCTGTCATCACCGAGGAGCGATCGACGCAGGACGCGATGGCGTCCGGCGCGATGGCGCTCTTCGGCGAGAAGTACGGCGACCGCGTGCGCGTCGTGTCGATCGCGGGCTTCAGCATGGAGCTGTGCGGCGGCACCCATTGCCGCGCCACCGGCGACATCGGCTTCTTCACGATCGTGTCGGAAGGCGGCGTTGCGGCCGGCGTGCGCCGCATCGAGGCGGTCACGGGCGCGGGTGCCCTACAGCACTCCCAGACGACGCGCGGAATGCTGGACGATCTGCTGGGCGCCCTCGGCACCACTGCCGATCGCGCGCGTGCGGCAATCGAGCACCTGCAGTCGGAGAATAAGCGGCTGGCGCGTGAAATCAGCAAGCTGAAAGTCGACGGCGCGCGCAGCCAGCAGGGATCCGCGGCGGCCGTGGAGGAAGCGCAGTTCGCGCGCGGCACGTTCGTGGCGCAGACGGCGAGCGGCCTCGGCAAGGACGAACTGCGACAGCTGGCCGACGCGCATCGCGATCGCATCAGGACCGGCGTGGTGGTGATCGGCTCTGTCGACGAGGGGCGTGTGTCGCTGGTCGTAGCGGTCACGAAGGACCTGGTGCCGAAGGTCCACGCGGGGAACATTGTGAAAGAGCTCGCTCCAGTGATCGGCGGGCGTGGCGGCGGCCGGCCTGATTTTGCCGAAGCCGGCGGCAACCTGATCGACCAAGTGCCGCAGGCGCTGGCTCAGGCGCGCCGGCTGGCGGAAAGCGTTTTGGGCTAATCCCCAATCCCCAATCCCTAATCCCTCCCGTTTAAAGGTCTTTCACGGTTCTGCCGATACCCGTAACAGGCAGGGTTGCGTCTATGGCCGCAAGGCTGTACACTACCGCCCTCCCCCGGGTATCTCATTGACCTTGAAGCATATATTTGTAATCGGAGCGGTAGCGCTGTACGCCGTCGCTGGCCTGTCGAGGCCTGCGGAGGCCCAGATCTACTCGTGGCGCGACGCGAGCGGGGTCCTGACCCTCTCAGACCGCCCCCAGAACGGCGGTCCCAGGGCGGCCAAAGCCATGGCCGTTCCGGTCAGCCCGGCCCTTGTCGCCCGTTCGAACCCCCAATTCGAGCCCTTAATCCGGCAGCACGCGAGCCAGCGAGGCATCCGGCCCGATTTGGTCCGCGCGGTCATTCAGGTGGAGTCGGCCTTCAACCCCCGGGCGGTCTCGCCCAAAGGCGCGATGGGGCTGATGCAGCTGATGCCGGCGACCGCCAAGCAGTTCGGCGTCATCGATCCCTTCAATCCGGCCGAGAACATCCGCGCCGGCGTGTCGTATCTCCGCCAGTTGCTCGACCGCTACGACCATGACGAGCAGCTCGCGCTGGCCGCCTACAACGCGGGCCCCGGCGCCGTGGACAAATACGGCTCGAAAGTGCCCCCCTACAAAGAAACCCAGAATTACGTGCTGAAAATCACGGGCATCCAGGGCAACGTGCGCCACGCGCCCAGCTCGCGCATGTATCGCGTCACGGAAATCGTGGACGGCCGCCCGGTGGTGAAATACACCAATACCAAGCCCGCCAGCGGCGACTTCGTCGAAGTCCGCCGATAGTGTAAAATAAGGGTTTTTCAGAGAGGGACACCTTTTGGCTACTCACGCTTCCGCGCTGAAGGCGCACCGGCAGAGCCTGGCGCACCGCGAGCGCAACCGCAAATATCGTTCGCAGCTCCGCAGCACGCTCAAACAGATTCGGGCGGTCATCGAGAAGGACAAGGCTGCCGCGAAGAAAGAGCTGAACCAGGCGATCTCGCTGATCGACAAGATGGCCGGCAAGGGCGTCATCCACCGCAACACCGCCAGCCGCTATAAATCGCGACTGAGCGCGCGTTACGCGAAAACGGCGTAGCGTTCCGGGTTCCGGGTTCCGGTTCCCGGTTCGGGTTCCGGGTTCTGGGTTCCAAGTTCGAGGGTTCAGAGGTTCGCGAATCTGCACGACTCGGATTCGATGATCATTCGGCACGCCGTCGAATCTGACCAAGAGCGCATACTCTCCTTCATTCTTCGCGATCCGCTTAACTGGATAGACGCGCAACGTTACCGGCGGGACGTACTCAGCGGTAGCTACCGTGCGGATCGGATCTGGCTCGCTGAAGACAACCGAGGACGTATTTTCGCCTGCGCTCTCTGGTGGAGCTTTCGCGACAGTGAACATCCGCTTGGCCTTGACTGCTCGTACGTCGATGACGCTGTCGGTGACAGGGTCGCTTTGGGTGCCTCCCTGCTTCAGGCCGGGCATGCCGCTTTCCGCTCCAGCGGAACCCGGGATTTACCGGAGTTGCACATCTTCTTGAAGGCGGGGTGGCGCGGAGACCCAGCTGTCAGCGCCGAGGTTGGGTGGCGGCGTACTGTCGCACAGTCTGCGGGCCTGACTGAGGAAATAGAACGACTGCGCTACGAGTGGACGCCTGATTCTGGTCTTAAGCAATCATCAGGACGGTTGTTGTTCTCCACCGAGCCCGACGACAATGTCTTTCTCGATGCTTTTCGACGGGTCGCGGTCGGGAGCTTGGATCAGGAGACGCGTCGCGGCATCGCGAGGATGGGCTTTGAGCACCAGGCGCGTGCAATGCTGGCACGCGTTCGGGACCAGCCAGGCAGTCGAGACTGGTGGCGCGTCGCACATCTGGCGGACGGAACCCTGGCCGGCTTCATCATTCCTTCAGCCAATAAAGATAATCCGGTGATCGCGTACCTCGGAGTGTTTCCTGAACTCCGAGGGCACGGATACGCCGTCGACCTTCTCGCCGAAGCGTCTCATATCCTCGCGGCACATGGCGCCGAGCGCATCCGTGCCGACACTGACACGACGAACCTGCCGATGGCCGCCGCGTTCGAGCGCGCCGGTTGTCGCGGCTTCGGCGTCCCTAATGCCGCCCAGTTGGAACCAGATCGCCGGCTGGCTTCAGCAAATCGACGGGCTTCGGGCCGCTTGAACGCTTGCGCTACAATGGAGCCCAAGGACAGCAATGGCCGAGGAAACCTTGATCCAGAAGATTCGAAGCCTTCCGCCCGAACGGGTGGCCGAAGTTGAGGACTTCGTCGACTTCCTGACGGTTCGGGATCAGGATCGGCATTTCACGCAGGCGGCCGCGCGTCTGTCCGAGGACGCATTCCGCGCCGTCTGGGACAACGCCGACGATGCCGAATACGACCGCCTATAGCTTCGGCGACGTCGTCCTGGTCCCATTTCCGTTTACCGATCAAACCGCCTCGAAGAAGCGCCCAGCCGTCATCGTCAGCGCGGACGCGTATCACCAGCGGCGTCCGGATGTGATCGTCATGGCTGTGACGAGTCAAATTCTTCGGCCCGTCGGAGCGCTTGGCGAGGTGCTGATCAGCGACTGGCAAGGCGCGGGGTTGCCAAAGGTATCTCTGATCAAGCCTGTTCTCGCCACGATCGAACAGCGGCTGATCCTGCGGAAGCTCGGAGCGCTTCAGGGCGACGATGTTCAGTCGCTTCGCTCAGCTCTTCGACAGATCCTCGGTTAGAGCGAGCCGACTTCGCGTCAGGCTGCGAGCGCATCATCGTCGGTCGAGTCCGGACCTCTGACCGGGCGACACGCTGTCACAAGATGTATGTCTACTTCCCGCGAAACCAATTCGTGAGCCGACCAATCCCGTTAGCCAGGCGCCTCTCAACAGGAGTCCAGTCGATAGATGGTGACTGCCCTGCGCCAGATACCGGCTGATTCTTACGGTGAATCTCCTCATCATGCCGGCGGTAATAGCCGATGTCGCCCTTACTCGGATCGAGAATTACTGAAAGGGCGGCGTTCACTGCGAGTGCGTCCGTTCCCCTCACAATGCGGTCTGGAGTCTCGTAATACTGATTGATGTATTGGAGAAGCAAGAGTAAAAACCCCTGTCCCTCGGAAGCCTCGTGATAGACAGTTGAAATTGCAATAAGAGCGGCAGCCGGCATCAGAATCAGAATGACCTCTGTATCTGGTCTGTATCGAAGCCACATTCCAGCCGGCGCGTATGGCGCGGTGGACTTGATCCGGTTTGGTGGACATCTTCCGAAAGGCGGATACGATG
>CAYHHH010000062.1:0-24602 GCA_964356125.1 uncultured Bifidobacteriaceae bacterium | reverse complement strand
GCAACCTCGACGACGACAACATCGTCTGGGGCAATCTCTACGACGACAACATCGTGTGGGGCAACAGCGACGACGACAACATCGTCTGGGGCAACGACCTGGGTGATGACGACAACATCGTCTGGGGCAACAGCTCGCAGCTCGGCAGCGTGTTCAAGTGGAGCGGCGGATTTGTCTCAGGTAAGGCTTCGAATGCGCGCGCGCGGCGCACCGTCCGCAGGGAAGGGGTGATCTAATGGCCACCCATATCCCGACCAAGAGCTACACGGACATGCCGTCCGTCATGGCAATGCCGAGCGGGACAACAGCGACGACTTCCGATTGGAAGACGCAGCTGCCGGTGCTTCAGGCGAAGGGCATTACGTTGCGCGAGCTGCGTGTGAGCGATGCGTCCTCGCTGCTGGCGCTGCTGACGACGGAAGAAGTCACCCGCTTCATCTCACCGCCGCCGACGACCGTCGAAGGTTTCGAGCGGTTCATTCAGTGGGCGCAGCGCGAGCGCGAGGCGGGACGATACGTCTGCTTCGCGGTGGTGCCCGCCGGGTACGACACGGCCGTGGGGCTCTTTCAGATTCGGCAACTGGACCCGACGTTCGGGACGGCCGAATGGGGCTTCGCACTGGGTTCGGCGTTCTGGGGCTCCGGTCTGTTCGTATCGGGCGCGGAGCTGATGATTGACTTCGCATTCGATGTGATCGGTGTGCATAGGTTGGAAGCTCGTGCTGCGGTCGAAAATGGCCGGGGCAACGGCGCGCTCCGCAAGATTGGCGCGGTGCAGGAGGGTATTTTGAGACATGCATTCCTTCGTCAGGGCCGGTTCCTGGATCAGGCGCTGTGGGCGATTCTTCCGGAAGACCGGTACCGCTCGAAAGCCGTCTGGGGCTCGAAGGCGAACTAGCCGCACGTGAGATCGGGCCCGCATCGTGCGGGCCCGATGCTTGTACCCCCTCCGAATTAAAAATCACCCTAACTTATTGAAAATTAACGTGCACCTAAATGGTACACGCCGCTCGTTTTTGGCACACTGTGCAGAATCGTCAATTTTATTAGCAAATATGACTCTATTGCGGTTTTTGCCACTCTTGAACCGAATTTCGTGTGCAGATATGCACACAGTGTCCGTTCGATCGGCTTGGTTTTCGTGCAGAGTTTTGCCAGTAAATGTTGAAGCAAAACGACTTAAGTGCTATTTTGACCAAGTTGGCAGTTAGATTGCTCTAGAGTATGCCGATGGCTAACTGCTTCTTCCGTGTCCCTGGCGTGGCGCTCGTAACGATGGCGCTGCTTCCTGCTTTGGCCGGCGCACAGACGGTCGAAACCGTCAAGCTCGACGAAACGCTTCGTGAGTCGGTGGCGCGCGGTTGCATCGGCACGCAACCCGTCATCATCACTGTGGCGCCCGGCTACCGGGAAGGGCTTCGGCAGACGCTCGCTGCACACGGCGATGTTGTCACCGGCGAATTTCCGGCGATCGACGCGGTTGCGGCGATCGTTCATTGCGAAGACCTGACAACGCTCTCCAGCTTCGGTTCAGTACGCGCGGTCTCGACCAACGCGATCGTGGGCGTCAATGCCGTCAAGGAGAAGAAGCCGGCGAGGGGTGACAGCCCAGCTGCGAGGCTCGATGCCGCGGCCAGACTGCTGGCGCGCGAACAGGAAGGGAAGCTCGCGAAGGATCTGACCAGGAACGGGTTCACGACCCTCGGCACGACGAAGTTCCGCGACATCCAGCCCAGCAGCCTGATGCTCGTCGAAGCGGATGCGGGGTTGACCGACACCGTCACCGGCTCGCCCCTCGGTACGCCGGCGCCGGCCACGATGGCGGGTTACGGAATCGGCGTCGCGGTGATCGACTCGGGTATTGAGCCGGGCACCGACTTCGACGACCGTATTACGGCCTTCTACGATTTCACCCGCGGTGACATTCGTGCGGTCGCCGCGCATGATGACTACGGCCACGGTACGCACGTCGCCGGTCTCATCGGCAGCGAGTTCGTGGGCGTCGCCCCCTATTCGCGCCTCATCGGATTGAAGGTTCTCGACGCCCAGGGCCAGGGAACGACGGACAACGTCGTCCGCGCGATCGAGTTCGCGATTACCAATCGTCACCTGCTCGGCATCAACGTGCTCAACCTGTCGTTGGGCCATCCAATTTTCGAACACGCCGCGACCGACCCGCTCGTGCAGGCCGTTGAACACGCCACCCGGGTCGGGCTGACCGTCGTTGTGGCGGCCGGCAACTTTGGCGCGGATCCGCGGACAGGCGACATCGGGTACGCGGGCATCGTGTCGCCGGCGAACGCCCCGTCTGCCGTCACCGCCGGTGCCGTCAACACGTTTGACACGGTGACGCGCGACGACGATCGTGTCACGCGGTACAGCTCGCGCGGCCCCTCGTGGTACGACGGCTTCGCGAAGCCCGACGTCGTGGCCCCGGGCCACAACCTCCTTTCAGTCGCCGCCCACGGCAGCACGCTTCGCCGGATGCAGGCAAGGCGCGGGAATAAAGGCAACTACATGCGCCTCTCGGGAACCAGCATGGCGGCTGGTGTGACGAGCGGCGTGGTGGCCGTCGTGCTCCAGGCCAACTATCGCTTGACGCCAAACGCCTTGAAGGCGGTCCTCGAATACACGTCGATTCCCGTGTTCAAGGCCGATGGCGACCGGTACGACGCGCTGTCACAGGGAACCGGGCAGATTCAGGCGGAAGGCGCGGTGATGCTCGCGCAGCTGATCGACCCGGCTGCGACGGTCGGCAGCGGCTGGCTCGCCGGCGGCTTCACGCCGTCGACCGTCATCGGCACGCAAACCTACGTCTGGTCGCAGTCGCTCATCTGGGGTCAGCGCCGCGTGGCCGGTGCGACGCTCCTCAGCGAGCAGCGTCCGGCCTGGGCGAACAACATCGTCTGGGGCGAAGGGCTCGGCAGCGAAGACGACAACATCGTCTGGGGCAACCTCAGCGATGACGACGACAACATCGTCTGGGGCAATGCGTTCGATACGGACGACAACATCGTGTGGGGCAACAACATCGTCTGGGGCAATGACGACGACAACATCGTCTGGGGCAACCTCGCGGACGAAGACGACAACATCGTCTGGGGCAATCAGTTCGACGACGATGACAACATCGTGTGGGGCAACAACATCGTCTGGGGCAACTCGCTGATCGGTTTCAGCCTCGACGACGACAACATCGTCTGGGGCAACAACGGCGGCGATGACGACAACATCGTGTGGGGCAACCTCGACGACGACAACATCGTCTGGGGCAATCTCTACGACGACAACATCGTCTGGGGCAATAACGGCAACGACGACGACGACAACATCGTGTGGGGCAACAACGGCCCCGACGACGACAACATCGTCTGGGGCAATAACGCACACCTCGGCAGCATTATGAAGTGGGGCGGCGGCACGATCGGTGGAAATGCGTCGAAGGCGCGCGCGCGGCGGACGGCCTTTCGCAGGTAGTAGTTCGCGGGGCGTTCGGTAAGGACGCCCAGCTCGTTATAAAGGTTTAGTCAGCAGATTCAGGGGGACTTATGAGCACATCAAATCTCCGGACCGGCACGAATCACACTCACGCGGTGCGCTCGAAAGCTGTTTGGGGATCGAAGGCGAGCTAGCGGGGTGGCACAGGGCTTTAGCCCTGTCGTGACATAATCGCTCTCGCGTGTCGCGTCCGCTGCTCGTTATCTTCCTCACGGTCTTCGTCAATCTCGTCGGCTTCGGCATCATTATTCCGCTGCTGCCGTTCTACGCGGAGACGTTCGGGGCCTCTCCGGTAGTCATCGGCCTTCTGTTCGCCGCCTTCTCGCTCGCGCAGCTCGTCGCTGCGCCGGTGCTCGGGGCACTCTCCGATAGATTCGGGAGGCGGCCGGTCCTCATCTTCAGTCTTCTGGGAACCGTACTCAGCTTCGCCATGCTCGCGGTTGCGCAGAGCCTGACAATGCTTTTCGCGGCTCGCGTCATCGATGGCCTGTCGGGTGGAAACATCACTATCGCCAGGGCCTACATCGCCGACGTCACGGAGCCTGACGAGCGTGCGAGGGCGTTTGGATTCCTCGGCGCCGCCTTCGGATTGGGATTTATCGTCGGGCCCGGACTCGCAGGGCTGTTTGCGCACATCAGTTACACCGCGCCGATCTGGGCCGCCGCCGCGATCACCATCGCAGCGACCGCCATGGCGTGGTTCTGGCTGCCCGAGACCGTGCATCGAGGCAGCGCCGCGTCCGTATCGCCGTGGCGCGCGCTGCCGGACGTGCTCGGGCGCCCGCATTTGCGTCCGCTCCTGCTCGCCGATTTCGTGTACTGGAGCGCCTTCGCCCTCTGCACCACGACGTTCGCGCTCTTTGCATCGCGGCGCTACGGGTTCGACGTCGTGCGCACCGGCTACGTGCTGGCGGCATTCGGTCTGCTCGGCGTCATCGTGCAGGCCGGTTTCGTGAGCATCGTGGTCCGCGCGATCGGCGTGCGCCGCACGCTAATCATCGGACTCGTGATCGCCGCGGCGGGGTGGGCGCTTGTGGCCGCGTCCAGCACGGTGCCGATGTTTCTGTTTGCGCTCGTCCCGGCCGGAATCGGCGTGGGCTTGTGCAACGCGTGCATCGTGACGCTTGTCAGTCACAGCGGCTCGAAAGACGAGCAGGGTACCGTCCAGGGAGCCGCGGGAGCGCTCGAAAGCCTCGGTCGCGCGATCGGACCGATGTGGGGGCACGGCGCCCTTCAGCGTTTCGGCGAAGGCAGTGCGTACGCCACTGCCGCGGTTGCGTTTTTCGCGACGACGTTTCTCGTGTTGAACTACCAGCCTCCCGCGGCGCCGCCGACCGATCTGCCGTAGAATGGCCGACATGCGCCGACATTACGTCGCGGCCGTCCTGCTCTGCCTGCTCGCAATCGCCGGCGGCCCCCCTGCAACCGTTGGCGCCCAATCCGGCGCGACGATCACGATCCTCCACATCAACGACGTGTACGAGATCGACGCGATCGAGGGTGGCCGTTACGGCGGTCTCAGCCGCGCGGCGACGATCCTGCGCGGGCTCGAGCGCGCCCGTTCGCCGGTGCTGATGACCCTGGGCGGAGATTACCTGTCACCCTCGGCGATCGGCACCGCGATCATCGATGGCCAGCCGCTCGCCGGACGCCAGATGGTGGATGTGTTGAATCACGTCGGTCTCGACTGGGCCGTCCCTGGTAATCATGAGTTCGACGTCTCCGAGGCCGCGTTCCGTGCACGGCTTGGCGAGAGCCGCTTTCGGGTCGTCGCGAGCAACGTGTCCGACGTGAACGGCCAGCCTTTCGCGGGCACGGTGCGCTCTGCGATTGTTCCCATCCAGGCCGGCGGCCGCACCATTCGGCTGGGGCTCATCGGCCTGACGATTGACTCGAGCCGGCGTCCGTGGGTGTTGTACGCACCGCCTGTCGCCGCGGCCCGCGAGCAACTGGCGCAGCTGCAGGGAAAGGTCGACGCCGTTATCGCGCTCACACATCTTTCGCTGGCCGACGACCAGAATCTCGTCACCCAGGTACCGGGCATCGATCTCGTCCTCGGAGGACATGAACATGAGAACTGGCTTCTCCGGCGCGGCGCGGCGTTCACGCCGATCGTCAAAGCCGACGCGAACGTACGCACCGTCGCGATCGTGACGCTGACGTTCGGACGCGCAACCGCGCGGCCGACTGTGGCGGCGCGCTTCGAGGTGCTCGACCGGAATGTCCGGCAGGACCCGGGCGTGCAAAGCGTTGTGCAGAAATGGACATCGATCGCGTTCGACGCCTTTCGCAAGAACGGTTTCGAGCCTACGCGTGTCGTCGCGACGATTGGCGAGCCGCTCGACGGCCGGGAGTCCACGGTACGGAATCAGCCTGGCCGGTTGACCGACTTGATCACGGCGAGCTTCGATCGCGACGCGGGCGGCGTCGATGTGGCGATCCTGAACGGAGGGTCCGTGCGCATCGACGATGTGGTGCAGCCGGGGCCGGTGACGGAATACGATGTCATTCGCATTCTACCGTTCGGCGGCCGCGTCATCCGCGCGGCAATCGACGGAGCGCTTCTGCGATCGGTGTTGGATACAGGTGTCACCAACCGGGGGACGGGAGGGTTTCTGCATGCGCGGGGTGCCTCGCGCGACAACACCGGCTGGACCATCGGAGGAAAGCCGCTCGATGTCTCCGCACGGTACACGGTGGCGATGACAGACTTCCTGCTGAGCGGAGGCGAAACCAATCTTGGTTTCCTGACGCGCACGAATCCTGCCGTACACGATGTTCAGGATTTGCGCGACGTTCGATTGGCCTTGATCGACGAACTTCGTGCGCAGTACTAGACATCCGAATTCTCGTTTGTGCTAGCAACAACTTTCGCTAAAATGGAAGCAGATGGCGCCTGATCCGCGCGCCAATTTGATACTATGTCCCCACCCTTTACTGGAGGACATGTGACCTACGCTCGCCTTCGCACGGCGTTGCTCGTCGCCGTCGCTGCCACGGCGGTGTTCGCGCGCGCGCACACGCTTGGCGCGCAGCTGTTTCCGCCTGGCAACGACGGAATGACGATGGGGCACGTGCTGCTGAACGTCAGCGATGTGGCCGCTCATCGCCAGTTCTGGACGACGCAGTTCGACGCGAAGCCGGTCGCGGTCGGAAAGCTGGAGGGGGTCACGATCCCCGGCGTCGTCGTGTTGTTCCGCCTGCAGCCGCGCACCGGGCCCAGCGAAGGCACGACGATCAATCACATCGGGCTCAAGCTGAACTCGCTCGCGGCCTACACCGCGCGCTTCGACAAGGCGGGATTGAAATACGATCCGCCGCGCATCGGGCGCGAGAAAACGCCGCAGACCTACGTCACGGGCCCAGACACGTTCCGAATGGAGCTCGTGGAGGATCCGCGCATCCCCGCACCGGTCGTCAGCCATCACCTCCATTACTGGCTCGAGCGGCCGCTTGACGTGAAGAAGTTCTACGTGCAGACGCTGCTCCTCAAGCCAACCATGCGCGGTCCGTACGAATCGGGAGACGTGCCAGGTATGAACCTGACCCTGGCGCCGCTTGGCAATCAGAAGGTCCCGGGCGTGCCGACGAGAGGCAGGCTGTTGGACAGCATCGGTTTCGACGTGCCGAATCTGAAGGCCTACGTGGACAAAATCGCCGCGAACGGCGTGAAATTCGACGTGCCGTACGGGAAGGATCCGGAGCTCGGGTTGATGTCGGCGACGTTGACCGATCCCTGGGGAGCGACGATTCGGTTGACCGAGGGGCTCAACACGATCGCGGGCGTGACGCCGTACACATACATTGACGGCTACGTGGTCGTGCGGCCGCTGGAGTAAGGCTGAAACGCCCGAGTGCTCAGCGCGGCACTTTCCGGAATTTCACGCGCCGACCGGCTGAGTCGCGGTCCTTTTTCAGCGCCTCAATTTTCACCGCCTCAATCCTGGGTTTAGGTGCCGGAGCGACCTTCGCGTCCGGACCTTTCCAGATGCTGTTGGGCAGCACCATGAAGATTGCGACGATACCCGCACACGTAACCTTACCGGGCCTGATGGGAAACCGCATCAGCGCTCCTTATCCGTTCTGGTAAGTAGGGTTAGCGGCCCGCGAGGGAGAACTGGCCGCGAAACGGGTCTAATTATATACCACTTCGGATTTCGGGCCCCTGCCGTGGGGTGGTATGATCGCCACCCTTTATGAAAGCCAGCACCCTGCGGACCGGTCGATGGGTCGTCGGCGGCGTGGTATTTCTGGCGGCGGCCACCATTCTGTTCGAGACGGCCGGCCAGTCATCGCCGCGCCCGGTGACGGTCCCTCCGAACGCGTACCGGGCCGTGGCGATCGACGATCGGGACGTGCGCACGGCGCTGAACTTCGCGCTGGGCGACCAGAAGAAGAAGAACCGCAGCAACAGCGCCCTCACGCTGCTCAGCGTCCTCTCCGCGGAACGGCAGGTTTCGAAGGGGGACAATTTCAGATTGTGCCTGTCCCTCAATCGCCGCGGCCGAACCGATACCGCACGCACCGTCGTCCACCGCAACCCGAAACAGCAATGGTCGGTTGCGTTATGGGCGTGGGGCGCATGTGGAAAATAGAATCTTCTAGTTTCTGCTACGCAAAGTCCCGTTCCCCCGTCCTGATGTTGTACGCCTGTTCCACAGGGCAGATGAACACGCGGCCGTCGCCGATTTCTCCGGTTCGCGCGGCCTCGCGAATGGCCTGAAGCGCCGGCTCGACGAGCTCATCCGGCACCACCGTCTCAACCTGCATCTTCGGCAGCAGCGTCACTTCGTACTCCCGTCCTCGATAGACGGCGGTGTGCCCCTTCTGGCGGCCATGCCCGCGCACCTCGGTGACAGTCATGCCGGCGATCTGAATCTTCGCGAATGCTTCCTTCAGATCGTCGACCTTGTTCGGGCGAATGATGGCTTTGATGAGTTTCATGCAAGCTCCGATCGGAGAGCCGGGGCGTGTGACTTCATCCCGGCGGGGGAAAGCATCTGGCTGCTGGCCTCGCCGTGCACGTAGGCCTCTTCGCCGTGGTTGCTGATGTCGAGACCCACCGATTCCTCGTCGGCCGAGGCGCGAAGCGGAATCACGAGCCCGATGAGCTTCAGCAGGATGAAGCTGACGACGCCGCTGTAGACGATGGTCACCGCCACTGCCGTCGCCTGAATGCCGATCTGCGCCGGGTTGCCGAACAGGGCGCCGTCGGCAAGGCCGTTCAATGCTTTCTGCGCGAACACACCGGTCAGCAGCGCGCCGACCGTGCCGCCGACACCGTGCGCCGCGACGACGTCGAGCGAGTCGTCCAGCGATGTCTTCGCGCGCCATACCAGGCCGAAATAGCTCGGGACTGCGGCGATGGCGCCGAGCGCGATGGCGCTCATCGGGCCCACGAATCCCGCCGCCGGCGTAATCGCGACGAGGCCGACCACGATCGCCGTCGCGGCGCCGACCGCCGTGGGTCTGCCCTGACGCGCGTAATCGAGCATCGTCCAGACGACCAGCGTGCCCATCGGCGCGAGGAAGGTGGTGACGAACGCAAGTCCGGCGATGGGGCTTGCCCCCAGCGCGCTCCCGGCGTTGAAGCCGAACCATCCGAACCAGAGCAATCCGGCGCCGAGCAGCGTGAACGGCACGTTGTGCGGCAGCAGCGACGAGCTCGGGTAATCGTTCCGCTTGCCGACGACGATCGCGGCGACAAGGGCCGCGACGCCGGCGTTCACATGGACGACCGTGCCGCCCGCGAAATCGAGCGCGCCCATGTCGGCGAGCCAGCCGCCGCCCCACACCCAGTGCGCCACCGGCGTGTAGACGAACAGCGACCACAGCACGATGAAGATGAGATAGGCCGAGAAGCGCATCCGCTCGACGATCGCGCCGGAGATGAGCGCTGCCGTGATGATGCAGAACGTGCCCTGATAGGCCATGAACAGGTAATGCGGGATGGTGCCCTGTGCCTCGAGCCCGACGCCCCGCAGGAACAGCCGCGAGAGATCGCCGATGTAGTTATTGCCGGCCGAGAACGACAGTGAATACCCGACGACCGCCCAGAGGATGCCGACGAATCCGAGCGAGATGAAGCTCATCATCATCGTGTTCAGGGCGTTCTTCGAGCGAACGAGGCCCCCGTAGAAAAAGGCCAGCGCCGGAGTCATCAGGAGGACCAGGGCCGTCGAGACCAGCATCCATGCCGTGTCTGCTTGATTCATCACACACCTTTGAGAAAGAGGGAGTGAATAAAAACGTTGATGCCGCCGACGCAATCAAGATCGGCGCCAAGCGCCAACGCCGTGCGCGCACCTGATAAACGAGCGTTTCCCTAAGAAAACCGCGCGATCGAGCCCTGCATGACTGGTTTTTGTCGGCTGACCTTATCACACGCGAATGTTGTATTGCCGGGAAATTCAAACAAGTTTGTGGTTTTTGTGCGAGCCAGTCGCGCCGTCCAGCCGGTCGGATCGCCGCGAAAGTCTGTAAATCTTACAAGCGTGTCCGTTTAGGAAAAACGTCGACAAGGATGTACGAACCCTACGCGCCCCACGAACCCCACGACCCTTCCGAACTGAGAAACGTTCTCAGGTTTCTGGCTTTCCAAACCGCCATGCTACCGTCGCCACTCGATGGCCCTCGTCGTTGCGATCGTTGCACTGCTCGTCCTCAACTGCCCGGCGTCCCTCCATGCGCAGCCGGTCGATCGGTCGGCGCTCGACGGGCAGCAGTTGTATGACGCGGCGTGCGCCGCGTGCCATGGACGCGATGGCCGCGGACAGCCGATTGCCGTCCGAGGCTTCGACGTCGATCTCCCGGATTTCACGGATTGCGGCCTGACCACGCCTGAAGCCGATCTGGATTGGCTCTCGGTCGTCCATCAGGGCGGTCCCGCGCGCGCGTTCGATCGGATGATGCCGGCGTTCGGCGACGAGCTGACCGAGGCGCAGATCCTCCTGGTGATCGATCATGTCCGCGCGTTTTGCCCCGAACGCGGATGGCCGCGCGGCGATCTGAACCTGCCGAGACCCTTCGTCACCGAAAAAGCCTTCCCTGAGAACGAGGCGGTTCTCACCACATCCATTGTTCCAGGCCACGATCGGTCAATCGGCAATCAGTTCCTGTACGAGCACCGTGTCGGCCGGCGCGGCCAATACGAAGTGTTCGTCCCCTTCGATCTGCGGCAGTCAGCCGCCAGTGCGTGGCAGGTCGGCGTCGGTGACATCGGCGCGGCGTACAAGCACGTGCTGTTCGACAGCCTGTCGCGCGGATCCATCCTGTCCGCGGGGGGAGAGTTCACGCTGCCAACGGGCAGCGAGGTGAAAGGTCTTGGCAAGGGCGTCGCGATGTTCGAGGCGTTCGGCACCGTGAGCCAGATCCTTCCGCGCGACGGATTTCTGCACGCGCACACGGGCATCGAAGTGCCCGCCGGCCCCGGGCAGGCCGCCAAGGAGACGTTCTGGCGACTGGCGGTCGGCAAGAGTTTCATGGCGAATCGGTGGGGACGCGCCTGGTCGCCGATGGTGGAGATTCTGGGCGCGCGCGAGATCGAGCACGACACCGAGACAGAGTGGGACGTGTTGCCCCAGGTGCAGGTCAGCCTCAGCACGCGCCAGCATGTGCTGCTGAACGTCGGCGTGCGCACGCCGATGTCGCAGCGGAACGAGCGGCGAACGAGTGTGCTTGTCTATGTATTGTGGGACTGGTTCGACGGAGGATTCTTCTCGGGATGGTGATGCGGTATCTGATGGTCCTGTCGATCGCCGCGTTCGGAGCGTCGGCCATGTACGCGCAGCGGAATCCGCACACCGAGATCTTCGCGACCTCGGATCAGTGCATGGCGTGTCACAACGGTCTGCGCACCCCCTCGGGTGAAGACGTCTCGATCGGCGCCGCCTGGCGCGCATCGATGATGGCCAACTCGTCGCGCGATCCCTACTGGCAGGCGGCCGTGCGCAGGGAAGTCCTCGATCATCCGGTAGCGGCCGATGCGATTCAGGATGAGTGCGCCATCTGCCACATGCCGATGTCCCGTACCGCCGCGCGGCTCAACGGCCACGAGGGCGAGGTGTTCGCACATCTGCCCGTCAGAGACGAAGGCGATCGATCCGATCGGCTCGCGCACGATGGCGTCGCGTGCTCGCTGTGCCATCAGATCACCGATCGGAATCTCGGCACCCCTGCGAGCCTGACGGGGGGCTACGTGGTTTCGGCGCCAGATCCGAACCTGCCCCGTCCCATGTTCGGGCCGTTCAAGATCGAGCGGGGCATGACGACGATCATGCGATCGGCGACGGGGTTTCAGCCGACCGAGGCCGCACATGTGCGCCAGTCAGAGTTGTGCGCGACGTGCCACACGCTCTTAACCAAAGCGCTCGGGCCCAAAGGCGAGGTGATCGGCGAGCTGCCCGAGCAAATGCCGTTTCACGAGTGGCAGCACAGCGCATACGCCGGCGAGCAGCGTAGTTGCCAGTCCTGCCACATGCCGGTCGTCGACGCAGACACGCCGATCGCGTCAGTGCTCGGGTCGCCGCGCAGCGGCTTCGCCCGCCACACCTTCGTCGGCGGAAATGCGTTCATGCAGCGCATGCTCAACCGGTATCGACGAGAGCTCGGGGTCGTCGCCACGCCGGCCGAGATGGACGTGTCGATCGCCGCGACGATCGCCAACCTTCAGCAATCGACCGCTGAGTTGTCGATCGATGCCGCCGATCGGTCGGGCAGCCGGTTGCAGGCCGTCATCAGCGTGCGCAATCTCACCGGCCACAAGCTGCCGACCGGGTACCCGTCCCGCCGCGCGTGGCTGCACGTCGCCGTACGCGATCGTTCGGGACGCGTCGTGTTCGAATCGGGAGCCGTCGCGCCGAACGGCGCGATCGCCGGCAACGACAACGATGCCGACGCGCTGGCGTTCGAGCCCCATCACGCCGAGATCCGCACGGCGGAACAGGTGCAGATTTACGAATCGGTCATGGGCGACTCCGCGGGCCGTCCCACGACCGGCCTCTTGAAGGCCGTCCGGTACGTCAAAGACAATCGACTGCTGCCAAAAGGATTTGATAAATCGACGGCGGATCCGCGAATCGCGGTCATCGGCGCAGCCGCGCAGGACGCCGACTTCGCAGACAGCGGCGATCGTGTTCGGTACGCGATTGAGATCAACCAGGCGGACGGCCCGTTCGAGATCGACGCCGAGCTGCGGTTTCAGGTGATCGGTTTCAGGTGGGCGGACAATCTCAGGCCGTATCAATCTGAGGAAACCAGCAAATTCGTCGGGTACTACGAATCGATGGCTTCCTCATCTTCCGAAGTCCTGGTCGCGCGTCGTCAGGTCGTAGATTAATCGGCCGTCACGGCTTCGCCGTCGATGTCCCCGGCTTGTCCTGCTGCGGGACGGGCTTCGCGGCAGGGGCGGCCGGAACCGACGGCGCGGCTTTGTTGTCAACTCGCCGGCGCGCGACAATTCCCGAGTCCACAGTCTTGTTCTGATCGCTGATGGCCTGGAAGTGCATCTGATCGCCATCGATCTCGAAGATCATGAAGTGATAGCCCTGATCGAAGGCCTTCTCGGTGTACTCCCCGCCGACGTCCCCTCTCCGCAGCTTCCCGGCGCCGCCTGAGATGAAGTAATGAATGCCCTTCTGGGGCTTCAGCCGTTCGTAGAAGTGCTCATGTCCGGCAAGCACGACGTCCACGCCGTATTTGAGGAACAGCGGCTCGAGTTGTTCGCGCAGCGCGATATCCGAACCGTGCGAACCGCCAGAGGAGTAGATCGGATGATGGAAGTACATGATCTTCCAGTCCGAGCCGCTCGCCGCCAGCTCCTTTTCGATCCATTGCAGCTGGGTGCGATCCATGTAATTGCTGTCGAGCGAAAAGAACCGTATGCCGGCCCTGGGCCTGAAGGTGTAGTACCGCTCGCCGTTCATGTTGAACAGCTTGAACATGCGTTGATTCGTGCTGTCGTGATTGCCGAGCGCCGCGTGGAACTTGACGCCCTTGTCGAGGACGGGCTTGTAGGGAATCTCGAACTTCTTCTGGAAGTCGCGCGCGCTTTCGCCGCCATACATGTTGTCGCCCATCATCAGCACGAACTCGTACGGGAAGCGCTGATTGATGTCGGCGAACACCTTCGCGAGCCGGTATTGATCCGAATTTCCAGTGCCGCTGTCACCGATGACCGCGAACCGCAGCGTTCCGCTGCTCTGGTTCGGAACGGTCAGATCCTGCGCGGCAACGGCGACGCCCAGTGCGGCGGCGATCGTCAGAACGGCTACGAATGATTGACATGTGCGCATGGGTCGTCCTCGAGTTACGGAATGGCGTTGAGTATGTAGTCAACGATGAGATTGCCGTGGATGCAAAGAAGGATGAGATGCTTGCCCACGATCCGGTACTGCAGATTGTCGGGGAGCGGCGGCAGCGCTCTCAGCACATCCGGAGGCACGGTCGACGCCGGCACATCCTTCGGGTACTCACCGTTGATTGTGAACGGCACGTCTCCTGGTTTCGGCGCGTCTTCCTTGACGATGGCCTGGTTCTCTTTGGCGTCGGGCCCGGTCACCATCGGCGGCCGTATCAATCGTCGAAACATGGCTTCGGTGGCGGGCGTGAAAATGTCGCCGCGCTTCGCCGTCGCACGGGCCGCCCGGATGTTGGCCGCGAGCGCATGTTCGGCATGGGCGATCTCCGCCGGATTGTTGGTCTCTTTCAATGGAGGGCTGTTCTTCGAGAGATCTTGTCGGAGCTTGTCGTAGGCCTGCACCTTCTCCGTGAAGGCCGCTACCATGCCCGCGTCAGGGTTGACATTGCTGCCCTTCGGCATCTGCTGCCGGTCGGCACGTGGGGCCTGCTGCGCCGACGACGAGCAGGACGCGAGGAGAATGCCCCCCAAAACATAGAGGTACAGCGGCTTCGTCATAACCCTGTACCCTAAGCACTTTCCGTACCTGTCATACACCCCGCTGCGGGCGTTCGCGATGTAGCGAATCGTTACAGAAAGGATCGCGTGAAGAGCGCCTCGATGGCCTTCTTCGCGGGTTCCTGGAGTTGCCGCGTGCCGGTGCCCGTGAAGTGCGGATGCATGATGCGGGGACCGTCCTTGGTGTTCGCGGGCTGCCAGTCGTCGCCGTTCCACCAGAACCAGCCTTTGCGTTCCTGGTCGAACACGTGAAGTTTCTTGTTACACAGCTTGGCGAACTCGGCGCCCCATCCGGTGCCGCCGCGAACGGTCCTATCCTTGAGGATCGTGCCGATGACCCAGATCTCCTGCCCGCTGTTCACCTGGTACCACATCGTCTGCAGGACTCTCCGAATCGTCGGCGCGTCGCTGAAACGGCGCTGCATCAGGCGGCTCACATACTCGAGGCTGATGTCGCCGTTCTGCAGCTCTTCGTGGTTGAGGACGCGTACGCCGCGGTGGCGGACGATCTTGTGACCCTCGAACGTGAAGTTGACCTCTTCGACGCCGTGTCGCTCGGCGCAGGCGCCGAACTCGGCTTCGGCGCCTGGCGCGCCGCCGCTGAACAGGATGCAGTCGGATGCCTTCATGCCGGGATCATAGCATCGCGTAGAATCAAGGGATGCTCAAGGGCAGCCGCCAGGCCATCCTCAAGCGCATCCAACCCATCAGCATTCACGGGCAGGCCTCGTGGGAGATCGTGTTCACGCACGTCGACGATACGACGGAGCAGCTGAACGCCGCGCGCGTCGGTCCCGAGGCGATTTCGGCGCAAACGCTCGAGGCCGGCGACCGCATCGACGTCGAATACCTGTTCAATCAGGTCGTGAAAGTGACGCGCATACCATCCTGAGCGCGCACACGTTCACCGTGAACCGTTTGCCGTTCACCGTCGGCGCTCCGAAACGGTAAACGGTAAACGGTAAACGGTAAACGGTAAACGGTTCATTACCGCCACAGCCACCGCAGCGCGTCGGGCAGAATCGCGCGCATGTGGCTGCCGCTGTGGAAGCCCTGCCCCTGCTCGAACGTGTAATCGTAGCCCGCATACGCGAGGGAGCGCGCGAGCGTCTGGTTGGCGAGCCACCAGCTGCCGTGCTGGTTGTCGAGATCGTTGGCGCCATCCTGCATGAAAATCCGAATCGGTTTGCGCGGCGCCTTCCGAATCATCGCCGCGTAGTTGTGCCCGCCTTCGCGGAGCGTCTTGCCCGATTGGATGTTCGTATAGCTGCCGATTCCAGACAGCACTTTGCTGAACTCGCCGGGCCGTTCCCATGCGACGGTGAAGGCCGCAATCGCGCCGCTGCTCTGGCCGGCGATGGCTCGGCCCGCCGCGTCGCTGCGCAGTCTGACGGTCTTCTCGACCTCTGGCAGGATCTCCTCGAGGAGAAAACGCGCGTACTGATCCGACAGCGTGTCGTACTCGAAGGAGCGGTTATCGCGCGGAGCCTTGATGCCGCCGGGCTCGATGAAAATACCGACGGTCACCGGGATATCGCCCTTGGCGATCAGGTTGTCGAATACCGGCACCACCATCTGCCGCGCCGTGGCGCCGTCCTGGAACACCATGACTGCCGCCGGATTTGCGGCGTTGTATTGCGCGGGCACATAGACCCACCAGTCCCGCGTCGTTCCCGCAAACACCGTGCTCGCCCACGACGGCATCTGTGTGAGGGTGCCCTTCGGCACGCCGGCGCGCTCGCGCGCGTCGGGATGCGTTTCGTACACCTCGAGCTGACTGCCGCCGAATCGCGCACCGCCCGCCTCGTAATGCCATGTGAACGCGGCGCCGTGCGTGAGGTTCGCGACGCCCGCGTACAGGCCGCTCGTCCCGACCTTCACCAGCGGCAGCGTGAACATCCCGTGGTCGGCGACAGCCCGCGGAGCCGGGCCCGCCGCCGGCAGGGTCGGCGCCTCGATCGCGAAGGCGACGGTCAGCTCGTCGACGCGCGCCGGCGCGCCCCTCATCAATACGTCGCGGCCGCCGAAGTAGGCGCGGATGCGATCGGCAAGCCGGTCCGCCTCAGCGCCGTCCGGCTTCGCGGCCAGCGCCGCCGACAGCGACCTGGGATCGAGCCCAGGAGCTTCCTGCGCGAGCGCGATCGACCCATACATCAGGATTCCGGCGACGAGCGCGGCTGGCAGGTTCATGAGTCAGCTCCTATGGGGCGCGATCGCTATGCTGGGCGGGACTTCCGGCTGACCGACGCGTTCGGGACTGTGGTGAGGGACATCCTGCTGTGAAGGGGTGAGGGGTGAGGGGTAAGAATGTTGCCCCTTACCCCTTGCCCCTTGCCCTTTTCTACTTCGCCGGCGGCGTCGTCGCGTAACCGGCGCCTTCGCCGCCGCGATTCACCGGCTTTCCGCTTTCATCTTCCTCGACCTGCACGGTCGTCACAGGCCCATATCCACTGATGTAGACAACGGTTTCGCCACCATCCTGATTGCCGTCGTAGTGGATGAAGTAGGCCGGGTGGAACATGACGCTGCCAGCCGGCATCGGCTTCATTTCTTTCGGACGGAACACTTTGCCCGTGCCGCCCCACCAGGTGCCTTTGATGACGGTGACCCAGCGATCCATCGTGTGATAGTGCGGCCGGCTCGTGTTGTTGTTGCGGAAGACGTTGCGCGTGATGTAGTAGCCGGTCGCGTTCGCCGCACCGAACACGCGGTTGTTAGGCGGCGTGTTCTTTTCCGCATCGTCCGGCAGCATGATCAGGTTCCCGGCGTGCAGCAGCGGCGGCAGCTGTGGGGGCCCTGCCTGACCCGGCGCCGCCGGCTTCTGAGTCTGTGGTGCGGGTGCCTGTCCTTGACCGACCGCGAGACCGGCGACAACGAACGCGGCAAACGCACATGCGGTTACCGAAAGACGGGAAAGCCTCATAGATCTCCTCCTGTGTGAGAAGAGAGTAGCGCCGCTAGCGCATCGGGCGCAAGTGGGCACTGCATCCGATTGCTGCACATGTGACGGGCAGTACCACATCAACTCAGCGCATACTGGAGACATTCGCAAGGGGGATGCCGTGGTACGTATGATGCATCGTAGGTCGATCGTGGTGGCACTGCAAGCGAGGCTCGTCGTGTGGGTGGCATGCCTGGCGCTGGCACCGGCTGCAGGCGCCCAGACACCGGCGAACCCCGACCCGACCAAACCCGATTTCTCGATCATCGTGCAGGGCACATTCGACATTGAGACGACGGCCGAGTTCCTCCGCCGGGTCCAGGATTACGACGCACTCCGGGCCCGCCTCGAGGTCGGGCTGCCGCCGCTGGTCGTGACGACCAACGCCGACGAGATTGAGTCGTTCGAGCACTGCCTGGCCGAGCGCCTTCGTCACGCGCGCGGGAAACGGCGTGGGCAGTTGTTCACCCCTCCGATGGAAGGACAACTGAAACGGATGCTGGCCGCTCGCGCGGACGAATCGACCATTGCGGCGATCATGGATGACAACCCGGGTGAGTTCGACGTCGACGTGAACGAGACCTACAAGAAAAAGTACGCGCTGGCGACGATGCCTGTAAACATCCTGCTGCAGCTTCCAGACCTTCCGAAAGACCTCGAGTATCGCTTCGTCGGGCGCCATCTGATTCTCCGCGATGCGCGCGCCAACATGATCATCGACGAAATTCCCTACGCGATTCGGTGTCGGGACTGCGTCCCGGAGCCCGAACACCAAGGCGGCGATGATGATGACCACGACGCGGCCGCCCGCAAACGCTGACTGACCCCGTGGTATCCTCTCCGGCCTCACCGCCATCAAGGAGAGATGCATGGAACGTAAGCAGGCGTCCGATTTTCCGCAGGAGCTTCTCGACATCTTCCATCTGTACGTGCACGGCGACATCGATCGGCGGGCGTTCTTCGACCGCGCGGCGAAGTTCGCGGTGGGCGGGCTCACGGTCGCGGGCCTCTTCGAAGCGCTGAAGCCCAATTACGCGTGGGCGCAACAGGTTGCGAAGGACGATGCCCGCATCCGGACTGAATATGCGACTGTGCAGTCGCCGCAAGGCAACGGATCCATCAAGGGCTATCTGGCCCGCCCTGCGGCGGCAGGGAAGTATCCGGCCGTGCTGGTCGTCCATGAGAATCGCGGACTCAATCCGTACGTTGAAGATGTGGCGCGGCGCCTCGCCACGTCGAACTTTCTCGCGTTCGCGCCCGACGGTCTGACGTCTGTCGGCGGCTATCCAGGTGACGACGAGCGCGGAGGGCAACTGTTCGGCAAAGTCGATCGCCCGAAGATGACCGAAGACTTCATTGCGGCCATCAACTGGCTGAAGGCGCGTCCCGACAGCACGGGCCGTCACGGCGTCGTCGGATTTTGTTTCGGCGGCGGCATTTCGAACACGCTCGCGGTGAGGCTGCCCGAGCTTGGCGCGGCGGTCTCGTTCTACGGCGGCGCGCCGGCGGCGGAAGACGTTCCGAAGATCAAGGCCGCGGTCCTTGTTCATCACGGCGAGCTCGACACGCGCCTCGCCGCGGCATGGCCCGCGTACGAAGCCGCGCTCAAGGCGGCCAACGTCCGTCATGAAGGGTACGTGTACCCGAAGGCGAACCACGGCTTCCACAACGACACGACGCCGCGCTACGACGAGGCCGCGGCGAAGCTGGCGTGGGAACGGACGATCGGGTGGTTCAATAAACACTTACGCAGCTAGGGAAGAGGGAAGAGGGAAGAGGGAAGAGGGAAGAGGGAAGAGGGAAGAGGGAAGAAGACGCTTTTCTTCCCTCACCCCTCATCCCTCACCCCTCGTTATAAGTACGCGCGTGTGATCGGCGCGGGGCGGCGATGATGGCGCCGCTCGACGCGCGGGCCATCGAGAACCGCACAATACGTCGTGTACTCGTTGAGGACTTGGCACTCCAGGATTCGCCCGTCTTCGAGTGTGAGGTGGAACACGTCCTCCATAGAACGTCTATCCCTGAGACACTTGCGGCATACGCGACGCAGTGGGATGCAAAGACTGCACCTGCGACGGCGGCTGCGATTCCAAGTAACGTAAGTGATCATGCTGGTAGAAATCGGACACGTCGAAGCGATCTTTCGGTATCCCGTGAAGTCGATGGCCGGCGAACAACTCGACGTCGCTAAATTTAGGCCTGGCGGCAGCTCGTGAGAAGGCGACGGACGGGACGTTCTCGGATCTCGCTCGCGAGTACATCGAGCGCCACGCCAGCAAGAAACGCAGCGGACGTGAGGACGTCCGGCTACTGAACGGCTCGCCGCACAAGAAGAAGACGGGCAAGATACCTCATGTGCCGCTGGTCACCCGCTGGGGGACGCGCAGGCTCAAAGACATCAAGCGGCGCGACGTCCGCGCGAACTCCTCGACGAAGTGGCGACCCGCGCGCCGATCATGGCAAACCGAATCCTTGCGCTCGTCCGCAAGATGTTCAACTTCGCCATCGAACACGAGTGGCTCGAGACCAACCCCTGCGCATTCTCAAAGCGTGGCGGCCGAGTGCTGGTGATTCACCGTGGGTGTTCCCGAGCAGCCGCAAAGACGGGCCGCACATCGCGCACGCCCGAAGGCTCGATCGGTAGTATTTGTCCGAAATATGTGTAGTATTGTGGACAAATGGCGACGCTGAGAGGTTCGGCGCTCAACCTGAAAGGCCGCATCTTGGACCGATTCCGTGCGCAGTCCGGGCGCGTGTGGACGCCGGTCGACTTCCTCGACCTGGGTCCGCGGGCGGCTGTCGACAAAGCTCTCCAACGCCTCGCCTCGCAAAAAGGAATCACCCGAATCGATCGAGGCTTGTACTACTTCCCTGGGCACAACTCCCTCACAGGCAAACCGACGGTACCTGATCAGGCCGCCGTCATCGACGCGGTCGCGCGCCGCGACCAGACGCGCGTCGTCGTCGATGGCCTCACTGCCGCGAACGACCTGGGCTTGACGACGGCGGTTCCCGTGCGGGTCACCGTCTTGACGGACGCGCGTCTGCGTCCAATCACGCTCGGCCGTCAGCAGATCACCTTCCGCGCTGCCGCGCCGAGTCGGTTGCACTGGGCCGGTCGGCCTGCCATGCGGATCGTGCAAGCACTCTATTGGTTGCAGGACATGCTGGGCACCGATCGTCCGCGGATCGTTACGCAGCTCCGACGTATCTTGAAGGATCCGGCCCACGGCGACGCGATGCGCGCAGACTTGCAGGACGGCCTGCCAACCTTACCCATCTGGATGCAGTCGGTCGCAAGAGAGGTCCTCGACACGACCCCGCGCGTGCCGCGAACGCGGCGTACTATCTCTCGAGGGACGACGAGGCGGCGCCCATCCACTCCCGCACGGTCACCCGCATGAACACGGAGTACGGTCGGGTCATCGCCGCGTCGGAGGTCTACGCCTGGCTCGTGGCGTTCATGGTGAGCGGCGTGGGGATGTGGCGCGTGTTGCGCGGGTCTGGAGCGAATGCAGAGAGTGGATGAGCGCGCGACCGCGACGACGCAGGCGTCATTCTCGCCCGTGGCCGCGCGTCCCTGGGCGCGGGCCCGTGCCGCTTGTGACACAATAGCGCCGCGTCAGCGGCCAGTTCGGTCGCGGAAAGCAGGAGCGCGGTTCCCATGCGGTATCCACCCGTCGTCCTCGCATGTGCGGTGCTCTCGCTCGCGGCGACGCGATCGCCAGACATCCCGTTCACGGCCCGGATGATCGATAACGGGGCCAGCGAAACGGCTGCGGTGGCCGACGTCAACAACGACGGCAGGCTCGACATCGTCTCCGGCGAGAACTGGTACGAGGCACCAGACTGGACGAAGCACAAGTTCCGAGATCTGAACTACACGAGCAACTACTACGACAATTTCAGCGACCTGCCGGTGGACGTCGATGGCGACGGCTACCCGGATCTTGTGCGCGTCACGTGGTTCGCGAAGAAGATTTCATGGTGGAAGAATCCCGGGCGCGCAGACAGCCAGCGCCTGCGGCCCGAGCGAGGCGCCGGAGGGGAGCGCCGCGACGCGGCGCCACCGAGCGAAAGTCGGGACCCCGCGAGCAGTAAGCAGGACTGGACCGAAGCCGACATTCATACTGGCTTCAACATCGAGTTCGCCACCCTCGCCGACATGGACAACGACGGCAAACCGAACGAAGTCGTCGCGCAGGAAAACGGCACGCCGCAGGCATGGTACGAGGCGAAGAACGGCGCGTGGCTGACGCACGTGGTCAGCGATCGCAGCTACGGACATGGCATCGGCGCGGGAGACGTGAACGGCGACGGCCGCAACGACATCCTGACGCCGCGGGGATGGCTCGAGGCGCCGGTCGATCCGCGCGCCGGCAACTGGACCTTCCATCCGGACTGGGAGTCCATCAACGTGCCCCTGCCGGCCGATAGGACGCCTGCGGCGCCGGCTCCGTCGAACGCCCCCGCACCAGCGCCACGCGTCCTCGAGCTTGGTTTTATGCACGTCGCCGATGTCAACGGCGACGGCCGCAACGACGTCATGGCAGGCGCCGGACACAATTACGGCGTGTTCTGGTTCGAACAGCGGGAACACGGCCAGTGGACGCGCCGGACGATCGACGGCGCCTGGTCGCAGGCGCACGCCTCCACGCTCGTCGATCTGAACGGCGACGGCCGCAAGGATTTCGTGACCGGCAAGCGCTTCATGGCCCATAACGGCAGCGATCCGGGCGAAAAGGAGCCGCTGGGCGTCTACTGGTATGAATCCGCCTTCGCGCCCGCCTCCGCGCTCGCTTCGCCCAACGCTTCGGTTGGGCAAGCCCGCCCGGGAGGACAGCCGGGACCCGTCGAATGGATCCGCCACGTCATCGAATACGGCAGCCGGATCGGCGGCGGCATGCAGATTCCGGTGGTCGACATCGACGGCGACGGCGATCTCGATATAGTCTGTCCCGGCAAGAGCGGGCTGTTCCTCGTCGAGAACCTCACGAAAGGCCCGGCACCTCGGGCAAACAAGCGATGAGGCCTGCCCCGCCGGAAGTCGAAGGGTGATTCCGTGTGAGGCTTGGGAAGGCTACAATCGCCGCCACTGCCATGCAGATCATTCGCAGCCGGACAGTTCACGACGTCGTCATCGTTGGCTCAGGCGCCGGCGGTGGCATGGCCGCGAAAGTGCTGACCGAGGCGGGCGCCAACGTCCTGATGCTCGAGGCGGGCGGAATGTGGGACGCGCGCAAAGACGCGAAGATGATGGTGTGGCCCTACTCGTCGCCACGGCGGGGCGCCGCGACTCCCGAGCGGCAATTCGGCGAGTTCAATGCGGGGCTTGGCGGTTGGACGCTCGAGGGCGAACCGTATACGTCCGCGCCAGGCGACCGATTTGACTGGTTCCGCACGCGAATGCTCGGCGGCCGGACGAACCACTGGGGACGCATCTCCCTCCGGTTCGGCCCCGACGACTTCCGCCGCAAAAGCATGGACGGCCTCGGCGACGATTGGCCCGTCTCCTACGAAGAGCTGAAGCCGTACTACGATAACGTCGACCGGCTGGTCGGCATTTTCGGTTCGATGGAGGGTCTGCCGAACCATCCCGACGGGGTTTTCCAGCCGGCGCCCCGGCCGCGCTGCTACGAGCTGCTGATCAAGCAGGCGGCCGACCGCCTCAACATCACCTGCATCGCCAACCGGCTGTCGATCCTCACCCAGCCGCTCAACGATCGCCCGGCATGCCACTACTGCGGTCAATGCGGGCGGGGCTGCTCGTCGCATGCGAACTTCTCGTCGCCGTCGGTGCTGTTACCGCCGGCGCTCGCGACCGGCCGCCTGACGATCACCGCCAATGCGATGGCCCGCGAGGTCACCGTTGACGAGAAGGGACTCGCCAACGGCGTGACCTACATCGACAAGAGCACCGGCCGCGAGAACCATGTTCGCGGCAGGATTGTGGTGCTCGCGGCGAGCGCGTGCGAGTCTGCGCGCCTGCTCCTCAACTCGAGATCGTCGAAGTTCCCGCAAGGCCTCGCCAATTCGAGCGGAATCGTCGGCAAGTACCTGACGGACACGACGGGCACAGCCGTGTCGGGCCACATCCCGGCGATGATGAGCGGCGTGCCGCACAACGAAGACGGCGCGAGCGGCGCGCACCTTTACATGCCGTGGTGGCTCGACAACGGCAAGCTCGACTTTCCGCGCGGCTATCACATCGAGCTTGGCGGCGGGCGCCGCATGCCGGGCTTCGGCGTGATGACCGGAATTCACCGATACGGGGCTACCGGCGGCGGATACGGCAAGCAGTTGAAAGATGACTATCGCCGCTTCTACGGCAGCACCGTGAACTTCGCGGGTCGGGGAGAGATGGTGCCGAACGAGGCCACCTACTGCGAGATCGATCCGGCCGTGGTCGACCGGTGGGGCATTCCAGTGCTTCGCTTCCACTTCAAATGGAGCGACTACGAGTACAACCAGGTGAAGCACATGCAGGAGACGTTCCGCGCGATCATCCAGGAGATGGGCGGCACGCCGCTGTCGCCCATGCCATCGCGCGAAGACGGGTATGGCATCGAGGCCGGCGGGCGCATCATCCACGAGCTGGGTGTGACGCGCATGGGCAACGATCCGTCGCGGTCAGTCCTCAATCGCCACTGCCAGGCGCACGATGTGAAGAACCTGTTTGTGGCCGACGGCGGCCCGTTCGTGTCGCAGGCAGACAAGAACCCGACGTGGACCATCCTCGCGCTCGCGATGCGCACGGCCGAATACGTCGCCGGCCAGCGGAAGGCGGGGAGCATATGAAGCGCCGCGACGTCCTCACAATCCTGCTGGCTGCACCAGTCGCCGGCTTCACGTGGACCGACGCGGAAGCGCTGCAGGCGGCAGCGGCCGCGCAGACCGCGCGCGCGGCCGCCACCGCCAAGCCGTTTGCGCCGAAGTTTTTCACAGCCGCCGAGTTCCGCCTGGTGCGGGTCCTGGCCGACATCGTCATTCCCAAGGACGAGCGATCGGGCGGCGCTACCGATGCCGGCGTGCCCGAGTTCATGGACTTCATGATGATCGATCAGCCGGCGCGACAGATCGCGATGCGCGGCGGCCTCGCGTGGCTCGACGTCGAATGCCAGGAGCGGTTCGACAAGACCTTCATCAACTGCAGCGACGCCGAGCGAACAGCGGTGCTCGACGATATTGCATGGCCGCAGCGTGCGCGTCCCGAGATCGCTCACGGCGTGGCGTTCTTCAACAGCTTCC
>CAYHHH010000061.1:0-25241 GCA_964356125.1 uncultured Bifidobacteriaceae bacterium | reverse complement strand
CTCGTGCCCAATAAAGCAGAGTTCGTGTTGTCGTGAAGCACGTCCCATTCGTCGAGACCAATTCCGTATGGGATGTCGCTTAGGATCAGGTGAACCGACGAGTCGCCGATTGACTTGATGGCGTCAATTCCATCGGCTGCGCCAACCGTGTTCCCTATGTCCTGATACGCTGGGTTTGCGAATGCGACCACCGCTCCGACTGTTCGTGCTCATCGTGTCGGCCGGCATCACCACGACGACGCATGCCGGCCCGCCGGCACCCGCGCAATCATCGGGTCCCGCACCCGAACGTGGCCAGGCGCTGAGCGGGATTCTCAGAACCGAGGAGGGACGCACGTTGGCGAACACGGAGGTGCTGGCGTGTTCCTCCACAGTGTGCTTCTTCGCAGAGAGCGGATCGAACGGGCGTTTTCGATTCGATCTTCCAGCCAGCCCCGCATCGTATGTCATCAAGACCGTAGAGGAGGTGGCCACGCCGCCGCGTCGCGCAGCTGCGCTGGTGCCGATCCGGCTGTCGGGGCGCGGGGCACTCGATGTGGGGCCGGTGTACGTACCGGGCCTGCCGGAGCTCACCGCGGTTTCGCCCGGGCACAATCCGCAGACGCTGCGTCCCGGTGTACCCGCTCGGTGCAACGAGCCGCTCACCCGTTTCGGTGAGGGCGCCATCGACCCTTCCCAAGGGGACACCAGTCCGCTTCCGCTCCGTTGACGACATCGACGGCACGTTGTCGGCGCCGGTTCCGGGTCGTGCGACGGGGACGCACGTCGCCACCGACGAGTCCACCGGGATCACCCGGCTCACCCACGTCGTCATTACAGCCGTATCGCAATAGCGCGCGCGCGGTTGCATACAATACGGGCGTGGAACTGCTTGACCCTCCCGTGCTCGTGCTCTCGATGCCGCGCAGCGGCTCGAGCTGGACCGGTGAGGTGCTCGGTCACGCGTCGAATGCCCTCTATCTGCGCGAGCCGGTGACGCAAGGCGCCGCCGAGGACGGCGACCAGACCTTCTATTACCGCGGCACCGTCTTCACACTGGACGAGGAGCTCGAACCCAGGTACCGCGCGCTCGCCGACCGCGCCTTCGCCGCCGAACCGACCTTCGGACCGGCCATCCTGCGCTTTCCCGAGCAGTGGGCGTCGGAGACGCCGCGGCGTCTGGTGATCAAAGAGGTCAACCCGCGCGCGTGCGCCTGGTATCTCGAGCGCTACCGGCCGCGCCTCGTGTTTCTCGTGCGTCACCCGGCCGCGGTAGCGCTCAGCTGGCAGTCATTCGGATGGGTGCCGGCCAATCCCGACGGGTGGGCGTTCAACGGACGTCATCAGGCCGAAGCGCTCATGGACGCACTCGTAGCCTTCAGCGACTACCCTGTGCGCCGGATCGTGCAATACGAGGCGCTGTGTGCCGACCCGGCGCGGCAGTTCGAGGCGCTGTTCGAGTTTGCTGGCCTGACGTGGGACCAGTCGTCGCGGGATTTCGTTTCCGCCTCGACCGAGCGTCTGTCCGATCGCGGCGCGCGCCTCACGGGCGAGATGATCGAGGCCTGGCGCGGCAAGATGCCACCCGAGCACCTGGCCGCACTGCGCGACGCCTACCGGGCCTTCGATCTGCCCTGGTATCAGCGCGACTCGGACTGGTGACCCGCCCGGCTTAGCTGCGCTCCTGCCTCGTCCACTTCTTCGTTCCCGGTCCGTCACCGCCAGGCTTGCTTGAACCAATGGAGCCTCTGGACCTTCCGCGGTGCTGATTGGTCTTTCCGGCACGATTCGTCCCCTGGGCTTTCTTCTTCTGATCTTTTTTGGATCCCGTCGTTTTCTTTGCCATGTTTCCTCGCCAGACCTGGTTACCGCTCGATCACCCGAAGTGTCCCATCAGCTTTGTTCAGCAGGAAGATCTGTCCTGCGGCGTTCGCGTCGAATCGCAGATCCGCACGCGTTGCGGGCGTTTTGCCCTGCGCCTTGTTCTTCTCCTGGATGATCTCGAGGAACGTACGCGGCGCCGCCCCTGCGGCCGTCACGAACAGCACACGGCGGATCGCATCCTGCCCGCCTTTCGGCAGATTGTCGGCGCTCACGTGAAACAACTCGCCGGCCGGCATGTCCCCGAAGAGAAGCCGGTTGGTCAGCTGCGGGACCCTCATGCTCCGATACACAATCACGCCCACCGAGGAGGAAGAATTGTTGGGCAGCATGATCGGATCGAGCTGGTCCCATTCGACGATCGGATAGGTCATCTTCGGATCGCTGCTCGGGGATTCGGTACTTACGGCCTGCCGGCTGATGAACCGGTAGCTGCCTTCCCAGATATTCCAGCCAAGGTTCGCGCCGGCGCCGATCGGGCTCACTTCCTCGACGATGTTCTGGCCGATGTCGGACATGAACATCGCGCCGTTCCTGGGATCCCAGCCGAAGCGCTGCATGTTCCGAATCCCGTACGCGAAGATTTCCGGCAAGGCATCGGCGGTCTTCACAAACGGGTTCGTGGCAGGGACGCCGTATGTGCCGTTACGGCTGTTTTTGCCGAGCGGGTCGATGCGGAACATCTTGCCGAATGCCGAGCTGAGATTCTGCGCGAGGTTCAGCGGGTCGCCTCCGCTGCCGCCGTCGGCGATGCCGACGTACATGAGTCCGAAGTCGGCGGCGCCCGGGCGCGCCAGCGGATTGAACCCGATCATGCCGCCGTTGTGATTCGCGAACGGCTGACGCAGCCGGAACAACTCTCGCGGCGCCCCGCCGTCGTAGGTCGCCGCGCCAGGCGTCTTCGCCGTCCATTCGAGCAGCACGGTATCGTGCGTGGTTTTCTCGCTTGGCGTCGTGAAGTCCGCCGCCGGGGTCTGATTCGAGGTGTCCGTGAACGTATAGAGCTTGCCGAATCCTGGCGCGCCGGCCTGTGCGAACTGTGGGTGAAGCACGATGCTCTGCACGCCGCGCTCGCGCCCCTGCGACTGCACGGGAACGCCCCACTTCGGATCGTTGGTGTCAAGGTACGGCGTTACCGTCTTGCCATCCGCGCTCACGGCGTACAGCGGGCCGCGCATGTCGCTGACGAAGAGGCGCTTCGTAGCCGGCTCTTCGACGAGGGTCATCATGCGCGCGGCAACGCCGTCGATGTCCGGCAGCGACGCGAACTCGCGGAGCGTGACCGTGATGACCCCTTCGGTGCGGGCGATCGGCTGCGGAAATGGCTCGTTCGTCTGCCCCGGGGGCAGCGGCCCAGGGGGCGCCCCCCGCCCTTGAGCCGACGCGTGCGAACCGCTGACCAACACGAGCGCGCCGAGCGCGACGCCGACCATCATGCGCGAGAACATGAGACCTCCAGAGTCGACAGCCATACCGTTTCGACGTATTCTCCGTCATCTCATGGCAAAGAAGAAGTAACGCTGGCAGTTCCTGATTGAGACGGTGCTGATATCATTCAACACTCAGGAGACAAACCCAATGAAACGCACGCTCTTCTGGATCGTCGCCAGCATCTGCGCCTTCGCCGGCACCGAAATCGCCAGTCGCGCACAGGCTCCGGCCGCCGTCAACCACGAGGTGTCGAACGAGCGCCGCGAGGTAAACATCGATCAATTCGTCGGCAGCCCGAATTCAACCGGCCATCTATCCCACGGCGGGCTGCTGACACGATCGATCCTTCGCAAGGGCAGTCCCAACATTCCGGGACCGCCTGGCGCGGTACTCGAGTACCGCAACCAGCTCGCGACCGCGACGCTGATGCCGAAGAACGCCACGGCGCTGATGAGCATCAACAATCAGTTTCTGTTCTACGTGGCCAGCGGCGCCGGGCGGCTGGACGACGGGAAGAATTATTGGGAGGTGGGCGAGGGGACGGCGATCCTGATACCGCCGGATGTGCAGCGCCGGTTCACAAACGCGTCGAACGAGCCGCTCGAGATGGTCATGGTCGAGTGGCCGGCCAACGCGCAGGCGCGCAAGGACATTCTCGTGCGCGATGCGAACCGGATGCCCTACTGCGAGGAGAACGCGCACTGGAACAACATGTCGAAGTGCCTCTTCACCGCCGACGACGGCATGACCGGACGTGTGCTGCTCGTGATGTTGATGCCGTTCACGATGGCCGCACCGCATACGCACGTGCCAGGCACCGAAGAGATCTGGACGAAGCTGACGCCCGGCAACGCGATCATGCTGCTCGGCAGCGAGATGCGCGAGATGCCGCAGTTCAGCGCGTTTCTGGCGCCGCCGAACGGGCTCACCTGGCACGGGCAGATCAATACGTCGAAGACGCAGGTCGAGAAGTGGCTCTACGTCGCCGGTGGCGGTGGAAGCCCGGCACGCCAGGGGGGCGCACCGGCGCCCGCGCAGGCGCCGGCCCCCACGCGGGGCCGTGGTCCATCGAATCCGAACCTGCTGTCGAGAGATCCGGCCGCGATCGAACAGGCGACGATGAAGGGGACGCCGCTGCGGTAGCGGGGCCCGATCGGGGCCCGTGAGCCTTTATCATGCCTCCTGACGCATTCATGTCAGGAGGTCGCATGCGACACGTTGCACGAATCGCCGCTCTGATCATCCTGGCTGCCGCAACGGCTGAGGCGCAGGAGCTTGCTGGAACATTCGACCAGCTCCGCGTGCTTGTAAAACCCGGCGACACACTGACGGTCATCGATGGTTCGGGGCAGCGCGTCGAGGGCAGAGTGTCGAGCCTGTCGAGTTCGGCGCTGGACCTGACTGTCTCGGGCAGGCCGCGTCAGTTTCTCAGCACAGACATCAACACCATCGAAAAGCGCGGCCCTGACTCTCTCAAGAATGGCGCGCTCATCGGATTGGCGATCGGTGGCGGGATCGGTGCGGCTGGGATGATCGCCCTGGCCGGCACGGCCGACAATCCTGCCGCGTTAATGGCCGTGGGTGCATTGGTGTACGGCGGGATCGGTGCCGGCATCGGAACAGGCTTCGACGCGCTCATCGAGGATCGCCGCGTGATCTACGCCAGATCAGGGTCAGCCGGTGCAAGGTTCACCGTTGCTCCGATGCTCAGAGGGTCACGCAAAGGCGTGCGCCTCCATCGAGCCGTAGCCGCCGCCAAGTCCGGTCGCGGTCCAGACGACCGTCGGCCCGCCTGCGGGCCATTGCTTCAGGAGGCGGGTCTCTGTCGACACGCGCGTGCGATCGGGACCCTGCCACTGCGGCCAGTCAGCGGCACGGAGAACGGTGAGGCTGAGCAGCAGCGCGGCGGCGAATGCAACGGTTGGCGGAGCCATACAACACTCTAACGCAGTCTTTTGTATGGCCGACCTAAAGGTCGGCACTACGTACGGCCAGCGGCGCCAGGCTACGAGCTACCGGCTACCAGCTACCAGCTACCAGCTACCAGCTACCAGCTAGAGAGGCTGTCGCAGCCACCGTTCGAGCTGCGACCGGTAGGCGCGGCTCAGCGTGAGCTCGCGGCCGTCGTGCAGCACGATCGTGAAGTCACCGTGGCCGCGCGGCCGCAGCTCTCGGATACGGTCGGTGTTTACAACGGTCGAGCGGTGCACGCGCACGAACCGCTGTGGATCGAGCCGCCGCAGAAACGCGGAGATGCTCGATCGGTAGAGGTGGGTCTTTCCCCCGATGTGCAGGTGGAGGTACACACCGGCCGCGCTGATCCAGTCCAGGTCCTTCAGCTCGAGAAACCTCACACGCCCGCCGGCTCTCAGCACGATGCGCTCGAGCGGCTCCGCGCTTTGACCGGCCGGCGCTTCGTCCCCCAGCAGGTTGCTGATCCGCGACATCCAATCCGCCTTCATCACGTGCCGCAACGACTGGCGCGCGTGATCGAGCGCCGTCTCAAAACGCTCGTCGCTGAAGGGTTTCAGCAGGTAGTCAACGGCGTGCGCTTCAAACGCGCGAATCGCGTACCGGTCGTGAGCGGTCACGAAAATCGTGAGCGGTATGCGCGCAGGTGAAATCTCGCGGAGCACGCCGAAGCCGTCGAGCTCCGGCATATGGATGTCGAGAAAGAGCAGATCGGGCTTTCGCGCGTGTATCAGCTCGACGGCCTCGCGCCCGGCGCGTGCCACGCCGACGACATCGACCTCAGGGCGAGGCTCGAGCAGCGCCAGCAGCCGCGTGCGCGCCGGCTTCTCGTCGTCAGCGATGATCGTGCGTATGCGGTCCATTGGTTAGTCGCGGGGGCCCCTCGCCCCGCTCCACGCCGCTTCGCTTGCGGGGCCCCATCGCCCCGCGCCGCTCGCGGCTTTGGGTGAGCCCGTTACGAGGAGCGGTACGGGAGGCTCAGATCGACGCGCACGCCGCCGCCCGGCTCCTCCGAAATCCTGAGGCTCTGATTCTGGTCGCCGTACAGGTGCCGGAGCCGCTCCCGCGTGTTGGCGATGCCGATCCCCTGGTTGTCGTCGAGCGACCATCCTGCCGGCAGCCCCGGACCGTTGTCGCGGACGGCGAGGCGCACCCGGCCGTTGTCGCGCCACGCGTCGACGGCAATCGTGCCGTTCGCCGAGCGCGCGGCCGCGCCGTGCTGCACGGCGTTTTCAACGAGCGGCTGCAGGATGAACGACGGAACCAGCGCATCCTGCGCGTCGGGTGTCACATTCATCGTGATGTTGAGGCGGTCTTCGAACCGCATCGCCTGAAGCTGCAGGTAGCGTTCGACGAAAGCGAGCTCCTGATCGAGGGCGATCTCCTGGTGATCGATATGATCGAGCGACAGCCTCAGCAAGTCTCCGAGCCGCTCGATCATCAGCCGCGCCGTGCGCGGATCGCTCTCGACGTGCGCGGAGATGGTGTTCAGCGCGTTGAAGAGGAAATGCGGCTGCAGCTGCGTGCGGAGCACGTTCAAGCGCGCGTCGGCGAGGAGCCGCTCGAGCTCGGCCGTCCTGACGAGGCGGTTCTTCAAATGATTCTGATAGTCGACGGCGATATACGTGCCGACGATCACCCAGTAAAAAAATGTGGTGTTGCGATGGATCACCCTCCACGCGGTGGCGAGGATGCCGCCCGCCAGCAACGACGCGTCGCGCGGCGCATCGAGGACGCTGAGGTTCGCGTGGTAGAGATAGGTGTACGCGACCGTGAAGATGACGCTGAGCGGCACGTGAAAGAGAAACCGCCGGAAGAGCGCGTCTCGCTCGATCGGCAGGCGACGATCGATCCAGAAGATGATGAGGGCCAGCGCGCCCCACGCCGACCACTGCGCCAGCGAAATATCGAGCGCTTGCCCCCAGGTAATCGGTATCCAGACGAACGGCCCGCCTCGCACTTCCGTGCGCGTGGAGAAAAAGAGGACGAGCAGACCCCACAGGCCGAGGGGCAGGACCAGCGGCTTCCACTCGAAACGTGTCAACACGACGCCAGTCTAGCCGCAGGCCGGTGATTTTGCACGCTGTGTGAGTGGATGAACGACCGGTTCACAACACGTGCGTCCCTCTTGCAACAACGCGCTTTGACGGGGCGCAAACCGCTGCTCTAATTGCCGGTATCGAGTACCGCACAATTTACAAGGAGCTCTGCATGAAAGCGTTTCCGCTTCTCTCGCGAGTGCTGGCCGCAGCCGCGCTGATCGCCGCTGTCGCCGCACCCTCACTGGCCCAAGTCACCACCGGCACGGTCACGGGGACCGTCAAGGATGAACAAGGTCTGCCGGTTCCCGGAGCCACAGTGGTTCTGGTGAGCGAGACTCGCAACACCCGATCGGCGCCGGCCGTCACGGGCACGAGCGGCGATTTCGTGTTCCCCAACGTCAGCGCCGACACCTATGCCGTCGAAGTCGCGATGGACGGGTTCAGGACCACGCGTCGCGGCGGCATTGCCGTCAGCGGCGGCGACCGCATCAGCGTCGGCGACCTCACGATGTCGGTCGGCGGTGCGAGCGAAACGGTCACCGTCACCAGCGAGGCGCCCCTCATCCAGTCGCAGAGCGGCGAACGCTCGTTCCGCATCACGGCGACCGAAGTGCAGAACCTGCCGATTGGCACGGGCCGCAACTTCGCTACCCTTACGGCGCTCACGCCCGGTGTCACCGGCACGGTGACGCGCCTCGGCGGCGGCGGGCAGAACAACATCATGATGGACGGCGTGTCCACGATGGACACGGGCAACAACGGGCAACTGCTGCAGATGAACCCGGAGGCGATCGCCGAGGTCAAGGTGCTCACCGCCGGCTACCAGGCCGAATACGGCCGTTCGAGCGGATTGCAGATCACGGCCGTCACCAAGGGCGGATCGAACCAATTCCACGGATCGCTCTACGGCATCAAGCGCAATTCGGACTGGAACTCGAACAGCTGGGTGAACACGATCAACGGCACGCCGAAACAGGTCGCGAAGGATTCGGACTACGGCTACTCCTTCGGCGGTCCCGTTGGAAAACCCGGCGGCGAGAACAAGCTCTTCTTCTTCTATTCGCAGGAGTACCGCCCGCGTACGTCCGCCAACATCCTCCGGCAGTTCCGCGTGCCGACGGCGCTCGAACGGCAGGGCGATTTCTCCGAGACGCGCGACAACAACGGCAACCTGTTCAATCTGATTAAGGACCCGCGGTCGACCTCGCCGTGCACCGCGGCAAACACGGCCGGGTGTTTTCAGGCCGGCGGCGTGCTGGGACGGATTCCCCAGGACCGCCTGTATCAGACGGGTGTCAATATTCTGAAGCTCTGGCCGGAGCCGAACATCACGCAGGCGCCGGGCACGACCTATAACCTCGAGTTCCTGTCGCCGCAGCTCAAGACGCTCAGTTATCAGCCGGCCGTTCGAGTGGATTACCAGTTCTCCTCGAAACTGCGGATGACGGGGAAATACACGGGTCAGAAGGGATTCCGTGGCGTCACGCCGGGCACGATTCCCGGATTCAACGACACCTACAACGCCTATCCGTGGGTGCACGCCATCGCGACCACCGTCGATTACGCGCTGAACCCGTCGACCTTCATCGAGGCGACCTACGGCTTCTCGAATCGCCGCCTCGGCCAGATCACGGTGACCGCGGCCACGAACCGGTTCGACAGCGGGCTGGGCGCACTGCCGCAGCTGTATCCCAACGCGAACACCCTCCCGGAAGGCTCGTACAACCGGTCGGTGATGGAAGACGTCGCGCCGCCGTTTTTCGTCAACGGCCGCGCAGAGCTCGCCCCGACCTACACGTGGGGCAATCGTATTGGCAGCGCGCCGCCAAGCCTGGCGTATCCCGCCTTTCTGAACACGAACCCGACGCAGGACGTCTCCATCAGCGTCACGAAGCTGATGGGACGTCACACGATGAAGACGGGGTTCTACAGCAATCACAGCCGCAAACAGCAGAACCTGAATCAGCGCAACGCGCTGCCGTTCCAGGGACAGCTCAGCTTCGAGAACGACACGAACAATCCGCTCGACACGGGGTTCGGCTTCGCGAACGCGGCGGTCGGCGTCTACACGGCCTATACGCAGCAGTCGTCGTTCGTGGAAGGCAAGTTCGTCTACAACCAGATCGAAGGCTATATCCAGGACAACTGGCGTGTGAACAACAAGCTGACGCTCGACTACGGCGTGCGTCTGACGCATCAGCAGCCGCAGTACGACGCCAACGGGCAGGCCTCGAATTTCTTCCTCGACAGGTACTCGCGGGCTGCCGCGCCGGTGCAGTATGCGGCGGGGTGCCCGGGCAATGTCTTCCCGTGTCAAGCCACGCGCCAGGCGATGAACCCGGTGAATGGGCAGCTGATGGGAGCAGGGACCGCAGCGCTGATCGGACAGATTGTGCCGAACACCGGCAACCTGACCAACGGCATCGTGCGCGCCGGCGACGGCATCTCGAAGTACAACTACGAGTGGCCTGCGCTCACCGCGGCGCCACGGTTCGGCGCCGCGTACTCGGTGAAGGATGATCAGAGCCTGGTTATCCGGGGCGGCATCGGGCTCTTCTACGATCGGCCCGACGGCGATTCCATCTACTACCAGTCGCAGAACCCTCCGACGTCGACGAACCAGACCGTCCGCAACGGCCAGTTGCAGACGCTGGGCACAGGCAACACCGTGGCGAGCCTGGGCGTGCCGACCATCATCAACTACCGGTACGACAATCCGAATTTGCCGCAGTCGTTGCAGTGGAACGTCGGCACGCAAATGGCGATACCGTTTGCGATGGCGCTCGATCTGTCCTACGTCGGGCAGCACGCCTCGCACGTCCACAACGCGTTCCAGTCGAACACCGCGATTAACGTCAATGCCGTGGACTTCGGCGCGGCGTTCCTGCCGGTCAACCAGGACCCGACGCGTAACCCTTCGGCGGTCGCGGGGGCGAACGCCTACGTCCAGGAGCTGCTCCGTCCCATCCGCGGTTACGGGAACATCGACCAGCAATGGCAGGAGTTCGAGCGCACGTTCCACTCGATGCAGTTCTCGATGACGCGACGCTTCAAAGACGGGATCTCCTTCGGCGCGAACTACACCCTGACGCTGAGCGACAAGGGGACGACCGGTGTGCCCGTGAGGCTGCAGCACGCCGCAGACGGTTCGTATTCCGTGCGTGCCGATCAAGCAGAGTTCAACGACCTGATGAGCAACCCGGGGCTGCAGCGCCACATCGTGAAGGCCAACTTCGTGTGGGATCTTCCCAACATCGACTCCGCGTCGGGGGTGGGCCGCAAGATCACCGCGGCCCTCGCCAACGACTGGCAGATTTCAGGCATCCTCACGGCCGGTTCGGCGGCTCGCTACGATGTCACGGTCCAGTATCAGAGCAACGGCGCAAACGTGAACCTCACTGGTTCGCCTGACTATGCGCCGCGCGTCGTCATCAACGGTGATACGGGCAGTGGCTGTTCGGGCGATCGGTTCAAGCAGTTCAGCACCACGGTCTTCTCCGGTCCGCTGCCGGGGAGCCTGGGTATGGAATCGGGACGCAACTACCTCAAGGGTTGCGCCGATCACATTCTCGATCTGGCGATCGCGCGCAGCTTCAATGCGGGAAGCGGCCGGCTGGTCCAGCTTCGGCTGGAGTTGTACAACGCGCTCAACTCGGTCATCTACAACGCGCGCGTCACCCAGCTGCAGCTCGTCAGCCCGCAAAACCAGACGATCCGCAATTCGCAGTTCCTGGCGAACGGCGATGTCGATCCCGCGCGCGTTCGCACGACGGCCGCGGGCTTCGGGGCGGTCAACGGGGCAGCGGCGCTGAGAGCCGTCCAGTTGCAGGTCCGCTTCCAGTTCTAACTCTGTAGGGCGCAACTTAAGTTGCGCCCTACCGGCCTCACCCATTGGGTGCACAATACGTCGATGCGATTCATGAGCCGCGTGTGCGTTCTGGTTGTCTTCGTCTGTGCTGTCGTCGCCATCCGCGCACAAGCCCCGCAGACCCCGTCCGCGGCTCAGGGACCCGGCGGCGCGGCGGCACCGGGAGGCGGTCGTGGAGGCGGGCCCGGCGCGATCGCCGCCGCGCTCTTCACAGAGAAATGCGCCGGCTGTCACGGCACGGACGTGTCGGGGGGACGCGCCGCCAGCCTGTTCGATGAACACGTCCTCGCGCGGCTGGACGACGATCGACTCGTGCGCATCATCAGAGCCGGAACGCCCGCCGCCGGGATGCCGGCGTTCGATGACCTGACGGAAGAACAGGTCGGCCAGTTGATTCACCACATCCGCGCGGAGACCGGCAACCGCGCTCCCAAGCCCGAGTTCATCGCGAATCCCGCGGGACACGTTCTGAAGACCGAGACGCAAACCGTGAAAGCGGAACTCGTCGCCGACGGCCTCGAGACACCGTGGGGGCTGGCGTTTCTGCCAGACGGGCGGCTGCTCGTCACTGAGCGTTCGGGGAATCTTCGCATCATCGACAAGGGGGTGCTGTCCGAACCCGTCAAGGGCACGCCGAAAGCGCACGTGCAGCAGGATGGCGGGATGCTCGACGTCGAAGTGCACCCGAACTACGCGAGGAACGGCTGGATCTATCTCGCCTATTCGGAAGTGCGCCCCGGCTTTGTGCCGCCGCCGCCGTCCGCGGCGCCGCCGACGCCTGCGGTGCAGCCAGGCCGTGGGCGCGGTCCGCAGATTCCGTCGATGACGGTCATCATCCGCGGCAAGCTGAATACGAACAACGAGTGGACCGACGAACAGGTCATCTTCCGCGGATTACCGGAGCTGTATACACCTTCAGGAACGCACTTTGGCCTGCGGTTCCTGTTCGATCGTGAGGGGCACCTCTTTTATTCCATCGGCGATCGCGGTGTGATGCAGAACTCCCAGGACCTGTCGAATCCGCTCGGCAAAATCCATCGAATAAATGACGATGGGTCGGTGCCGAAAGACAATCCGTTTGTGTCGACGCCAGGCGCCGTGCCGACGATCTGGAGCTACGGACACCGCAATCCGCAAGGCATGGCGTGGGATCCGGTCACCGGCGCGATGTGGGAGTCGGAGCACGGCCCGAGCGGCGGCGACGAGATCAACATCGTCGAGCGCGGGCGCAATTATGGGTGGGGGGTCGTATCGAAAGGGCTGCAGAACGGCATCACGAAGCGCTCGCAGGACGGTATGGTGGAACCGCTGACCTATTACACGCCGTCGTTGGGTCTGTCACAGGTCGCGTTCTACACGGGCAACCGTTTTCCGGGGTGGAAGAACACCAGCCTGTTCGTGGCAGGGATGGCGGGGCACAAACTGCTTCGGCTTCAAGTGGTGAAGAACACGATCGCGGCGCAGGAAGTGGTCTTCGGGCAGTTCGGCCGCGTGCGCGACATCGTGCAGGGCCCCGACGGGTATTGGTATATCGCGCTGCAGAATCCGACGGGCGCGGGAACCGGACTCGCCTTGTCGGCTTCGACACCAGGCCGCGTGATTCGCCTGGTGCCGGCCACAAATTAGTGTTGATGAAGGAGAGGGAGCCGAGGCCGAGTCTCGCCGGGAAAAGACTTGCGGCGCTGAGTGTGGCGATCCTGTTCGCCACACTCGCGTCGTGGGTTTACCACTCTTTCTTGTTTTCTCCGTTCGAACCGGTCCGCATCGGTGTTGTCGACGCAGAGCAGACCGCGTCGCGCCACGTCGTGCCACTTGCGCTGCCGGATGTGTCGAGTCTCCGCGGCCAGCATGCGGTGCTCGCGCTGCAGCTTCGCAACGGCGGACCTGAGCCGAAACGGATCGCGTTGTTACGCGAAGGGTTCCAGGGCAATCGCATCGTGTTGCCGCCGGATGCCGAGGTCCGCTGGGACATTCTCGTCTCGCCCGAGCTCATGCAGGTGCTCGGCGCGGCGGGCGCCGCGGCGCGATCCCTCGAGCTGACGGGCGATGCGGACGTGTGGTCTGTCACGTCCGGTGAGATTCGAAACTATCACCTGCACTGGGGCGGCCCTCTGAGTGCGGCATTGGTGCCGACGAGTACCGGCGGGCAGCGGGTGTGGCTGTCGACGTCCGCGTGTTTTCTGCTCGCGGCGGTGCTGTTCGCACCTGTCGGGTTCTACGCGGCATCGACAGTCGTGAGACTGCCGGCGATCTTGCGCCGATCGCCCGCGACGGTGATGCGCGGCTGGACGCGCCACGAGGTGACGTTCGAACGGGGAGCCGCCGTATTCGCGGTCGTGGCGATTGCCATCGCGCAGCCGGTTTTCGAAGTCGTGTCGAACAGTCCCGAGTTCTTCCCTGCCAGAAGCACGCCGGCCGCGACGATTGTGGTGACCGTGCTCGCCATCTGTTTCGGCCTTCCTCTCATCCTCGTTGCCGTCGAGCGCACGATTCGCTTCCTGAGTGCACGCGCGGCGTCGGTCTTCACCGGAGCGATCGTGGCAACCCTCATCGCGGCGGTCGTGATGCCGTGGGTGCGCCGCGGGGACGCGGTCCGTTTTCCGTGGGATCTCGCGATCAGCGCGGCGGTCGGGATCGCATTTGGTATCGCCTACACCCGAACACGCGGCGTTCGCCAGTTCCTGACGGCGCTTTTACCGGCCGCGCTCGTCGTGCCCGCACTCTTTCTGCTGTCTCCGGGCGTGCAGCGGCATGTTCAGCCGTCCGAGTCTGGTGCCGCGGTGCAGGCGGTGCAGCGCACTCCGCCCATTGTGCTCGTGATCTTCGATGAATTCCCGATGAACAGCCTGCTCAGCGGCGACGGAGCGATCGACGCCGAGCGGTTCCCCAACTTTGGCGCCCTCGCTCGCGGCGCACACTGGTTTCGCAACGCAAGTACGGTTGCCTACAACACATCCGATGGGGTGCCGGCCATCTTGTCGGGGCGGTACGTGGCGAGTCAGGAGGCCACTCCGACACTGCGACACTGGCCGGTCAACCTGTTTACGGCGCTGGCGCTTCACTGCCGGATCTTCGCGTCAATGCGGTTCCAGCGCCTCTGCCCGCCGCGCGCATGCGAGGAGAACGCCGCAATCTCCAAAGACAACGTCCAGCTGCTTGTCTCCGATCTGAGCCTCGTATGGCTGCACATCGTGCTGCCCGAGAACCTCACTGACGACCTGCCGCCTGTGGTCGGTGAGTGGGCGGAGTTCGGGCGGGCTCGCGAGGCACCGAAGCCGGGTATTCGCAGAGGCCGTGAAGGGTGGTGGACGGAATTTCTCTCTCCGATCGATCGTCAGCCCGCGCGGATGCACGTGATCCATCTCGTGCTGCCGCACATGCCGCTGGAATACGTGCCATCTGGGCGGCGGTACAGTGCGCCCGACTTCCAGAACACCAGAGTGAACGGAAGTTTCTTGTTCGACAACGCGAGCGCCGCCCTGGCCGACACGATTCATCAGCGGCATCTGGCGCAGGTCGGATACGCCGATCGTCTTATTGGCGATCTGGTTGCGCGGTTGCGCAGCACCGGCGCCTATGATGATGCGCTCGTCATCATCACGTCCGACCATGGCGCGAGTCACCGCGAAGGCCGGCGCCGGCGGCAGCCGCGGCCGTCGCAGAATAATCTGTCCGATATCCTGCAGGTGCCGCTCTTCATCAAACTGCCGGGCCAGCAGCAGGGAGACATCGTCGATCGGATTGTCGAAACCGTCGACATTTTTCCCACGATTCTTGATGTTCTCGGCGCCAAGGCCTCGTACCGCCTCGACGGGCGCTCGCTGATCGACAGTCGCGACCCTGGCCGCCGTAGCTTCTTCCTGCGCACCCGCACTAACTCGACGCCTCGCCGGCTCGGAGACTTGTCGGCGGATCGCGCGTCGAGCCTCGAGCGAAAGGAGCGCCGATTCGGCCGCGGAGATGTGCAGGGGCTGTACGCGCCTCCCAGCGCCAGGCACCTGCTGGGGACCGAATTGAATCGGGGCGCGTTGAAGCCGGCGCAGGATGTGCAGGTGGCCGTTGACAATCTCCCGCAATATGAATCGGTTGCGCGCGAGCGCGATCCCCTTCCCATCTACGTGAGCGGAGTCCTCGAGATACGCCGAGCGGATCCGCTGAACGTGGTCGTCGCGGTGAACGGAACTGTGGCCGCGATCGTGGTCGATGGCCTGCCGGTAACGGACCCGTGAAGCCGCTGGCGCCCAGGCGCATCGCCGCGCTCGGCGTGTCGCTGCTGCTGGCGGCATGCGCTGCTGTCGTCTATCACGCGTTCTTCCTTTCCGAATTCCTTCCGGTTCGGATGGCGGTCGTCGATGCTGAACAGACCGCGGCGCGCCACCTCGTCTCGATTACGCTCCCCGATTTAACGGCGCTGCGCGGCCAGGCGGCGGTGCTGGCCTTCCGGCTTCGGAATGGCGACCGCGAGCCAAAACGGATCGGCGTGTTGCGCGAGGGCCTTCCAGCACATCGCGTGGTGTTGCCACCCGGCGAAACCATCAACTGGAACATCGTGCTCCCGCCCGAGCTGGTCCAGACACTGGACGCGCCCTCCGCTGATGCGACGCGAGCGCTCGAGCTCACGGCAGATGCCGACGTCTGGGGCCTCATCTCGTTCGAGATCCGGAACTATCACTGGCGGTGGGGCGGTCGCTTCGGCGCGACCGTGTTGCCCACGAGTGCGGGCGGGTACCGCGTTCAGTTGTCGGCCTTCGCGTTTTTCGTGCTGGCCTCGGCGCTGCTCATGCCCGTTGTGTGGTATCTGCTCCCAGAGCCGCAAACGATCTCGCGCTTCTGGGGGCGCCACGAGGTGACACTTGAACGAGGCGCGGCGCTGCTCGGGCTGGTCGCAATCGCGATCGCGCAGCCGATCTTCGAGGTGGTGTCGAACAGCCCCGAGTTCTTTCCGGCGAGAAGCACGCCCCCCTCGACGATCGTCGCGGTCCTGCTGGCCCTCTGCCTCGGCCTTCCTCTCGCACTGCTCGCCCTCGAGCGCACGATTCGAGTGGCGAGCGGGCGTGCCGCCGCGGTGTTTCACGGCATGGCCGTGGCGATCCTTGTGGCCGCTCTTGTGATGCCGTGGTTTCGACGGCGCGGCGTTGTCAACTTTCCATGGGACGCCTCGAGCAGCGCGATCATCGGGCTCGGCGTTGCGCTCATCTACAGTCGAGCCCGCGGCGTTCGGCAATTTCTGACGGCGCTGGCCCCTGCGGCCGTCATTGTGCCGGCACTATTTCTCCTCGATCCGGGAGTGAAGCAGAGCTTCGTGGCGTCCGAGTCGGCAGCGGCGCTGCAGACGCTCGAGCGGACTCCACCCATCGTGGTCGTCGTCTTTGACGAGCTGCCGACGAACAGTCTGCTCGACGCGTCAGGACAGATCGACGCGGAGAGATACCCGAACGTTGGTGCGCTCGCCCGGGAGGCGTACTGGTTTCGCAACGCAAGCACCGTGTCGTACACGACGGCCTACGCTGTACCCGCCATCGTGTCGGGCCGCTACTCCAAGACGGACAAGGCCGTGCCGACGCTGCGGTACTACCCGGTCAACCTCTTCACGGCGCTCGCACGTCACTACGACATTTTCGCGTCGATGCGGTTTCAGCAGCTGTGTCCTCCGAGGGCCTGCCAGCAGAACGCCGCCATTGCCCCTGACTCGGCGCAATCGCTCTTATCAGACCTCGGCCTCGTGTGGCTGCACATCGTCCTGCCGGAGACGCTCACCGAGGAGCTGCCGCCTGTGGTTGGCGATTGGATGGAATTCGGCAGAGCGCCACGCGAGGCGCCGGCCAAAGGCAATCGATCGGGGCGCGGGGGCGTGTTCGCGCAATTCGTGTCGTCGATCGACGATCGCGACGCGCAACTGCACTTCATTCACCTGGTGCTGCCGCACATGCCGCTCGAGTACGTGCCGTCGGGACGGCGGTACCGCGGCCCCGACTACCAGACGACGATGTACCGGGGGCGGGGCTTGTTCGAAGGCGTGAGCGCGGCGTACGCCGACACGCTGCACCAGCGGCATCTCGCGCAGGTCGGGTTCGCGGATCGTCTCGTCGGCGATCTCATCACGAAGCTGCGCGAAACCGGTGCGTACGAGAAGGCGCTGATCATCATCACGGCCGATCACGGCGCGAGCTATCGCGAGGGGCGTCAGAGGCGCCAGCCACGGCCGCAACAGCAGAACGTGTCCGATGTCATTCACGTCCCGCTGCTGATCAAGCTGCCGGGACAGCGGAGCGGGGAGATCGTCGATCGGATTGTCGAGACCGTCGACATCTTTCCCACGATTCTCGACGTGCTGGGCGCGAAGGTCTCGCTCCGTCTGGACGGGCAGTCGCTCGTCGGCCCTTCGGCACCTGAGCGCTCGCGCCAGAGCTTCTTCTTGTACAACCGGGTCGACCTGCCGCCGCTTGCCGTGGGAGATCTCGCCGCCGATCGCGCGGCAAGCCTCGAGCGAAAGGAACAGCGATTCGGCAGGGGAGATCTGATGGCGCTGTACGCGCCTCCGGGTGCGCGCCACGTGCTGGGGATGGACGCGAGCCGGACGGCGTTGCGCCAGGCCTCCGATGCCGCCATCACGCTTCGCAATCCCCGGCAGTTCGACAACGTCAAGCTCGCGAGCGATCCGCTTCCGCTCTACGTGCATGGCGCGCTCAGCACATCGCGCGCGGATCCGCTCAACGTCGCGGTTGTCGTGAATGGGACCGTGGCAGCCATCGCGCAGTCATATCAGGATCGCGACGGCCACATGTTCGGCACGCTCATTCCTGAAACCGTCCTGCGCGATGGACGCAACACCGTGTCCGCGTTCGTCGTCGATCGGTTGCCCGCGGCTCCCTAGTTCTTCGCCGGATACGTTTTACTGAAGCCGTTACGCGCCGCGCCCTGCGCACTGGTGGGGCAAAAAGGGGTCGGGAGGGTCCCGACCCCCTTTTGCCGAGGGTCATCGCAGACACGCCGGGTTGAGCGCGTACTGCTATACTCGCTAGGTCTGCTTTCCTGAGTACTAGTGCCGCGTCGCCCCCTCTCCGGGCGCACGTCCCCAGCCCTCACCAAAGCCCAAACCCTGGAGCGTCCGAGTGTTGATCCTGATTGGCATCATGCTGGCCGTCGGCGCATTTGTCATTACCGTCATTGCCTCGGCCGGGCGCCGGTCCGGATTGTTGGAGCTCGGAGCCGTCAGCACGCAGTGGCTTGCCGAACATCGCGAGTACCAGGACGGCGGTAGGAATCGATGACGCAGCCCGTCACCGAGCCGGTGACGCCTGTCGCGTGCCCCGACTGCCTGACGGACCAGATCAAAGGACCCGAGCAGCCGGGCGCAGGCCTCTCGTACTGGCGCTGCCTGAAGTGCGGCGTCGTCTGGAATCCTGAGCGCCCGCCCGATCGCAGCCGCATGCGCCGCCCCGAGCGGAGCATGCAGCGGAACAACAACAGCGACTACTGGCACAATAAGTAGCCGCGAGGCTAGGCCTCGCTTTGAGCAAAGACGCTATGCTTTGCTCGCATGAAGATCACCGACCTTCGGGCGACGACCGTCGCCGTACCCCTTGAAGCTCCTCTACGTCACGCGAACGGCTGCCACTGGGGCCGCTTCGTTCGCACCATCGTCGAGGTCGAAACAGACACCGGTTTAATCGGGCTCGGGGAAATGGGGGGCGGGGGTGAGTCCGCTGTCGCCGGCATTCGCGCGTTGAAGGCGTATCTCGTCGGGCGCGATCCCGCGCGCCTCGAAGAGATGCGGTTCCTGCTCGCCAATCCAACCGCATCGCTCTACAACAACCGCACGCAGATGGTCGCCGCGATCGAGTTTGCCTGCCTCGATCTGCTGGGGCAGGCGTGGGGCGTGCCCGTGTGCGACATCCTCGGCGGCCGCGTCCGCGACCGCGTGACGTTCGCGTCATATGTGTTCTTCCGCTACGCGGCCGCAAACGGCGACGGCACCATTCGAACGATCGATCAGGTCGTCGAGTTCGCGCGGGCGATGAAGGCGGCCCATGGGTTTACGACGCACAAGATGAAAGGCGGCGTCTTCCATCCGGATTACGAGCTCGACTGCTACCGCGCGCTTGCGGAGGCCTTTCCCGGCGATCGATTCCGATTCGATCCGAACGGCGTGTGGTCGACGGAGCAGGCGATCCGCTTCGGCCGTGGCATCGAGGATCTGGACAACGACTACCTGGAAGATCCGGTGTTCGGTCTGGCCGGCATGCGCAGCGCGCGCGAGAGGCTGCGCGTGCCTCTCGCCACCAATACCGTCGTCGTCACCTTCGAGCAGCTTGCGGCAAATGTGCTGCACAGAGCCGTGGATGTGATTCTTCTTGATACGACGTTCTGGGGCGGCATCCGCGCCTGCGTGAAGGCTGCCGGCGTGTGTGAGACCTTCCAGCTGGGCGTCGCCGTGCACTCGTCGGGTGAGCTCGGCATCCAGCTCGCGACGATGCTGCACCTCGGGGCTGTGGTGCCGAACCTGTCGTTTGCGGCAGACGCGCACTACCACCATCTGGAAGACGATGTCATTGAGGGAGGCAAGCTCGCGTACGAGAACGGCGCCATTCGGGTTCCCGACGCGCCGGGCCTCGGCGTGCGGCTCGATCGGAAGAAGCTGGCGAAGTACGAGGAGCTGTATCGCGAGCTTGGGCCGTATCCATACGACCAGGATCCCGCGCGCCCCGGTTGGACGCCGCTCGTCCCGAACGATCGGTGGGCCGATCCAGCCGACGAGCGCGAGCCATTCGTCGTAACGTAGCGCCGACTTTCAGGTCGGCACTACCGCGTACATGGATCAGTATTTGCACATCGTTCAGGCGCATTCATGTCGAATGCATTCGGAGGTGATATGGCGACCAGAGATACAACGACCGGTGGAACCAGCGACTCGGCCATCGAGCAATCCGCTCAAGCCGTCGGCAACATCATTGAGACGGGCGCGACCGTGGTGGGGCGCGGATTAGAGGCCGGCGTCGAGGGGATGGCCCAGATGGCGGAGCGCGCCGCGCAAATGACAGGGATGACCTCGGCGCGCGCGATCGGAAACGCTGCGGAGAATGCCGCGCGATCGACGATGACCGCCGCACGGTCGGCCGCGCGCACCACGCGCCGCGCCGCGCGCAGTACCGCAACGGCAGCCGGCCGCACGGCAGGCCGCGCCAGCAGCGCCGCGAAGCGCATGGCAAAGTCCGCCGCGAAGCGCTCTCGCAAGCGCCCCGCGAAGCGCGCCACGAAGCGCACGGCGAAGCCGGCGACGAAAGCCTCGAACCAGAAGGGGCGGCGGAAAGTGTCTCAATCGAAATCAATGCAGTCCAAGCGTAGCGGTGCGAAGAGCGGGCGAAGCCGGACGCGCCGGTGAACGCTCGCCTGGCGCGGCAGATTGCCTTTCTGGTTGAGGCCGACAAGTTAAAGTCCGTCGTCCGGCGCACGCCGCTGGTGGATGCCTCGCGCCTCGAGAATTCCGCCGAGCACTCATGGCACCTCGTGCTCGTCATCATGGTGCTGCGCGAGTACGGCCCGCGAGACATCGACTGGATGCGGGTGATGGAGATGGTCGCCGTGCACGATCTCGTGGAGATCGACGCGGGCGATGTGTCGGCGTACGACGTGGACGCGTTCGCCGCGAAGGCCGTGCGCGAACAGGCGGCAGCCAACCGGATATTCGGTTTTCTCCCACCCGACCAGCAATCGCACTTCAGAGAACTGTGGGACGAGTTCGAGGCGCATGCGACGCCGGCGGCCCGGTTCGCGAATGCCGTCGATCGGCTGCAGCCGCTCCTGCAGAACGCGCACTCAGGCGGCGGAAGCTGGTGCGGCCAGTCGCTCCTGCGCGAGCAGATTCTGCGGCGCATGGCGCCGATCGAAGCGTCGCTGCCGGATGTGTGGCCGCACGTGCTCGACGTCATCGAGTCGTTCTGCGCGGCGGGCGTGCTGCGGCGGGAGTAGCTGAACCCGGAATCTAGAATGAAGCCGCTTTTGTGCGCGCTGCTGTTGCTCACATGCTCTGCCGTGGGATGTGGCAAGGCTCTGACCATGAAGCGTCAATGTATTGGACCAACAAGCCCTAATCTCAACCTTACGGTCGTCGACTGGACGGGCCAAATGTTTTGGGAAACGACCGACGAGAAGGGCTCGGTTCAGATCGACGTCCCGCCCGGTCCGTATAATGTTTCTGCTGAACGAGGAGCGATGCGACGACGTGGGCGCATAGTGGTCACCAAGGGATGCGTAACAGCGGGAGTCGTTACTCCAGAGCTTCTAACTGAATGATCTGGCGCGTGCGGTATTCGAACAGCCGGTGGTCTACGACATGAGCAATCCATGCTTGGAGTGGCGGTAGCTGGATATTCAATCTCCGGGCCCGCCCGATCCCTTCGCGCGAAACTCGGCGCCCGTAGTTGCGCTGAACGCCTCCTATCGCCGCGCCGAATGAACGGGGACCGCGAGCAGATATCTCGTTGAGTATTCACTACTTCATTTATGGGTTCCATTCCGGGAGATACACAGGCTTTGAGGGGCTGTCCAAGACCATCGTAGATTCGCTAGTAGCATTTATTTGCGGCTTCATCCTGGGAAGCCGAATGGTATTGAGGCGGTCATCACCCCGCGCAGATCGTTCATGGTGGCCGGAGATCGTGGCGGCATCTCTCTTGATGTTGCTAATTTACTGGGTAACGTTCGGGTACCGGTAGGTGTCGCCTGTGCGTACGCAAGGCGCGGCGACCGACCGCGTCAGGCAGCACTTTGGTTGTGTGAGATCCGCGAATCTATTCCGCGTTCGCGCGGAACGGTCTGGCGACACCATCGGCGAAGACGTATACGTCGTAACCGCGGCGGCGCAGGTCGTCCGCGTGCGCCGCAGTGGCGGGGAAGTCGTACGCCACGTAAGGCGTATAAAACATCGCTTCGATGTGCGCGGGCACGTTGAAGATGACAGCGCGCCGCGCGCCGATCTGCTGGTTCAGCGCCCGCAGTTGCCGGGCCCATTCGGGATTGCGTTCGCGATATTCGAGCGGTCCAGTTGGCCCGAGCAGGTACCGCGCCGGCAACAGGGCAAGCACGAAGAGGGACGCCGACAGCAGGGCGCGCCGGGCGCGCGTCGGGGACGCTGCCTTGCGCTCGCGCAGCCGTAGCCAGAAATCCGCCTGGAGGATGAATATGGCGGGCGCTGCCACCATCACATAGGCCGGCATCTTCGTCGCGACCATCGAGAACAGCGCGTACGGAATCGCCACCCACAGCAGCAGCGCGCGATGCGCAGCCGTGCCGCGGCCTTTCATGACCAGCAGCGCGGCGGCGCCCAGGGGAATCCAGACGAGCTCTCCGAAAAACCGCGGCATCTCCCACAGGTACGACCACGCCGGGCCGCCCTGGTCTTCCATCACCTCTGTAATGTGCCGCAGCGCGGCCGAGCGCTCGTACGCCGATTCCAGTGGAAACGCGCGCATCGTGTAGATCGTCCACGGCGCCGCTATCGCCGCCGCGATGCACGCAGCGATGCCAGTTTCCTTTGCGACCCAACGCGCGCGCTCCGTCTGCAGACGCATCGCAGCCCAGATCGGCAGCATGAGCAAGCCAGGGAATGATTTCGTCAGGTAGGCGAGTCCCACGACGGCTCCCAGAACGATGCCGGCTGCGCGCGGACGCTGTTTCGCTGCGAGAAGGGCGAGGAGGAAACCCGTCTCCACGAGAAGAATCAGCAACGTGTCTACGGAATCGGTCGCGCGCCGTCCGGCGGCGAGATCGGCGGAGAATCCGTGCACGCCGTGAAAGGCCGCAGCCAGGAGGCCGGCAGGCGGCGATACGAGCGTGCGCCCAATCGCGTACGTGACGAAGACCGCCGCAGTTGAAAACAGGACGCTCGGTAAACGGAGCGGCCACTCGCTGACGCCGAACAGACGCATCGATGCGGCCTGCATCCACAATGCGAGCGGCGGTTTGTGAAGCCAGATATGGTTGGACGCCCAGTTGGCGTAGTCGTACTCGAGCACCGAGTCAGCGCGGAGCATGGGCACGAGCGGGTTCGCGATCAGATTCTTCGCGACGAGCGCGTGATATCGCTCATCCCAGGGATGCAATGCGAGGTCGGCGCCGGCGTACGCGCGAATCAGCAGAGCGGCGACGGCGATAGAGAGCGCGGCAGAATGAAAGCGATGTCGGGTCGCGAGGCGATAGGCGATCCAGATGAGCACCGCAGCCGCGAACACGACGGCGAGCGCCCCGGGTGGGAGCCATAGCGCGAAGAGCCGTCCAGGAATGCCCGATCGTACACCATAATGTCAGCCGAATGACGACCGAGACGTATTCGGCTGGCGAAGAAACCTTCAATAGACGCCGGCAGGCCTTCGGCCTCGTCGCCGGACCAGTGCTGGCGCTCGTGATCTTGTTCATGCCGACCGCGCTGCCTCCCAACGCGCAGCGGGTGGGCGCCGTGCTCGCGCTGATGATCGTGTTCTGGATGACAGAAGCCCTGCCGCTGGCGGTGACCGCGCTGATGGGGCCGACGCTGTGCGTCATCCTCGGCGTCGCGACCGCGCAGGTCGCCTATGCGCCGTTCGCCGATCCCGTCATTTTTCTATTCATCGGCAGCTTCATCCTCGCCGAGGGGATGATCGCGCACCGCCTCGATCGCCGGCTCGCATTCACCGCGCTCTCGTCCGCATGGGTCGGCTCGAGCGGGCTGCGGCTCGTCGTCGCGTACGCCGGCGTCACCTGCTTCCTTTCGATGTGGATGAGCAACACGGCGACGACCGCGATGATGTTTCCCCTCGGGCTCGCGGTGCTGTCCGAGCTCGGACGCGAACGAAAAGGTGATGTCGCGTTTCAGCGCTACGCGATGGCGATGATGCTCGTCACGTCGTTCGCGGCGACGATTGGCGGCATGGGTACGCCCGTGGGAACGCCGCCGAACCTGATCGGCGTGGGCCTTCTACGCACGACGGCCGGTATCAACGTCACGTTCACGAATTGGATGATCGTCGGCGTGCCTATCGTCGTCGTGACGATGGGGTCGCTCATCGCGTGGTTTCTCGTTCCGCGCTCGCGCGGAATTCAGCTCGGGCCAGAGGCTGTGCGCATCGTGGCCGACGAGTTGCGCAAGCTCGGCCGGATGACGGTCGGGGAGCGTAATGTGGTCTACGCGTTCTCCACGACGGTTGTCTTATGGGTGCTGCCCGGCATCTTCAGCCTGGCACTGGGCGATTCGCACGCAGCGACGCGAAGGCTCGCGGTGCTCTTCCCGGAGTCGGTCGCGGCGATCGTCGGCGCGCTGTTGCTGCTCGTCATACCCGTCAGCTGGCGGGAGCGCCGCTTCACGCTCTCGTGGGCTGAAGCGTCGCGCATCGACTGGGGGATCGTGCTGCTGTTTGGCGGCGGCCTCGCGATGGGACGGTTGTCCGATTCGACGGGGCTGTCGGCCGCGCTCGGTCACGGCATCGCGGCGCGGTTTCCCGACGCAGGTATGGTGGGATTGACGATGGTGTTTACCGCGATCGCGATTGTGATGTCCGAGACCGCATCGAACACGGCCGCGGCGAACATCATCGTGCCGACGGCGATTGCCGTGTCACAGGCCGCCGGCATCTCGCCGCTCGAGCCGGCGCTCGGCGCGACGATCGGCGCGAGCCTCGGCTTCATGATGCCGATCTCCACGCCGCCCAATGCGATCGTCTACAGCAGCGGGTACATTCCGCTCGGCGCCATGGTGCGCAACGGCCTCGTGCTCGACATCGTCGGGTACTTCATCGTGGTCGCCGGCGTGCTCACCTTGAGCGGCTTTCTGCGATGATCTTCGTTTTCGAACAGAAGATCAGGAGATTACGAGGCTCGTCTCAACACGGAGGCACGGAGTCACGGAGATGCACGGAGTTCTGCATTTCTCCGTGGATGGCGTCAGGCCCCTCCGTGGACCGCATCGACGTCGTGGGCCGCAAGGCGGCCCACGCGGCGAGAAGAAGATCCCCGAATATCAAGCGCCCGAATCCCGCAGCTCTTGTATTCGGGGATCTTCTTCTCGCCGCGCGCCAACGGCGCGACGTCGATGCAGA
>CAYHHH010000060.1:0-25307 GCA_964356125.1 uncultured Bifidobacteriaceae bacterium | reverse complement strand
TTGCCGTTGAGCATGTAGGTCATCGGATTGCCGGTTTGCGGCGCCGGCATCATCACATGACCCACTTCCCGACCCGTCGCCTTGTCGTAGGCGTATAACTTCGCAAACCGCTGCCCGGACGGCAGCGTCGTGAATCCCCGCTCCCCTGAGATGACCAGCGTCTTCGTCGTGAGGGTTCCGATCGGTCCGATACGCCCGGTGCGCGGAATCGTGACCCCCTTCAACATCGGGTGATTGGCCACGACATCGAGCGTCTCGCCGTGCGGAATCTGCCAGACCATTTCCCCTTTGTTCAGATCGATCGCGGTGATGCGCCCCCATGGCGGTTTGACGAACGGCAGCCCCTGGACGGTGATCGCGCACGGCATCAAGCTGCACCCGGGGGCGCCGCCTCCACCAACGCCCGTGTCGCCTCCCCCGCCGGTGTTGATGAAATCCATATCCGATCGCTTCGGATCGTTCGCGAGGATGAGCAGACGCGTCAGCGTGTTTGAGTACACGTACAGGATTCCGGTGTCCGGATCGTACGAGCCCCCGGGCCAGTTGGCGCCGTTTGCGATGTACGCCGTCCCAATCTTGCCTCCCTCGCCGCGTGGGATGGGCGGCGTGAACAGCGGACCGAGCTTGATTTTCGACGCCACCTTCTTCGCCTCGGCAAGAAGCTCCGGCGTGAAGTCGATCAGGTCTTTCTCCTGCACACCCTGCAGCTCGAAGGGTGGCGGCTTGGTGGGAAATGGCTGCGTCGGCGAGTACCATTCGCCCGGTACCGTGCCTTTCTCAACGGGCCGCTCGACGATCGGCCACACCGGCTGACCCGTCTGGCGGTCGAAGACATACAGGAAGCCCTGCTTGCTCGGCACCGCGACGATCTTCCTGGGCGCCCCGTCGATCGTGACATCGGCCAGGATGGGCGCGCACGGAAGGTCGAAGTCCCAGATTCCGTGGTGGACGAACTGGAAGTGCCACTTGCGCTTTCCGGTGTACAGGTCGACTGCCAGCAGCGACTCCGTGAACAGGTTGTTCCCCGGGCGATGGCCGCCGAAGTAGTCACCCGTGGACAATTCGATGGGGAGGTAGACGGTTTCGAGCTCCTCGTCCACAGAGAACGGCCCCCACATGCCGGTGTTGCCCGAATACGACCACGAGTCGTTTTCCCACGTCTCGTTGCCGAACTCTCCCGGCTGCGGAATGGTGTGGAAGATCCACAAACGCTTTCCGGTTTTGACGTCGAACCCGCGGATGTACCCTTTGGCGTTCGTCCTGCTCCGCGGCGCGGCGCCGCCTCGATGCGCCGCTCCCACGATGACCACGTCCTTCGCCACGATCGGTCCCGTGTTCAAACCGATCTCGCCGGTGATCGGATCGAGTACCTGATCGTTGTTCTGCTTCAGGTCGAGGATGCCGTTCTGGCCGAACCCCCGGACCGGAATCCCGGTCTTCGCCTCGAGCGCGATGAGCTGATAGCCGAACGTCACCATGAAAATGCGCTCGTCGCCTTTCCCATCCGTCCAGTACGCGACACCACGCCCTGACAACAGGCGCGGCGCAGCCGCCGCGCGCTTGCCTTCGTCGATTCGGAACATCCACAGCAGTTCGCCCGTCGCGGCATCGATCGCGACGGCGTCGCGTCTCGACCCGACCGTCGCGTAGAGCACGCCGTTGATCATCAGGGGCGTTGTCTGCAGATTGAAATCCGGCCGGACGCCGAAGACATCGGTTTTGAATCGCCAGGCAACCTGCAGCTTGCTGAAATTCTGTGCGTTGATTTGATCGAGCGGCGCGTAGCGCGTGCTGCCCAGATCGCCGCCGTAGGTGCGCCACTCGCCGTTTTTCGCGCCCGTCTGGGCGCTGCCCTCGATCGCCGTGCACGTCAGAACGAGGACGAGCACCGGCTTCAACCACGCAAGGTTATGGAACATTCGGTCTCCTTCGCCATTCACGGCTTCCTCGCGGGTGTGCGTGCGAACTTCTGCACGCGACCTCCGGTTGCCGCCTCGCCCGTGTACACATTTCCCCTGGAGTCGACCGTCAGATCGTGCAGTGTCGTGGCGAATTGCCCGGCGCCGGTGCCTCGCTCGCCGAACGACCCGACGATGCGGAGTTGATCGCGGCGAAGAATCCACACTCTCTGATTCGCGCCATCGGCGACATAGAGGAATGTCTGATCCGGTGAGAAATCGATGTCCGCAACCGTTCCGCCAGCCGACGGCTTCGGGACGAAGAGTTCCTTCTGAAAGCGCCCGTCCTTGCGGAAGATCTGGAACCGGCTGTTGCTCCGATCGCACACATACACGAGGCCGTCGCGATCGATGCGAAGGCAGTGCACGGCATTCCCAAACTGCCGTGGAAGGGGAGCGGCGGGATCAGGTTTCGCGGCCGCGGCGGCATCATCCGGCTTCTCGCCATATGCGCCCCAATGCCGTTTGTAGGCGCCCGTCTCCGAATCGAACACAATGACCCGATGGTTCCGGTTCATTTCACCGTCGGAAACATAGATCTCATTGCTACGCGGATCCACGCGCATCTGCGTCGCCTGGCTCACGTGTGCCGTGTCGTGGCTGCCCCCGCTTTGCCCTGGGCGACCGATCTGCGACAGGAATTTTCCTGCGCGTGAGAACGCGAGGATGTGCGTGTCCCGTTCGCCGTTACCGCTGATCCAGACGCGGTCCCTCGCATCGACGGTAATGCCATGGACCTGCTGCGGCCATTCGTAGCCTTCTCCGGGACCTCCCCACGTCTGGACGACGTTGCCGGCAGCATCGAATTCGATCACCGGAGGCGCAGGCACACCACCCGCCTGCTTCACGGTATCGCCACGGTGAACGATCCAGATGTGGTCGCCGGCGTCCGTTGCAATGCCGCTGACGGGCCCCACGACCCAACTATGAGGAAGCGGCTTCGGCCACGCCGCATCGACTTCGAATGTCGGTACGTCCCCTGCCGATTGCGCGTCCGCGATCGGCATCACCCGACTGCCGAACCAGGTAAGAGCAACGAGTGCGAGGCCGCCCGCGAGCGTGCGGCCAAGAATGGGATTTCCATTCATCTCGGCAATCCCGCGATATCTGTTCGCAGCGTATAGACGGTCTTGCCCGCGGTCACGTAAAGCGTTTTCATGTCGGGCCCGCCGAACGCGTTGTTGGTGATGTAGTCCTCTGCGATCGGAATGAATTTCAACAATGCGCCTTGCGGCGAGATGACATAGATGCCGGTCTTTGTGTCGAGGGTCTCAGAGGTTCCGCGCAATTGCCCCATGCCGGCCGAGGCGTAGAGATTCCCCTGCGAGTCGATGCTCATGCCGTCGGCGCTGCGGCCGGGATAAAAGTTGTAGTGGACGCGCATGTTGGCGACCGTGCCGTCAGGACGCAGGTCGTACGCGCGGATCAGGCGCGCGCCGCCCTGCGCCCCATTCGCTTCTATCAGGTAGAGCGTCCTGTCGTCGGGCGAAATCTGGATGCCGTTCGGCCGTTGAATCTCTGGCGTTGCGAGAATGCGCGCGATCTGTCCGGGTCCGTCGATCCTGTAGACGGCGCCCCCGGTCAGATCGGTGAAGTACAAGCGCCCCTTTGAATCGATCGTCACATCGTTCGGGCCGACGAACGATTTGCCTTGATAGTTGTCCGCAAGCACTTCGATGCGGCCCGACCGCAAATCCGTTCGCGTCACCTGCGGCGTGAACCGTTGCAGCACGCCCATTCGCCGGGACTCGGACCCCTCGCACGCGATCAGCCGCCCCTGCGGATCGATCAGCATCCCATTCGCGTTATTGCTCTGCTCGCGGAACACCGTCAACACGCCCTGGGGCGTGAGCTTCATGATGCGTTGAAAGACCAGCTCGGTGAAGTACACGTTGCCGTCACGATCGGCGGCAGGGCCTTCCGTGAAGGCGACGGTCGTCGCGATTTCGGCTTGCTGCGGAGCTGCCGGCGACGGCATCAGAAGAGCGATCGTTGTCAATGCGGGCACAAACAGCTTCATGGCGGCGAGTATGCCATGAAGCCGTCTACTTCAGGCCCTTCTGATACCAGATGATGAGGTCGCCGTCTTCGTCCCGGTTGGAATACAGCGTCTTCGAGTACCCGATCGATCGCATGCCCGCCGGCGGCACTTCGACGAGGGCGTTGTTCGACAGCAGCAGGCCGCCGGGACGCAGCATGTCGGCGATATTCACGTCGAACGTGGTCACCCGAATGGTGCGGGCATCGGCCAACCCCGTCCGGACGAGCGAGTCGACGACGGCAAACGGCTGAATCGTCTGCGGGAGATAACAATCGTCGCCCTCCTGCTTGTCGATGACATCGAGGCCAGGACCGATGACGGCGACGCGCTGGACGGGACGTGAGAAAAGGGGTCGGGAGGGGTTTTCGCCCGAGTCCTTTGAAAACCCCTCCCGACCCCTTTTCTCACCCACTCGCCCTCGGCGGGCAGCGCTTCGTCGAGCGCGGCGAAGACCGGAGCCGCCTGTGCGTGCGACAGGTACGTTGCTGGTGAGGGCACTTGCGCCGACAGGATCGCGAGGCAGGAAAGGGCAAGCGCACCGAAAGTACAGGCGCGCCTTACCCCCACAACAGTCCTACTGAGGAAACCGAGTTGCCTGCCAGGCCTGCAACTGCCAGTTGCCTCCGCGATTGGTGTGAATCGTCGTATAGCGAATCTTGATCTTGAGATCTTTGCCGGTGTCGATGACGTTGACCGCCGCCACGCCGTTAACGATGGCGGTGTTGCCGCTGACGCGGACCTTCCAGTCCGCCTCGCTCGGCTGGATCGACACGTAATCGATATTTCCGCTCGTGACGCTCTTGATGAACTGCTCTTTGGTCTCGAACAGCGCGCTGCTGTGCGTATACGTGAGGTCATCGGCGAGCAGCTTCTCGAGCGCCGGCCGATCTCCCTTGATCATCGCCGCAAAGCGATCCTTCTCTGCCTGAAGCACCTGCTGCTCCATCTTGCCCATCTGCGCGGATGCGACAGACGTGCACGCGAGTATGACGGCGACGATTACGTAGCGTCTCATAAGGTCCTCTCTTGAACCTGGAACAGGAACTGGAACTGGAACTGGAACTTGGAACCTATTGAACTTTGTTGCCAGCAATATACACGGCATCGATCTGCCGGCTGTTTCGAATGTTCGCAAGGGGATTCGCGCCGAGCACGATCAGGTCCGCCCATTTGCCCTGCTCGAGCGTCCCCAGATCCTTGTCCTGCCCGAGAAACTCGGCGGAGTCCCTGGTCGCCGCAGTGATGACCTGTGCCGGCGTCATCCCGGCCTCGACCATCAGCTGGAGCTCCATGTGCTCGCCAAATCCCTCGAACCGCGTCAGCACGCCGCTGTCGGTGCCGAACCCGATGCGCACGCCCCCGTCGGCGAGCCGCTTGAGATTTTCCGTCGCCGTCTTCAGGACGCCAGGGTATCTCGGAAAATATTTATCGCCGGTCAAGGCCTTGTGGTACTCGGGCGACGCCAGGACGGTCTTCTGGCGCTCATCGAGGCCGCGCGCGAAGAACGGATCGTTTAGAAACTGGTTGGGCTCCTCGAACATGAAGGTCGCCCACTCACGGTAGAGCGTCGGAATGACCCACGTGCCGTGTTTTTTTATCAACTGAATGAGCTCGTCATCCACCGCCCTGTCGCGCACGCTGTGGCCGAACGCATCGAGCCCGGCGGCTGCGAGCTGCTTGGCATCGTTCAGGTAAAAGACGTGCGCGATCACCTTGATCCCGTGTTTGTGCGCGACGTCGATGATCGCCTTCGAGATCTCGATCGGCGTCTTCTTGAAGTCGCCGAACCGATCGTCGACCCAGATCTTCACGACGTCGGGCTTGTCCGCCGCAAGCTCTTCCATCTGCGCGGCGGCTTCCTGCGGCGTCGACGGCTCGTACGGGATGCCCGGGACGTTCCCCTTGTTCGTGGGGAACCCGTCTTTCACCGTGAAGCCGCGGCCCGCTGTGAAGATACGCGCCACTGTCGGGCGTCCGTTGCGCTGCTCCGCGCGCATCTCGTAGACCAGCGGCTTCTGATCGGTACCCTGGGAGACGACGGACGTGACGCCGTAGCTCGCATAGAGCTGCAGATCGCGAGTCACCCCTTCGCGCGTGAAGAACCTGACCGGATCCTGCATCTCAACATCGGAATTGGACACGTGCGTGTGCAGATCGATCATGCCGGGCATGACGAACTTGCCCGCGAGATCCTGAACGGTCGCACCGGCGGGCGCTTTCAGCTCCCCGGCGGGGCCCACCCAGGTGATGCGCCCATCGGTCGCGACCAATGCGGAATTCGCGGCCGCAGGACCGCCGCGCCCGTCGATCAACGTGAAGTTGTTCAGGACGAGCACGTCGGCCGCCGGAGCCTGCGAGGCCGCGGGGGCCTCCGCGGGCGCAGTCGTGCCGCCACCGCAGGCGGCCGCGCCGATCGTGAACGCAAGAGCGAGCGTGCAGGCGTTGCGCATCATTTCGTCCTCTCCCGCGCCTCTTCGAGCAACCGTTTCGCGCGCGACGGATTGAACACGCCGCACGAGCAGAACCGGCTCAGCACGACCGAGGCCTGCTCGGGCGTCCGCCGGCCTTCCTTCACCCAGTCGATCATCTTTTTCGCGAGCGACTGGCTCACCATGCCGTGCCCGCACATCGTCGACAACGCGAGCACGTCGCCGTTCGGCAGGTGCTCGGTCTTTCCTTCGAATCCGAGCGAGTAGCCCGCGCTGTGACGCGGGATGCCTGCCGCGCTGCAGCACGCGACCGCGCCGTCGACCGAGGTCGAGATGTTGATGCTGAGGCCGATGTCCGCCTCACGCACCGCCTTCGTGCACTGCTCGGCCGCTTCGAGATTGTCGAACACCGCGGCCGCCGTGCACGTGGTGTCGAGCCCGTCAATCACGCGCTGGAAATCCGGCGAGTTGTCGCGATGCCAGTGCACGAGCGGCGACATCGACCGCGACGGCCGATACGCGCCGCCATGGCGCGAGTCGCCGAGATTGACCGGCTTGAACTGCAGGGCGATCTCCAGGAACCGCCGCAGCTTGGGCACCGAGTCTTCGTCGTTCTTTCCACGGCTCGCGATCGCGAAGACGATGAAGTCGTCCCGAAAGCTCTGCGCGTCGCCGAACCGATGCAAGGTATTCGTCATGATTTCGCCATCTCCAAAGCGGCCTGCACGGCGGCCGGATTCGTCACGCGGCCGAGGCCGATGTTCGTCTTCGCGCGGTGAAGCGAGTAGCCGAGCTTCTCGAGGACCGGGGCGACGATGTTGTCGTCGCCGTTGTCATCGCACCTCGTACCGACGCCGAGCGCGACGACCGTGTCGACGCGCTTCTCGACGTCCCACACCAGCCGCACGATCTCCTCAACGCGCTCGACCGGTACTTTGATCTCGACGATCGCCGACATCAGCTTCTCGTTCAGGATGTCCTCGCGCAGCGTGCCGGTCGGCACGTCGGTCATCAACGACGTGATGGGGTTGCGCTTCTCGAAGGTGACCCCCGCGTCGGCCAGCGCCCAGCACATCAGCTGAATCTCGCGCATCCAGACGCCGACGCCGGGCCGGCCGAACTCGATCGTGAAGCCGGCCTCGCCTGGCTTCACGCGGCCGCTGATGTCGTTGGTCTTCACTTCTTCCGTTCCGCGCCCTTCGACGCCGGTCGACTCGTGGGGCACGCGCGGGTCCGAGAACGCCCGGCGCACCACGCGCGGCCAGGTGAGTTCATCGGGCTCGAACGCCGCGGTGGGGCACACATCCGGCTCGGGATCGAAGCGGAGCCGCAGTATCTGGAAAATCTTGCGGGTCGTGCGCACGATCGTCGGGTTCAGGTGCTCCTGGCTGAGGCCGGTGTAGCACGCGTAGCACTCGACACATTCGTGCCGGTTGACGACGGCCCGCTTAATCGTGGGATCGACGTAAATCGCGCCCATCGGGCACACGTAGGTGCAGTTACCGCACGCGACGCACTTATCAGGGTTGATGTACATATAAGACCTCTCGGGAAACCTTGATCTTATAACGATCTTCGATATCGGCCAAAAGTTTCGAAAATGCGGAACCCTTTTTTTTACAGGAGGCCAAGAGATTAGGAGACGAATCCTTCTCTCGTGTTAGTGGGGGGGGGTGGCATTTATCTCACTGCGCAAAGGCTAGCAGAGCTGCAACTACTGCCACCTTCCGGACGTTCCGGCGCAAAACGCGCCAGAAATATGCTGGCCTACGTCGTGCCGTACCAGCGCGCATACCCACCATTGAATACCTCAACCGACTGACCGAGCGAATCATTGGCTGTGCCATTGAAGTGCATCGGATCTTCGGACCGGGGCTGTTGGAGTCGGTGTATCGGGAATGCCTGATCATCGAACTCACAAGAGAGCACCTTCGTGTCGAGAGCGAGCGCAGTGTCCCACTCGAGTACAAAGGACAGCGCAACAAAGGCACCCTGAAGCTCGACCTCCTGGTCGAAGGATGCGTCATCGTGGAGCTGAAAGCCGTCGACCGCAAGCTCACTGGGTGTCCCGCGGGACTCCTCATGAACTTCAATGCGGCATCACTTAGAGCCGGCCTTAGACGCTTAAATCATCCGGACATCCACGTGAAGAAAACATCCTAATCTCCTAGCCGTCTCTTCACATTGTTACGCGCGGCAGTTTCACCCATGCAAATGCTCTTGGGTATGGCTTACTTTTCCAGTCGCCTGGTTTATCGCCCGTCCTTCGAGCATTTTGATTGAGTTCTTTCAATGACAACGGTCCGATGCAATCGACGATGACACAGGTGCCGACTATCTGACCTGAACCGCTGCGGATGAGCGCAATCCGCCCGCGCCTATGTGTGCGCGAGCCTCGTATTTCCCAGATCTTCTTTCCAGCGAGTATCTGGTCGATGAAGGGCAATCGAATCAACAGGCCGTTCGAAACCGAGGTCAGTTTAGCTCTCAAGAATCAGCCTCCAGCCGGGTCTAAAGAAACAAAACCCGGCCTACGTTTCAGAACTATTCCCTAATCCCAGATCCCTAATCCCCATGAGTTTGTGCTCCTAGTCTCCTAATCTCCTGGCCTCCTGTTTACGTTTTTGGCGAGATCGAGCGCGACATCCACGATCATATCTTCCTGCCCACCCACCATTTTCCGGCGCCCCAGCTCGACGAGAATGTCGCGCGTGTCGAGGCCGTGACGTGACGCGGCCGTCTCTGCGTGGCGCAGGAAGCTCGAATACACCCCGGCGTATCCGAGCGACAGCGTCTCGCGATCGACGCGCACCGGACGATCCTGCATCGGGCGGATCAGCTCCTCAGCCGCATCCATCAGCGCGAACAGATCGCACCCGTGCGGAAGGCCCGAGCGGCTCAACGTGGCCACCAGCACCTCGATCGGCGCGTTCCCTGCGCCGGCGCCCATGCCCGCGAGCGATCCGTCGACGCGGGTCGCGCCGTGCTCGATGGCGACGAGCGTATTCGCGACGCCGAGCGACAGGTTGTGATGCGCGTGCATCCCCTTCTCCGTCTTCGCGTCGAGCACGTCGTTGAACGCGTCCATCCGCTCCGCCACGTCGCGCATCAACATCGCGCCGGCCGAGTCGACGATGTACACGCAGTGGGCGCCGTAGCATTCCATCAGCTTCGCCTGCCGGGCCAGCTCGGCCGGCGGCGTCATGTGCGCCATCATCAGAAAGCCCACGACATCCATGCCGAGCTTGCGGCCGTGCTCGATGTGCTGCTTCGCGATGTCGGCTTCCGTCGAGTGGGTCGCAATGCGCACAGACGCCGCGCCGGCGGCGTGGGCCGCGTCGAGGTCCTCGACCGTGCCGATACCCGGCAGCAGCAGCACGGTGATTTTCGCGCGTGTGACGCTCTGGGCCGCGGCCTCGATCCATTCGCGGTCGGTGTGCGCGCTGAACCCGTAGTTGAAGCTCGAGCCCGCAAGGCCGTCGCCATGGCTGATCTCGATGGCATCGACTCCCGCGCGATCGAGCGCGGACGCGATGCGCTGCACATCCGTGACCGAATACTGGTGGCCGATGGCGTGCATGCCGTCGCGCAGCGTGACGTCCTGCACGTACAGGCGCGAGCCTGCCGTCATGCCATCACCGGCCGGGCCGCGTACGACGCCGCGAGCCGCTCGCCCGTCCGGAGCGCGGCCGACGTCATGATGTCGAGGTTACCGGCGTACCTCGGCAGGTAATGGCCCGCGCCTTCGATTTCCAGGAACACCGACACTTTCAGGCCGCGCGTAAACGAGACTCCATCGACGCGCGCCGGGCGCGCCGCCGACACGTCTTCGAACTGCACGGCCTGTTTCAGGTGATATCCGGGCACGTACGCGCGCACCTCGGCGCACATCTGCTCAACCGAACGCTCGATCGCCGGCGCATCGCTGCCGTCGACGAGGCAGAACACCGTGTTGCGCATGATGAGCGGCGGCTCGGCCGGATTCAGCACGATGATCGCCTTGCCGACGCGGGCGCCTCCCACGCGCTCGAGGCCGCGCGCCGTCGTCCGCGTGAACTCGTCGATGTTCGCGCGCGTGCCGGGTCCAGCCGAGCGGCTCGCGATGCTCGCGACAATCTCCGCGTACGGCACCGAGGCCACACGGGCGATCGCCGCCACGATCGGAATCGTCGCCTGGCCGCCGCAGGTGACCAGGTTGACGTTGGGCTGATCGGCGAGCTCGTGCATATTGACGGCCGGCACCAGGTACGGACCGATCGCGGCGGGGGTCAAATCGACGATCAACTTGGAATGGCTGCGCAGCACCGCGTTATGGCGCGCGTGCGCGCCGGCCGATGTCGCGTCGAATACGATCGCGATCTCGTCGAAACCCGGCATCTGCACGAGGCCGTCGACACCGTCGGCCGTCACCGGCACCCCGAGCCGGCGTGCGCGCACGAGCCCGTCCGAAGCGGGATCGATGCCGACGAGCGCGCCCATCTCGAGCTGGTTGGACGTGCGCAGCACCTTCATCATCAGATCCGTGCCGATATTGCCGCTCCCGATGATCGCGACTTTGACACTCATCGATCTCTCTCTGCCTCGGTCCGCCATAGTGTCGACACTCCCGATGTTATACTCCCCGCCACCTTGAGCGAAACGCGTCGCAGCGTCGCCAAACGCCGTACACAACTGCTTCCGGTCAAAGCGACACCCCTTGCGACTGCGCCACGGCCCGCCCGCCGTGACGGCACGCGCAAGACGCGCGACATGACGTGGACGGTGTACAGCAGCCTGCGCGAATCGATCCTGAACGGCACGCTGCCCCCGGGCGAGTCGCTCTCACAGGTCCAGCTCGCCTCGCAGCTCGGCGTGAGCCGCGGGCCGCTGCGCGAGGCCGTTCGCATGCTGCAGCGCGAAGGGCTCGTCGAAGCCGAAGTGAACCGCCGCGGGCGCGTCTCCTCATTTTCCATCGACGACCTCGAGCAGCTGTACGCCATGCGCATCGTCCATGAATCGCTGGCGATCCGGATCAACGTTCCGCGCTTCACCAGGCGCGACATCGATGCGCTTCGCAGCTGCCTCCGGCGCATGGAGGCGCTGGCCGGCCAGGACCTGCGCCTGTGGCAAGGTGTCGACCGCGAGTTCCACTTCACGCTGCTCGCCCATGCCGGCGATCGCCTGATGCGCACCATCCGCGAGTTGTACGATCACGCCGACCGGTATCGCGGCTTGTACATCAAGGGAGTGCCGCGCGCGCTGTCGATCGCCGCTGAAGAGCACAAGGCGATTGTCGACGCGTGCGTCGAGGGGGATGCGGCTTTGGCGGCGGCCCACCTCGCCCGTCATCTGGCCCGCACCGCACTCACCGTGCTCACACACCATGCGCCGGAGCACGATCCGACAACCGTGCGGGCGGCAATCCGCCTGGCGACCGGCGCCGAGGCGGCACCGGGCTCGAGCGCCTCGACTACGGTTCGCACGCGCCGCACGCCGGCGCGTTGAACGCGCACCACGCCCGACACTAGAACGTCACCTTCGACATCAGAATCAGGAAGCGCGGCTCCGTGTTGGCGTTCGCCGTCACCTGTCCGAAATTCGTCAACGTGGGATCGAGCTGGGGATTGGCGAACTGCTGACGATTCAGCATATTCGCGGCGTCCAGACGAATCTGCAGCATCGCCCGGCCCACCAACGGGAACGAGCGAGAGATGCTGCTGTTCAGCAGCAGGGTCGCGTGGCCCCGAAGCCCGTCGACGCGCAGTGGAAACAGCCGCTCCTGGAAAGCGGCCGGCACACGGGTTGCGCTGCGCTCGAAGCCCGCATCGACGTCGAACCACTCGGTCAGCGTCGGGTCCTCGAGCGCGATGTCGTCGACGTTGCCATAGAAGAACACGTTGCCGAACTGCAGCAGAGGGCCGGGCTGCCATTCGAACGTCTGTCCGGTCTGCCACCCGCCGAGGATCATGCCCAACAGCCCGCCGTTGGACAGGAATCGCCGCCCCTTGCCGAACGGCAGCTCGTAGACGCCGTTCAGCGTAATGCGATGCGGCCGCGCCTGCTGGCTCGTGATCCACTGTGTCGGCGCCCCGTCGTACTCGTTGATGATGTTGAGCCACTCTTCGGCACGGATGCCGGAGTACGCGGCATTGAGGCTGAGACCCTGCGAAAACCGGCGCTGGAACGCCACTTCCACCGCGTGCGTGCGCACTTTGCCGAGCGGCAGCGCCTGGGCCTGAAGGCCGTTGTTACCCACGCTCATATGCGGGAACGGGCGCAGCAACCGGTTCTTCTGAATCGTCGGGCTCGTGAAGAGCGCCTGCGCGGCAAGCTGGTTGTAGAGCGCCGGATTCGACGTGCGGAGCGACGTCAAGTTCCCGATGAAGAACGGATTCGTGATGTTCTGGTTATTGCTCGTCGCGAGCGCCGCGTTGCGGGTCTGTGTGTGGTTCCAATATTGCGCGCCAAGGATGTCCTGGCGCACGGTCAGGTCCACGTTGTCGGAGTACGTGCCGACATACGCCACCTCGATTGCCATGTTGCGGCCGAGCTCTTTCTGGACGCCCGCACGCCACCGCTGCAGGCGGGCGTGCTCGCGATCGAGGTTGCCGTACGAGATCGCCTGTCCTGCGACGAAGTTGCCGCCGAGCGACGTGCCGACCGGCGTCACGAACCGCGTGCCATCCGCTCTCACCGGGAACGGATCGACCAGCGGCGAGATCCCTGCGCGCGGATTGCCCGAGACCCACGTCTGACCGAAGTCGTTGCTCGACGGCACCGTCGTCACGGTACTGAAGCCGAGCTGATTCGGCGTAATCGCGGTGGCGTTCAGCGAGTCGTAGTACACGCCGTACCCGCCCTTGACCACCATGCCCTCGTTCACCTGGTAGGCGGCCGACGCGCGTGGCAGCCACATGACCTGCGACTTCCAGCCGCGGCGGCTCTGTCCGTCCTGACCGGCATAGACCGCGCCGCCGCGCAGATTCTCACGAAACGCGGCAACCGAGACTTCGGGAATCGGACTTCGCGCGTAGGCGGCCACTACTTGGTCGGCGAACGCGGGCACGAAGTCGGGATCGAAGGACGTGATCATGCGATCGGCCGTCTCAGTCATCCCCTGCTCGACCTCGAAGCGGAGCCCGACGTTCACGGTCAGCTTCGAGGTGGCACGCCACGCCTCCTGCGCGAATGCCGAGTAGTACGGCGACGACGTGGCATAGTCGACCGGGGTGTTCAGCGTGGATGTCGTCGGAATGCCGAGCATGAACGCCGCCCAGCTCAGGCCCAGGTTGCCCGGCGTGTAGATAGCGGTGTCGGAGTACCGCTGAGTGTAGGTCGGGCCGAACGAGTACAGGCCCTGGCTCGCACCCGGCAGAAAGCCGGTCCTTGAGTGCTTCCGCATGTCCGTGCCGAACTTCAACGTGTGGTTGGCACGAACGTGCGTCATGTTCGCGGTGAACTGCAGATTCGTGGTGTCATACCCCTCTGCCGCGTTGTCCCCGAATGTCTGGTAGCCCTGGATCTCCACTCTCGGCAGCGCACAGGAACTGCCGCGTGCGCTGCCCGTCCGCGCCTCGTCCGATGCCGCGCATTTCTCGTCCAGGTAGGCGGGAAGCCCGACGTCGGCCGATCGCATCGTCGCCAGCGTCTTCCGATCGCCCCCCTCGTGAAACGCGTTCGCGCTCAACTGCGCGTCGATGACGGTCGACGAGTTCTTCACCCACGTCCAGTTTCCCGTTCCGGCGTTCGTCGTCCGCTTCATGTCCTCGGAATGGATCGCGGCGCTCTGGTACGTCCAGTCGTCGAGCCCCTCGGTGAAGTGGCTGCCGCTCCACCGGCCGAAGAACCGGTGCGAACTCGAGTGGTTGTAGTCGAAGCGCGCGCCGTAGATCTGGCTCTGGATCGGGTCGGTGTAGGTGCGCACGAGATAGTTGTTCGTGGGCTCCTGCCGCGGATCGGTCGGGTTGTTGTTGGGCGTCGGCAGAAACTTGATGTAGTGCTGGTACATCGGGTTGATGACCCGGCTCTGCGGAATGATGTTGCCGGGAAACGGATCGCGGATGAAGAACCCGGGGCGCGCGGGATCGGGCCTGACGCTCAGGGGATCGTAGATTTGATACCGCACAGGGTCGATGGCAAGCAGATCGGAAAAGTCCCCTCGCAGATGCGCATCGGTCGGAATCGTGTGCTGTGTCGGGTTCACCGGCCGGTCATCCTTATTGTACGAATAATTCACGAAGGCGAAGAGCTTGTTGCGGACGATCGGGCCGCCGAGCGTTGTGGCGATGTTGTTCGACTTGCCGATTGAGTTGATCTTCTGCGATGCCAGCGAGTCGGCCAGCGCGTTGTCACCGCGCGCGCGCGCCTGCTCGATGTTGTTGTAGTAGTTCCGCTTCGCGAAATACCGCGGCGCGTTCCACTGGTTGTTCCAGTACTGGTAGTTCAACGTCCCGCGCATCGCGTTGGTGCCGCTCCGGGTCATCATCGAGATGCCGAGGCCGGTTCCATGCCCGAAGGACGCGTCGAAATTCGCCGTCTCGATCCGCACTTCCTCGATCATGTCCGAATTCGGGGACGAGGCGAGGCGCCGATCGCTGCCGTTGTTGGTCGCGCCGTCGATCGTCCACTCGTTCCCGCCGACGCCGCCCGGGGCAGACGTATCCTGCGACGTCCGGTTCACGAAACCCTGCGCGACGTATGGGACGTTGGCTGACGAGTTGACCCCGGTGACGAAACGCGTCAGCAGCACGGGCATGTTCGAGAACATCGGCAGGCTCTCGACACTGCGTCGATCGAGGTTCTGTCCGGTCGTCAGGACGCCGGTCTCGAGAATGGGCGCCTCGCCGCTGACCGTCACCGTTTCGCTGACCGCGCCTACCCCGAGCGTCAGGTCCACGGTGGCCTGCTGCGCGACCGACAGGATGATGCCGCTGCGAACCGACGTTTTGAAACCCTGCAGCTCCGCCGAGACGCGGTAGTTCCCGGGCAGCAGCAGCGGAGCCTGGTAGTACCCAGTGGAGTTGGTCGTCAGCGCTGCCGACACGTTCGTGTCGACATTGGTGATCGTCACCATGACTCCCGGCATCGCCCCACCCTGCTCATCGAGCACGCGGCCGGCGATGGTGCCGCGCGTTTCCTGCGCGAATGCGGATGCGGATACCGCGAGAACCAGAGCGAATACGCAGCGGCAGATACGCGACATCATGTTCATCCTCCTGAGACAGGGGAAGATATGGAGGGGTAAGGGGTAAGGGGCAAGGGGAAATTCCCCCTCGCCCCTTGCCCTTCGTCCCTTGCTTCTCCGTCAGATCCGGCAGCGGCAGACGGGCGCCTGACCTCCGCCGATGTCGTCAACCCAGTAGAGGTAGCCCTTGTGCACCGAGGCGCCGTGCGGAAACGGAGAGCCGTCGGGCAGCAGAACCGCGTCAACGACTTCGCCAGTGACCATGTCGCGCTTGAAAAACGCGCCCATATTGGTGTCCGACTCCCACAGGTGCGTGGCGTCCTCCGACTCGATGCCGATGCCATGCGGCCGGAAGCCCACTGTCGGGAACATGTGTTCGACGGTCCATGCGACGGGATCGACGCGATAGATCATGCGGCCGGGCGGGACCGCGATCCATAACTTGCCGCCCTGCGCCTGGATCCCGTGCGCACCCGTGCCGGGCGCCGGTGGACCGGGATTTCCAGCGATGGCGCCGCCGCGCCCGACGCCGAGACCGTCGCTCGTGCCCTGGCCGGTGTTCTGGCCAGCCTCGACCGCGCCGCGGCCGCGCCCGCCGCCGCCGCCACGCCGCGCCGGCACCGTTTCGCCACGCGCCGCGGCCTGCTCGGCCCGGACTTTCTGTCCGTAGGTATCCGGTCGAGCGGGAATGTCGTTGGGTCTGCGATAAATGACGCCGGCGCCAGGCGTGAAGTGCTTCTCCATCGTCTCGCCGGTCTTTGCATCGGCGCGGATGATCTCTCGGCTGTAGGTGGAGCCGATCCAGATGCTCTTGCCGTCGTGGCCGAGGCCGCTCGGCCCAGTGCCTTCTGGCGCGAGCTCGCGGACGAGCTTGCCGTCGAAACTCGACAAGAACACCTTGCAGCGTCCAGGCGTGTCTCCGCGGCTGCCCGCAATGTCGATCGTCCAGATGCCTTCATCGGTCACCTGCATGCCGTTGCCCGACAAGCCGGGTGCCTTGAACAGAATCTCCACTTTCGCTGATCGTGTTTTATACGTGTGCCTCGGCGTGGGCGGTATGGGCGCCTGCGCACCTGCCGGCGCCTTCCCTGCTGCCGCGCCCTGGGCCTCGAGCCGTTGCTCAGAGCCCGCCATGATCATCGTCCCGCCGGCCGTGAGCGCCGCCGCGTTCAAGAACTCTCTGCGCTTCATCATTCAGCCCTCTTTTTCTTAATGCGTCGTGGGGCCCCTCCCCCGCGACCTGTATCTCGCGACCTTCGGTCGCTCGACGATGTTTGCGGCGCCGATCTGCTCAGTGCCTCATACCGACTTGCGACTTGCGACTCGCGACTCGCGACTCGCGACTTACTAATCCCTAATCCCTAATCCCTAATCCCTAATCCCGACTACGCGGTTGAGAGGGTCACCAACTCAACCGCGTCACAATCTGTCCGCTCCGCGGCGGTCCGAAGACCGTGCCCGTGTTGATCCGTCCGTAACCGGCCGTTGGCATCCCCTGCGCGTTGCGCGTCTGCGTCTGCAGCGGATTGGCCACGTCGGGATTATTCAACTGAATGCGGTTGAACGCGTTGAAGAATTCGCCCCGAACCTCAAAGCGCGCGCGGTTCCGAATTCGGAAGCTCCGGCCCACGCTGAGCTGTTCGTCGGGCCTCCGCTGGTACCGAAAATCATCGTAGTACGCCGGCGACGTGCTGAACTGTCCGGGGCCGGGATTGGCCCACGCGGCCGGGTTGGCCACGAAGTCGGCGTTCGGATCGAAATCGCCGCCGTTCAGATCCTGCAGCAACAACGGCTGCCCTTCCACGCGGTTCATCGTCGTGGTCTGGAAGACCAGCGCCGCGATCTGGTTCTGAGACGCGGGTACGGGAATGGGCAGGCCGCTCGCATAGCGGACCATGCCTCCGAAGGTCCATCCGCCGAGTGCGGCCCTCACGAACGTGTTGTTCGTGAATGCAGGTACTTCATAGCTGAATGCAACGACCGAGATGAGCGGCTCTGACAGTTCCGACACCGCAAACTTGTCTTCGGGACTGTTGAAGACGTCGTTCACGGGTCCCATGTTGGTGCGCTCGTTCTGCCAGGTGAACGTCGCCGTCAGATTGAGACCGTGCGAGTATCGTTTGTTGGCCTTGACCTGCAGCGAATCGTATTTGCTCTCGCCAAGCGGCACGCCGAGCGACGCGATATTGCCGAACTGCGGGAACGGCCTCAGGCTCTGCGCCACCGTGTTGGCGCCGGAGTAGCCCGCATAGGGCAGCTTGTTGAAGCCGCGCGACGCCGCGAGCGGTGAATCCAGGCGCGCCCGCAAGAGCGCCTGATCGCCGGCGTTGTTGAGATTCAGGCCGAACGTCTGGAGCCGCTCGCTGCTGATCGCGTTTAGGTTGATCAGATTGTTCGCCGTGAACCCCTTACCGCGGTTACCGACGTACGCGACATCGACGACGAGGTCGCGCGTGATCTCGCGCTGCAGCGAGATGCTCCACTGGTTCAGCCACGGCATCTTGCCGGCGTCGGGGTGAATCCACTGCGGGGGCGAATCGACCTGACCCGGCGACGGGCGAATGCCAGAGTTGTTGTTGACCCGGAACAGTGCGTCTCTGTCATACACCAGCCCTGTGCGGAGAACGGCGCCAGGCTCACCGAACGCAGGCGACTGGAAGTTGAACGTGTTCCAGCCCCCGGCGCCCAAGAGTGATCCGCCGTCCGCCTGACCGTTTCCGGTCTGCGCGTAGGTGATCCCCCATCCGCCTCGAAGCACCGTCTTCGGGTTGACTTGATAGGACGCACCAAGTCGCGGTCCAAACGAATAGGGATAGGTCTTCACGAAGCGGCAGTTGCAGGCTCCGGGGCCGTCCCCTTCGTAGATCGTGGCACCGAGAAGGCCGCCTGCCGCCGGATTAGCCACGTCTGGCGAGAACATGCTGCGGCGGTCCTGCTCTTCGTAGCCGTAGGCCTGTCGGTCCCATCTGATGCCGTAGTCGATGGTCAGCGCACCCTTCACACGCCACGTGTCCTGCGCGAACACCGATACCGCCGGTTTCCGCCAGTTCGGATCGGTCGGATTGGACACCGACGCGTTGTTCACGAGCCCCAGCAGGAAGCTCGCGTAGGGCAACCCCACGTTGCCGCCGCCGAGGTTCTGGCCCTGCGTCGACGGCAGCGCCGTCTGCTGGGCGTTGAACGTGTAGGCGCCGTGCGAGCCGTGGATCACAGGGCTGCTGAAGATGTCATTCCGCCACTCGAATCCGGCTTTGTAGGTGTGCGTATTGCGCGAGTGGGTGATGTTGACGAGGAACTGCGGCTTCTTGGTCGCCGGAAGGCTGCCGGCATTGGCAATGCCTTCGGACATGCCGCCGCCGGTCTGCGTGAACATCGCGCCAATGACCGGAAACCCGATGCCGTTGACGGCGCCCCGCAGCCCAAGTCCCGCCACGGGATCGAAGTTCAGTACTTCCGGCAGGCCGAAGTCCGGATTCCAGTGGCGCACGAAGCCCACGCGCGAGTTCAGCAGTGTGGTCGGCGACAGCGTCCAGTCGTAGGTCACGCGAATCGTATCGGTGGCGGTCGCGAACCTCCGCACTTTCGTAATCGGAATCGGCAGGCCATCGGAGCCGTTGTAGTGCGGCCCCCAATACCGCGAGTAGTAACCCGACAGCTTCCCGCTGCTGGTAAAGCTATGATCGAGCTTGATCGTCGCGATTGACTTGATCGTGTCGGCCGGGAACGACTGATCCCAGTTGTTGATCATCCCGGCGCGCGTCGCCCTCGGGATGTAGTCCTGAATCTTCAGCGCCACCGGATCCAGGAGCTCGCGCGGAATCACGTTGTTCGGAAACGGGTCCCGGACGACCTGTCCATTGACGACGCGCGTCGTGCGCGGATCGTAAATCACGTTCTCCAGAATCGGCCGGCCGAGAGGGTCGGTACCCAGCACCCGCCCGGTCAACGCCTCGCCGAAGTCGCCGTTCCGCATCCTGTCGGTGGGCATTGTCTGGAGAAGCCCGGCCCGCGTTTCGATCTGGCGGAACTGTTCGAAGCTGTAAAAGAAGAATGTGCGATTCCGCCCGTCGTATACGCGCGGGATGGTGATGGGTCCGCCCAGGCTTCCGCCGAAATTATTCCGGCGATTCGGGGGTCTGACGAGCTTCCCGGTCCCGTCGCGGGTAAACGGTATGCCCGCACCGAATTTCTCGCTGACGTAGTACTCGAAGAGGCTTCCACGGAACGTGTTCGTCCCGGACTTCGCGGTGAGATTGAAGATGCCGCCTGCCACCTGTCCGTACTCGGCGGCGAAGTTGCTCGTGTGCACCGTCATCTCTTCGAGTGATTCGACCGAGGGCTGTACCTGATCGATGCGAATCATCAGGCGATGGTTGTTCGCCTCCATGCCTTCGATGCGAATCTGAAACGTATTGATGGGCGCGCCGCCGACCTTGAGCGAGCTGTAGCTGGAAATGTTGCCGCCCGGCACGAGCGTCACGAACGAGTACGGGTTGCGGATGCTCGCCGCGGCGAAATTACCGCGCGCCCCGAAGTTCAGCGGGAGCGCGTTCAGGTTTTCGCTCGTGACGCTCGACGCAATTTCGGCGCTCTGCGTGTCGAGCATCGAGGCATCGGCAACGACGTTGACCGATTCGGCGAGGTTGCCGACCTGGAGCTGCGCATCGATGCGGGCCGTCTGGCCGACGTACACGCGAATGCCCGCTTGACGAAACGGGCCAAAGCCGCTGAGCTCGGCATGAAGGACGTAGGTGCCGGGCGGCAATTGCGAGATCGTGTAGTTGCCCGTGCCGGTTGTGACCGCCTCGAATCGAACCCCGGTCTCGGGATTCTCGGCGACGACCGGTACGCCAGGGATGACGGCACCGTCCGGATCGGTCACGGTACCAGCGATCGTTCCGCGATCGCTTTGCGCCAGCGCGCCGGCGGAGAAGGCCAAGAACAACGCCGCGATCGCCAGGATTATCGTCCCCTTCATGGGATACCTCTCGTGCTAGAAGCTCAAGCGCGCGCCGAGGCGAATGTAGCGCTCGTCGTACTCGCGCCCCACGTTGTTCGTGCCCGTGATGGATCCAAAACCGTTCAGCGAACGAATCGAGCCGTCGGTGTTGTAGACGACGCTCGACACGTTGGTGCCGCTCGGGTTCGGGAAGTGCGCCGTGTTCGTCACGTTGAAGATCTCCATCCGGAACTGCAGGCTCGTCGACCCCTTCAACGCGAAGCTGCGGAAGATACCCATGTCGAGGTTGGCGTAGCTGGGTCCGCGCAGCGAGTTGAATGGCGTGGTGCCGAACCGCGCTTCGGTGACCGGCCGGAACGCGGTCGGGTCGAAGTACGGGTTGTCCACGCCGATGCCGCCGAGAATCTCGACCTCCGACTTCACCTGATCGGCGCGTTGGCTGCTGTTTGCGCCCAGCGACGCGTTGTTCGCCGAGATGCTGAACGGCGTGCCCGAGAATGCCGTGAAGTACGAGTTGAGCTGCCATCCGGACAGCACGCGGCTGAGCGCGCCGCCGTTGTTGGCGAACTTCCGGCCGGGCCCGAACGGAAGCTCGTAGGTCGCCGAGATGTCCGCCTTGTGCGGCGTGTTGCCGCCCTGGGTGCCTTTGTTGAGATCCCAGTATTCCGGGATCAGGATGCCGCCGGCCCACCAGTCGGTCGCTTTCGCGAATGTATACGCCGAGGTCATCGCGAAGCCGTTGTTCATCCGGCGATTGACGCTCACCTGCAGCGAGTCGTACTGGACGTGGCCCAGCGGTCTCACCACGTTGATGGCGGCCGTCGTGCGGAAGCCGCCCACCAGTCCGGGTTGATTGAACGGCAGGCTCGCATTGCCGCCGCCGATCCGGCTGTAGTTGATGTTCTGGTTTCGCACCATGCCGTTCTGGCGGTTGCCGACGTATCCGACCTGCGCGGTGAAGCTGTGCGGCAATACCTTCTGCACGGACACGTTGAACGTGGAAATAACGCCGCGCGCGTACCGGCCCACCTCGTTTGTCGTGATGGCAGCGCCCGTCGGCACTTCCATCACCGACGTGAGATTGAGGATGGGCAGGAGCGGGTAGCCGTCGCTGAAGCTGCCCACCGGCGTGAAGTTGTTGCCGCCAATCGCCGTGTCGGTGATCTGGACGTTGACCGGGAAATTGCGCATGCGGCCGCCGATCATGTTGTCGTTCTGCGGATTGCGTGAGTAGCCGGCGCGGAAGACGAGCGAATCGATCGGGCGGTACGCGATGCCGAGGCGCGGCGTGAACAAATCCTTCTGCACCTTGATCCCGCAGTCGATCGGCACGTCGCCGAGACCGCACAACAACAGCCTGTTACGCGTGAAGTCGAAGATCTCCACACCGCGATCGGCGTGCTGCGGCACGGGGTAGTACTCCCAGCGGACGCCGGCCGAGACCGTAATCTGGCGGGTCAACTGAAATTGATCCCGGACATAGATGCCGTACTCCCAGGTTCGGAGGGTCGCGGACTGTTCGTTGCTGCCGCCATCCTCGTTGCCCAGCGGGTTCTGAAGCGCGGTGTTCCGCGAGATCGGCAGGCCGAGCAGGAAATCAGCGTAGCCGTTGAACAGATTGGGCGCAGCCGCACCGGTCGCGTTGAGCGCCGTTGCCGCCCCCGTAAAGTTGAACGACGGGGCGGTAATTTCGTAGTGATTCATGTGCAGGCGATGCACGTCGATACCGAACTTGACGTTGTGCTTGCCTTTGTTCCAGCCGGCGTTCATCACCCACTGCCATTGCGGGTCGAGATAATCGAACACCGATGCGGTGTTGTCGTTCACACGGATGCCGTTTCCGTAGGAACTCCAGCCGGCGATGTCGACGCGCGGCATCGCGTAGTCGCGCTGCAGGGGGGGTTGACAGGCGTTCTTGATGGCGACGACTTCGCCCCAGCACGTGCCCTTGCCGGGCGGCTCCTGATAGGTGTGCTGGCGCGTGAAGCCGAACAGGCCGTCGACGACGAAATTCGAACTGACGATGTGCGTCGCCGAGAGCGCGGCGCTGCTGACGTTCGAGTCGAGAATGGTGCCGAGCGCCAGTGGATTCTCACCCGCGGGACCATAGAGGCCCGCGGCCAGCTCACTCGCCGGCAGATAGCTGAACCGGCCGTTCAGGTTGGTCCGGCTCGTCATGTTGTAGGTAATCTTCGTGTCGATCTTGTGAAAGTCCGAGCGGTAATCCGGAACCGCGAAGTAGTTGTTCGAATTACCGGGAAGCTGGGGCTGCGGCAGGTACGCCAGGATGTTCTTCGCTACCTGGTTGATGCGATTGGCGGGGATGAAGTTGCACGCGTCAAACCGCGGATCCGTCGTTGACGAGATGCCGCAATTGGCGAAGGCGAAGGGGACCCGCCCCTGGCCGGTCGCCGTGCCCGTCGCCGGATCGTAGATCACGACGCCTGTGCCCGAGAAATTGCCGCTGCGAATCGCTGCCGTCGGCAGCGAAAGAAACTGCGACGACGACCCCGACGCCTGCGTGACATACGGTCCGCCGATCGTCCGCTGCACGGTCGACTCGATGCTCGCGAAATAGAAGAGCTTGTCGCGCTTGATTGGCCCGCCGATGGTGCCGCCAAACACGTTCTTGTTGTCCTTCGTCTTCTCCCGATCTTTTGGAAGAAAGAAATTGCGCGCGCGCAACTTGTCGTGCGTGATGTACTCGAACGCCGAGCCGCGCAGCGTGTTGGTGCCGCTCTTGATCTGCACGTTCACCGATGCGCCGCCGGCCATCCCCTGCTCCGCGTCGAAGCTGTTCGTGACGACGTTCACCGTCTCGATCGCTTCGATGGCGGGCGTGTAGGCCTGCAGGCTCTGAATCCACTGATTCGTGGCGCTGACGCCGTCGAGCCGGAAGACCGTGTTCGAGTCGGGCGCACCGTTCACCGAGACGCGCATCGCGCGCGCGGGGTTGTTGATGCCCCCGGTCTGGAAATAATTGGGCTGCGCGACGCCGGGCGTCAGCGTGAGCGCACTCTGGAAGCTCCGCCCGTTGATGGGCAGGTTCTCCAACTGCTGGCTCGTCGTCTGGGTCTGCACGGCGGCGGTCTCGGTCTGCAGCAGCACCGCGTCCGCGGAGACGACGACCGACTCCTGCAACGTGCCCACGGCGAGCCTCGCGTCCACGCGGACGGCCGTATTCAGCCGCACGACGACATCCTGCGCGCGGAAGGATTGAAATCCTGGCAGCGTGACGTCGACGCGGTAGGTGCCCGCCGCGACGTTCGGGAACAGGTAGTTCCCGGTGTCGTTGCTGGTGGTTTCGCGCGCCTGGTTCGTTTCGGCGTGGGTGATCGTCACGGTGGCGCCAGGCACGGCGAGGTTCGCCTCATCGGTGACGGTTCCCACAATCGATCCGTAAAGCACCTGCGCGACCACCGGCGTTGTCGACACCAACACCAGCGCCACGAACAGAAGCAGACCGTGCCAAACTCGCCGTCTCATGCGACCTCCTAGTGGCCCGCGACGTGCGGCGGGCGCTTGTTTGCCGTGGAAAGAGATAGCGCGGAGCATAGGCTCAGCGGCGCTCAAGTGTCAACACTTAATGGCCGCTATCGATACAATTTATTGAATTTCCGCGAACGACGGGGTTGAGTGTTGACACTTGCTCCAGCCGGACGTATTCTGCCGGGCGCCTTATGATCAGACTGAATCGACGGAATTTTCTGGCCGGAGTCGCCGCCTCGGCGGCCGCCGCCGGGGCCCCCAACGCGGCAGCCGCGTTGGGGTGGCCTGCCGTGCCACAGCGCATCGATGCGCAAAGTGCCGCAATCCCCATCATCGACACGCACATCCATCTCTTCGATCCGACGCGGCCGCAGGGGGCGCCCTACAGCGGCCCGCGCGTGCCCGGCGTCGCGCCGATTCCGGCGTACCCGGATCGCTACCGCAAGCTTGCCGCGCCCCTCGGATCGGTCGGCGCCGTCAAAGTGGAAGCGAGCCCCTGGGTCGAAGACAACCTGTGGGTCCTCGACGTTGCGCAGCGCGACACGATCGTCGTCGGCGTGATCGGGAACCTGGAACCCGACAAGCCCGAGTTCACGGAATACTTCGATCGCTACCGGAAGCATCCCCTCTGGCGCGGCATTCGCTACGGCAACCTGTGGGGACGCGACCCCGCGAAGCAGGCGGACAATCCGGTTTTCATAGACGGGCTGAAGCTGCTGGCCGACGCCGACCTCGTGCTCGACACCGCCAACCCGCGCATCGCGCTGCTCGAGTCGATGCTGAAGATCAGCGACAAGGTGCCCACTCTGCGCATCGTGCTGGACCATCTGCCCAACTTCGCGCCGACGCCGGCGGAGCGGCCGGCGTACGACGCCGCGCTCCGCGAATTCGCGAAACGCCCGCAGATTTACGTCAAGCTGTCCGCCATTCTCCGCCGCGTCGACGGCAAGGTATCGACCGACCTCAGCAGCTACCGTGACACACTCGATCGACTCGTCGGCACGTTCGGCGAGGATCGTATCGTGTTCGGCAGCGACTGGCCCAACAGCGACGGCGTCGCGCCGATCGATCAGGTGTTCGCAATCGCGAAGGCCTACTTCGCCACGAAGCCGCGCGCGGTCGCGGAAAAATACTTCTGGAAGAATTCAGTCGCCGCGTACAAGTGGATAAAACGGGAGCCGTCGCAGCCTTCGGTTTAACAGGAGCTTAGGAGGTTAGGAGCCGTTAGGAAACAAGTACTCGATGTCGCCGTGTAGTAGCCGGGTGA
>CAYHHH010000059.1:0-25427 GCA_964356125.1 uncultured Bifidobacteriaceae bacterium | reverse complement strand
ACATCGACCCGCCGTTCGACGTCGGCGCCGACTTCAGCATGGACATCGAGATCGGCGGCGAGACCTTCCACAAGGAGCCGAACCTTCTCGAGCAGATCGCCTACCGAGACACGTGGGGTCGGGGAGCAGACTCCTTTATCGCAATGATTTACGAGCGCCTCGTACTAATGCGGGACCTGATGCACGACGACGGCAGCATTTACGTGCACATGGGTTGGGGCGTGTCGCACTACGTGCGTAGCGTGATGGACGAAGTGTTCGGAAAAAGTCGGTGCGTGAATCAGATCGTCTGGAAGCGGCAAACAGCGCACAGCGACACGGGCCAAGGCTCAGAACACTTGGGAAGACTTCACGATGTCATCTTGCTTTATTCGAGAAGTGACCGCTTCCCTTGGAATATGCAGTTCACTGCCTACGACGATTCCTATCTCGAATCCCACTACAGCCGAGTCGAGGACCGGACCGGCAGACGCTATCGTTTGGATAACCTCACCGCTCCTGGCGGGGCTGGAAAAGGAAATCCGAGCTACGAGTTCCTTGGGGTAACAAGGTTCTGGAGATACTCGCGCGAGCGAATGGAGCGACTCTACGGAGCTGGCCGAGTCGTGCAAACAACGCCTGGCACCGTTCCGCAGTACAAACGTTACCTAGACGAGATGCCTGGCGTGCCGATCCAGGACATCTGGACGGATCTCAGCTCGGTCAATTCTCAAGCGATTGAAGCAGTCGGATACGCGACCCAGAAGCCGGAAGCCCTCTTGGAGCGCATCATCAGTCTAGGCAGCAGCGAGGGCGATCTGGTGGCCGACTTCTTCTGTGGCAGCGGCACCACAGCGGCCGTTGCCGAGAAGCTTGGGCGCAAGTGGATCGCGACGGATCTCGGAAAATTCAGCATTCACACCACGCGCAAGCGGCTCATTCAGGTCCAGCGCGAACGGAAGGCTGTTGACGAAACGTTCCGCGCGTTTGAAGTCCTGAACCTGGGCCGCTACGAACGCCAGGTCTACCTGAATGTCTCCGGCCGGCTCACCGGCAAGAAGAAGGAGCAGGCGCTCGCCCGCCGGGAGCAGGAGTTCCGCGATCTGATCCTGAAGGCCTACCGCGCCGAGCCGCTGCCCGAGGCCGGCTTCTTCCACGGCAAGAGCGGCGCGCGGCTCGTGGTGGTCGGCCCCATCAACCTCCCGGTCGGCCGCCTGTTCGTGGAGGAAGTCATCACGGAATGCCGCAAGCGCGGGGCAACGCGCGTTGACGTGCTGGCGTTCGAGTTCGAGATGGGCCTGTTCCCCGCCGTGCTGGACGAGGCGAAGCAGAAAGGTATCGACCTCGCGCCGAAGACGATCCCGCCGGAAGTGTTCGACAAGCGCGCGGTCGAGCGCGGCCAGGTCCGCTTCCAGGACGTGGCATTCATCGAGGTCACGCCGAGATTCGACAAGAAGAACCCGCTCGCCCTCGCGATAGAGCTGACCGACTTCTCGGTCTACTACTCACAGGGCCTCGCCGACGCCATCGCCGCCGATCTAAAGGAAGGCAAGAGCGAAGTCGTGTGCGACACCGGCGCGCTGATCAAGATCAGCAAGAGCAAGGAGGGTGTCATCACCCGCGATGTCCTGACGAAGCACTGGACCGACTGGGTGGACTACTGGGCGGTGGACTTCAACTACGAGAGCCGGAAGGAAATGATCAAAGTCCCGAAGGGCGCCGGCGTCAATACCGTGCAGGGCCACCTGCCCGGCCAGGAGCCGTCCCAGCGCGAACTCGAGTTGCCGGCCACCGACTTCGAGGAGCGCTGGACCGGCGCGTACATCTTCGAGAACGAGTGGCAAAGCTTCCGCACCCGCCAGAAGCGGGCACTGGACATGACCACGGCCCCTCACGCGTACGAAGCGCCGGGGCGCTACACGATCGCCGTGAAGGTGATCGACATTTTCGGGAACGACACGATGACGCTGGTGCCAGTCACGGTGGGCTAAACTCGACCGATGACGCGGACGGTCTCGTAGTGCATGCTCGCGATACTGCTCTTGAGACGGTCCCGAGATTGAGCACGACAATGGACTACGACGCGCTGGTCAGATTCGCGCAGGAGCACTTCACCGACGGTCTCGCGTTGGTGATCGGGTCCGGGTTGTCCGCCGCTGAGGGGATCCCGGGGATGCCCGCGCTCGCAACGCATCTCAGTAACAGCGCGGGCGTACTGACGGGAACCGACGCGACGCTGTGGCACCAGATCAAGGCTACGCTGGATGCTGGCGGGGGATTGGAAGCGGCGCTGCTTGAGCACCCGCCATCCGACACGCTTGAGGTCTGGATCGCGCAAGAGACGTGCGAACTGCTGATGCCGAAGGAACGCGAGGTCATGAGCGCGGTGCTCCGAGGGGATCGCTCGCTTCGCCTGACGACATTCCTGGCCAAGGTATTGAAGCCGACGAATGGGCTGCCGATCCTAACACCCAACTATGATCGGCTCATTGAGGTGGCATGCGAGATGGCAGGCTTCCATGTAGACACCACAGCAGTCGGGCACTATGCAGGCGCGTTCGACCATGCCCGAAGTTGCATGGGATCATGCCGGGGTATCACAACGCGCGCCAAGACCACCGTCCTCGACCATTTTCCGCGTGCGATCGTCCTGAAGCCGCATGGGAGCTTTGACTGGTATCAATTCGGCAACAACGCGCGACGTTGCAGTCTAGATCTGGACGCGGAACGGCTCATGATCACGCCTGGCATCAACAAGTATCGGGCCGGCTACAACTCGCCCTTCGACAAGCAACGCGATTTGGCCAACGACTACATCAAGCAGGCCGCGCGTCTGCTGGTCGTGGGGTACGGGTTCAATGACGATCACCTGCAAACCCATCTCAAAAAACGGATTCAGGACGGTACGCCCACGTTGATCTTGAACCGGTCGGCGAACTCGAAGGTCAAGGAGCTCGCCGAAGAATCGCCGCTCTGCGTTTGTCTCTCGAAACCGACGGCATGGGCGGGAGTCGCGATGATGACAAAGGGACACCGGTTCGAGCACCAGGGGCACGACTTGTGGGACTTGGGCGTTCTGGCAAAGGAGCTGCTGACATGAGCGATGCCCCCATTCTGACCTTCGACGCGCCGAGCAAGCTCGGCAAGGTTGCCTCCGTCGACACGAGCCGGGTACTCATCGCGGTGGAAAACGCCGCACTCTTGCCGCGTGCCGCGGTCGGGAGCCTTGTCGCAATTCAGGGGACGACCGCTCAGGAGTTTCTGATCGGCATGACGGAGCGTGTGACCCGGCAGCTCCGCGAGCAGACAGCGCAGCCTGATCCGATGGCACCAACGACGCTCGCACTAGAGGTCGTGCCGGACGATTCACTCCGGGCCGTCTTGCTCGGTACCTACCGCACCACCGAGGGAACTGTCCGCAATCGGTTCAAGCGGGGTGCTGATTCGTTCCCTCAGATCGATCGCGATTGTTTTCTCATCGAGGGCAGCAACCTTCAGCGGTTTATGGGGTTACTGGGCAAGGACTTGGATGAGACGCAGCGGCTCGAACTCGGCCACTTCGCCATCGACCACTCGGCCGCCGCGATCGCCAACGGCGATCGCTTCTTCCAGAGGCACGCGGCGATCCTCGGCAGTACCGGCTCGGGCAAGAGCTGCGCGGTGTCCCTGATCCTGGAACGTGCACACGCCCGCAAGCACGCGAACATCATTGTGTTCGACATGCACGGCGAGTACGCCTCGCTCGCGAACCCGCCCGCCCGCAAGGACGGAACAGTACCAATCCCTATTGCCGCCGCGTTCAAGATCGCAGGTCCTGGCGATCTCGACAAGCCACCGGACAACGCACTCTTCCTCCCGTACTGGCTCCTGAACCGGGAAGAGATGCTCTCGATGATCCTGGACCGCAGCGATCAGAACGCGCCGAACCAGGCATCGCGGTTCACGTTACATGTACGGGAGTTGAAGGAAGGCACACTCAGCGCGGAGAAAAAGGACGGCGTGAAGGCGACCTTCACCGTCGACTCGCCGATTCCTTACAAGTTGACCGACCTGCTTGCGAAGCTCAAGCATGACGATACGGCAAAGGGCATCGGCGTGAAGGGTGGAGATGTAAAGGGTGAATGGGAAGGACGGCTGACACGCTTCCTCTCTCGCCTAGAAGCCAAGGCCGAAGACCGGCGGTACGGCTTCATGTTCAAGCCGCCAGAGGCCGCTCTCAAGTACGACTGGCTCGCCAAGCAAATTGCAGAGCTGCTTGCCCCGGGCGAGGGAAAGCAGGGTATCAAGGTGGTGGACTTCTCCGAAGTGCCATCGGACGTGCTCCCCGTCGTCACGGGCGTATTCGCACGGCTGCTGTACGACGTCCAGTTCTGGATGCAGCCGGACGCGCGGACGCCGTTCGTCTTCGTGTGCGACGAAGCCCATCTGTACTTGCCGGTCCGCGAGGACGCGGGTGCAGTCGAGAAGCAGGCCCTCTATTCCTTCGAGCGCATCGCTAAGGAAGGCCGAAAGTACGGCGTCTCCCTGCTTGTGGTGAGCCAGCGCCCCTCGGATGTGAGCCGAACCATCCTCAGCCAGTGCAACAACTTCCTCATCCTGCGCTTGACCAACGATCAGGACCAGAATGTCGTTCGTCGCCTCATGCCTGATTCGCTGGCGGGTGTCCTCGACGGATTGCCACTGCTCGACGCCGGCGAAGCCTTGTTATTGGGCGACGCGATCCTCCTCCCCGCCCGGATCAAGCTGAAGTTCCCAACCATCGAGCCGTTGAGTCAGACCCGCAACTTCTGGCAAGAGTGGGGCGAAAAGGCCCCGGATTCCGCCGCAGTTGCGGTAGCAGTCGAAACACTGCGCCGGCAATCTCGCACTGAGGGAACGCTCGCTTGACCCGCTCGGAAGACCACCGACAAGGCGTCGGTGAGCGATGAAGTTTCTGCACGCCGCCGATCTGCACATCGACAGTCCGCTGCGCGGATTGTCGGCATATGAAGGCGCACCGGTCGAGCACATCCGCGGTGCCACGCGACGCGCCGTGGAGAATCTGGTGGACGCGGCCATCTCCCATGGGGTCGATCTCGTCGTCATCGGAGGGGACGTCTTCGACGGTGACTGGAAAGACTACAGCACCGGATTGTTTTGGATAGCGCAACTCTCGCGGCTCGAGGCGGGAGGCATTCCGGTCGTCTTCGTCGCGGGGAACCACGATGCCGCCAGCGAGATCAGCCGCAAGTTGAGGCTGCCACCGAACGTGACCCAGCTCTCGAGCATGAAACCGGAGACCAAGCGATTCGATAATCTCAATGTCGCCGTGGTCGGCCAGAGCTACCCCACGAAGGCGGTCAGCGCTGACCTCGCGGCGGCGTACCCAGCCGCGGATTCGGGCTTGTTCACCATCGGCCTGCTGCACACGAGCCTCGATGGTCGACCGCTTCATCCGTCCTACGCACCGACTACTATCGATACTCTCCGAAGCCGGGGCTATCAGTACTGGGGCCTGGGACATGTCCACCAACGGGAAGAGGTCCTCACGGACCCGTGGATCGTCTTCCCCGGCAACCTGCAGGGGCGCCATGCCCGCGAACTCGGTTCGAAGGGTGCATCGCTCGTCACCGTGGAGGGGAACTGCGTGCGATCCGTCGAACATCTCAGCCTGGATGTCGTCCGGTGGTACGAAAGTCACGTGAATGCCACTGAACTCGAGAGCGTAGACGACGTGCTCGCCGCTGTCAGCCGATCCCTCGAGTCGGCTGTGGCCACATCGGCCGATCGGCTCGTAGCCGCGCGGGTCCGCATCACGGGCCGCTCGCCGGCTCACGCTGAGTTGTGGCGCGACGCTGCGGCTGTCGAGGCCGAGATCCGTGCGCTCGGCGTTAGAACGGGCGCTGTGTGGGTTGAGAAGGTTGCGTTGGACACCCGCCGGCCCGTGGAGTTGGCCGATCGCGGGGAGGGCGACACTATCGGCGCCATCGCTGCGCGGGTGAAGGCAATCCGACAGGACCCTTCAGCCCTCACTGAGTACGAGAGCCTCTTCACCGCGCTTCGAAACAAGATCGCGGCCGATGCCAGAAGCGGTGAGTCGGCGGCCTTCGATACGACATCGCTGGGAGGAGCGGCGCACATCGCCGAGACGCTCGACGCCAGCCTTGAACTGATTCAGTCGCTGCTCGAGGAGACGGACGAGTGAGGATCGAACGCCTCGACCTCACGCGATTCGGCATGTTCACCGACGTGGCGCTCGACCTGTTGCCCGCTGGAGTGAATGTCATCGTGGGCGCCAACGAGGCCGGCAAGACCACCGCGATGGCAGCCATACGTGAGCTGCTCTACGGCATGCCCCTCCGCTCTGATTACGCCTTCGTGCACGCCACGCAGGACCTGAGAGTCGGTGCGGTGCTTTCCGACGAAACCGGCGCCCAACTCGCCATTGCCAGAATCAAGCGAAAGTCTGGCACGCTGCGGTCCCCGGCCGATGAGGTCCTTGACGAGAGCCTGGTGCGGGCCCTCCTTCGCGACGTCGATGCGCACGTATACGAAACACTCTTTTCGATCGATCATGAGGAGATCGCAACCGGCGGCGAGTCACTTCTCAGGAGCGATGGCGAGCTGGGTCAGGCTCTCTTCTTTGCCGGGACGGGCTTGACGCGGTTGAACAAGGCCATGGCCCATCTCGAGTCGAGGGCTGACGCACTCTTCAAGCCGGCTGGGTCTGTTCCCTCGATCAACAGCGGGATCCGGCTGTACAAGGATCTCTCCGCGAAAGTTCGCGATCTGTCGAAGAGCGTGGCCGAGGTCATCAAGCTCGACGACGACCTGTGCCAGGCCGAGGCGGACCTCGAACTTGTCGCCGCGCAGGCCCGAGCACTGTCCGAGAGGAAGAATCTAGCCGAGCGCGTTCGAGCCACACGACCGCTGGTACACGCGCGACGACAGGCCAAGGCCGACCTCTTGCTGCTCGAGGGACAGGGCCCGCGCGTCACGCCGGACGTGCCAGCCCGGCTCGCCGCAGCGCAGCAGCTCCGGCACGACGCGCAGTCGAAGCTCGCCATGGCGTCCAACGACCTGGCACGCCTGAAGGAGCAATTGTCGCAGGTCACAGTTGACGAGCCACTGGTTGCCCAGGCCGACCTCATCGGGGACTTGGTCACAGACATCGGCACGCTTCGGGTGAACGTGAAGGATCTCCCGTCGCTCAACAAGCAGGTGGGCGATCTGGAGCGCCACATCGGGAGTCTGCGACGGTCCATCCCGGCAGGATGTCCCGTCGGATCCGATGGTCTACCGACGATTTCCGCCGCCGTCCGCGCAGCGATCGAACGTCTCACGCGGGAGCACACCGGGCTGGCCAGCGAAGCGACGTCTACGCGGTCTCTCCTCAGCGATGCGTCGGGACGCTTGAGCCGCGCTGTCGATCAGTTGAGAGACGCACCCGTGCCGCTTGACGTCGCGCAGCTCCGCTCTGCAGTGGGTCGCATCCGAGCCGAAGGACGACTCGAGACAGTGCGGGATGCGACACAGAAGAAACTGACCGAACTGGAGACGACACTCGCGGCAGCCGTCGCTTCCCTCGGGATCGCGGCCGCTCCTCGCGCGATCGACGAATTGCCGCTCCCGGCACCGAGTCGGGTGACGGAAGCCGATGCTGCCGTCACTGTTTCGGCAGCCGAAGTCGAGAGAAGTGAGACGGATCTTCGCAAGTTGCAGGAGCAGCGGGAGAAGCGGCGCACGGAGCTTGACGAGCTGCTGCGTCGAGAGGCGCCTCCGTCGGAAAGGGAACTCAATGAGGCGCGGGCGCGACGGGACGAGGGTTGGCGCCTGGTGCGCGCAGCCTGGCTCCAAGGCGGAGCAGACGAGGCGGCCCTTGGGCGCTGGACAGAGGGTGTCCCTCTTGACGCGGCATACGAGGTCTCGGTGGATCGCGCAGACGGCATTTCCGATCGCTTGCGTCGTGACGCGAGCGCCGTTGAGCGACGAATCCTGCTCGAACACGACGTCGAGTCAATCGAACGCGCTCTGGCCGCACAAGCAGAACAACTCGAGGACGCTCGGGCGAAGGCGACGGCAGCGCGCCAAGGATGGGCCGAGATCTGGCGGCCCCTTCGCGTCGAACCCCGAGGCCGGCAGGAAATGACGGATCTTCTCGATCGGCTCCGCGAAGCTGCCGTTGATGCCGTCACGCTTCGCGGACTGGATGCCGAGGCATCCGCGCAGCAGGCGGCCATCGGACGTCACCAGAGCGATCTGTGCCAGCTCCTCGCTGGACTGGGTGAAGAGCATGTCGAGCGGCTCAGCCTTGCGGCACTGCTCGACCTCGCAGAGCTGATCTGGGCTCGATCCGACAAGGCACGTGAGGCCCGCGCGAGCCTGGAGAAGTCCGTCGATGACCTTACCGACGGTGTCCGAAGCCTCGAGGCCAAGGTGGCCGCCGGCGAGAAGGGGCTGGTGGCTTGGGCGACCCAATGGGCCGCTTCGGTGGCTGCCCTCGGCCTGGCGCAAGACACCGCTCCCACCGATGTGAGGGCAGTCGTGGCCACCATTTCGGACATCGAGACCACATCGGAATCGCTTGGCGAAAAGCAGCGGCGAGTCGCAGGCATCGAGCGCCGCAACGCCGCAATCGCAGCACGTCTCGTCTCGGTCGTCCAGGCGCTCTCGGGCCATACCGACATCGACGTGTCGCAGCCCGAGGTGGCGATCGGTGTCCTCAACGCAAGGCTCGGCGCCGCGAAGAACGCCGCCACAATGTACGGTTCGCTTCGAGCTGAGCATGACAAGAAGTCTGGTGACGTTGAGACGGCGCAGGCACAGGTCGATGCCAGCGAGGCCGACGTAGCTGGTATGACCGTTGCGGCCGGGCTCGCAGATGAGCACGCGCTACTCGACGCGGTGGCCCGCACCGAGCAATACGACGCGTGCACGAAGCGCATCGCCGACGCCGAGACGCAGTTGATTGCCACTACTGGATTGGCGCTCGCTCGCCTGGAGAGCGACGTGAACGACTTCGATGGAATCGACCTCGAGACAGAGATCGGGGAACTGGGACGCCAGTTCGGAAGCCTTGATCAGCGCCGCCAGGGGCTGGCACTGCTCGTTGGAGGGCTTGGGAACGAGCGCGCCGGCATCGGCGCCTCCGACCAGGCTGCGGTAGCGGCGGAACAGGCGCAGGAAGCCCTGGCGGACGTTGTTGCGAATACTGAGGAGTACGTTCGCGTCGTACTGGCACGAACGCTTCTGCAGAAGCAGATCGCAGACTACCGTGAACGCAATCAGGGGCCGATCCTGACGCGTGCCAGCCAGCTATTCCGTAACCTCACGCTCGGCCGGTACGCCGGCCTGGACACTGACGTTGACGACAGCGGTGTTCCGGTGATCCTCGCCAAGACATCGGCGGGCCGCTCGGTTGACGTCGCAAGGCTCAGCACCGGTGCGAGGGATCAGCTGTACCTCGCGCTGCGCCTTGCCGCCCTTGAACACTTCGTCCAGCAGGATCGGCGTCTGCCGCTGATCCTCGACGACCTCTTCGTCCACTTCGACGACGACAGGACCGAGGCGGGGCTTCGAGTCCTGCAGGAGCTATCTGGGCACGTTCAGGTGCTGTTGTTCACCCATCACGAACGCGTCGCGGCCCAGGCACAGGACGTGCTCGCGCCGTCGGGTGTAAGGGTGCTGCGGTTACCGATGGCCCCTGCTGTGCAGCCTGTCTCAGGGCCGTAGTCACAGCACGCGAGTGAGACTCCCTTCGACGCAGGCCAGATCGCTGACGCAGCGTCCACGCCGATCACTGATGCCAGATAGGTAACGGTCTCGAACGACTACGACCAGCAGCTGTGGGCGCTTCGTCGTCGGCTCCGACTTACGCAAGACGGCCTGGCGCGACGCATCGGCGCAGCTGGCAAGGCCGTCATCTATCAGTGGGAGTCAGGGAAGCGCACGCCGTCGCCGGTCCTCTGGCAACGCATACTCCGGCTGGAACATCGCGATGCGCGCCCGAACGAAACGAGCACGGTCAAGGCACGGGCGTCGTTGGGCATACGGAACACGATGGATGGGTGCGACGCTGTCCAGAACACCTCACATGTTCGAAGCCGCACAAGTGTAGAATCAGCCGGAAGATCGTCGCGGAGCCGATTCCGCCGAAACTATCCTTCACCGTCCCCGCGATCTAGTCGAAAGAGACGGACAGACATGCGACTCACTCAGCTATCCGTCACCAACTATAAGGCGCTACGAGATGTAACGATTCCCCTTTCGCGCTTCGGCTGCCTCATTGGAGAGAACAACTCAGGCAAGTCATCGTTCTTGCAGGCACTGTCCCTGTTCTTCTCAGGCTCCAAGCTGGTCGCTAGCCACTTTTTCGATGAGTCCAAGCCGATCCGAATCGCCGTCACGTTTGAGAGCGTTGGCGCGGCCGACCTGGCACGACTGGCCGAAGAACACCGCACGCGTGTTGCTAGCATCGTCACAAATGGCCGTCTAGTTCTTGTCCGGGCCTACGGCACCGATGGTAAGAGCTCCCTCCTCTACAACACCCTCACCCCAACCGATGCTCGCTTCTCACAAGACGGTATTGCTGCGCTGGTCAAGGGTCAGCGAGCGGGTCAAGCATTCGTCGACAGGGTGATTCAGGCGTTCCTAGAGTTGGACGGTGTCATCGACGCGACCATGAACCAGGACGCGGTGAAACAGAAGATTCAGGAGCTTGCCGATTCACTGCCTGAAGACCAGAAGACCGCTGTCGATCAGGCCTTGCCCACCGGCATCGACAAGAGCATCGAGCCGATGCTGCCAGACCGGATCTACATTCCGGCCGTTAAAGACCTGGCTGACGATATCAAGACCACCGAGAGCACGCCGTTCGGGAGAATCCTGGCCATCCTGCTTTCGGCGGTAGAAGCGAAGCTTCCGGACGCCCAGAAGCTGTTCGAGGAACTCAACTCCAAGCTCAACCAGGTCCAGCAGCCTGACGGAACCGTCGTGGACGGACGGCTCGATGAGGTTAAGTTGATCGAGTCGACTGTCGAGAAGTACGTGCGCGAGAGTTTCGCGGACGTCGCCCTCCGCATCACAATCCCGCCACCGGAGTTGAAGACAGTCTTCTCTTCTGCGCGAATCTACGCTAATGACGGGGTCGATGGCGTGATCGACTCTAAGGGCGATGGGTTGCGCCGCGCAATCGTCTTCTCCATCCTCCGATCCTACGTGGAGCTTAGAGAAAAGCTCTCGCCCGCCGCCGCTCCAGCCGAAGAGGCGGCACCGGCTGACGAGGTCGCCCCGCAGCACGTAGAACCCGCTCCCGCCTCCTACTTGCTGCTGTTCGAGGAGCCGGAGCTGTTCCTTCACCCCAAGGCCCAGCACATACTCTTCGATGCATTGCGGGTCTTCGCCAAGGGACACCACCACGTTCTCGTTACGACCCATTCACCGATGTTCTTTGGCCCTGGGGCAACAGAGACGTTCGTGAAACTGCGGAAGTCCTCGGACACTTCGATTGCCCCCAAGCCATTCACGCAAGCCCAGCTGGTTGACTTATCCGACATGAACGCCAAGGACCAGTTCCAGCTCATCTGCTTCGAGAACAACAATGCGGCGTTTTTCGCCGACACCGTCGTGCTGGTCGAAGGCGACAGCGACTACCTCGTCATGCCGCACATCGCCAGGACCCTCGACCGCTCATGGGACGTGGCGCAGGTGCCCGTGCTCTTTGCTCGGATCACGGGCAAGGGCAACATCCGGCGATACAAGGAGTTCTTCACAAGGTTCGGCATCCGAGTGCCGGTGATCGCCGACCTCGACCTGCTGGTGAATGGCTTCGACCACATCGCACCTGACGACGCGGTGAAGACCGCGAGGGACACTCTTCTGGCAAGGGCGGACGAGTTGATCGTGCCCGATGCCAGTGGCCCATCCACGAAGGACGCCAAGGGCGCTCACGATTCCGGTGAACTGCGGGCGTTGTGGCGGCGCGTAAGAGAGCTGCAGGCAAAGCTTAAGGCCGGGACATGCACCCAAGGTGACCATGATCAAGCGGTAGATGCGTTCTTCGGTTGGCAGCGAAAGCCGGATCGCCTTGCCGTCCTAAAAACCAGCACCGACGAACAATTGCTGCAGTTGAAATGGCAGCTACTAAAGATGCTTCGAGCCGTCGATGTTTACGTGCTCGAACGCGGTGCCATTGAGCAGTATTACCCAGACACGATCACGGGAATGGATAAGCCGACACGAGCGCAGACTTTTTGTGGCAAGGTCGCCACGCGCGACGCGATTCTCGCCTGCTGCGGGGAACAGACAATCGAGAGCGCTGGCGTACAGACGAGGCACAAGGAGTTCATCCTGATCTTCGGAGGCATCTTCGGAGCATCGCCCCCATGAAGTTGCTTGCGCGGCCATGTGGTCTTCAATGATCGCTTCTTTGTCCCGTTCAAGCTGGAGCCAGTGAATCGGGAGGCCGTCACCCTGGATCAGCAGGACATCCTCACGCCCGGCTTCACCTTCCAGGATGGCAGGTGCGTCGATATGCTCTAGCGGACCTCCACGCACACACCCTGCAACGGTAAGTGCACCCAGCGTCCCAGCACCTCACGACCGGTCGCGCGCTCCAACACGTCTACATAGGCCGCGAGTTGCGCGCCGTACGAAGCCGCTGCCGCGAGTGCCTCCGTGAGTGTGCCGCCGAGACACTTGTGGTCGATGATCACCAATCCCTCGACGGTCTCGAGCACTAGGTCCGCGAATCCATGCAGTTCGCTGCCATCCGGCAGCCGACGCCGCAACGGCCACTCGCGTCGCCAGGTAGCCCCGGGCCAGTGGCGCCCGGCCCAGCCGCGCAGCGAGGCACCGGCGCGCGCGAGGTCCTCCGCGCGCAGCGAACCCTGCGCGGAGAAAGACTCTAGCAGCCGCGCGGCCATCGCGACGCGCTCGGCTTCACCCAGATCATCGCCGTCGGCGGCGAAGAACGCGTGGCAGGCGTCCCCCAGCGACGCCGGGTCCGCGCCCGCCGACACGGGAACGGCACCACCGAGGCTCTCAGGCTCACCCAGCGTGCCAACGCCGGACAGACTCGACGGACTCACCATGGCCGGCGGGAACTCGCGCGGGCCTCGCGCTACATAGCCCTCACCGGGCTCGATCGCCACGGGCACACCCCCGCTCGCGGCAGTAGCACGCACGCGTGTGTTCACCACACGCCCCGCCCACCTGGCGGTCCCGTCGTCATCAGGCTCGGCGAGCAACCGCGCACCATTCGCGCCCGTCAGCATTCCCAGGGCGCCGTCGAGAAGTTTGCCGTCCCTACTCGCCAGCACCAGTACGTCGCGCGCGCGCGTCCAGCCGACATACAGGAGCCGCAAGTTCTCGCTCGCCGAACGCTTCGCCTCTGCCACATGCTCGACACCGGTCCGCACGGCCGTATGCAGCGTCGTGTTGCCCTTGTAGTTGCCCGGCATGCCGGGACTAAAGGGCTTGGGCTGGAACGGATCCGGCCAGTACCGGACCCATCGACCACCGAGCGGGTCCTCGAACGAGAACGTGTCGCGCTCGCTCATCACGTGCACGCCGAATGCGCTCGGCTCTCGGACAGTGTCGAGGCCGTACAACACCGTCACTGGCCACTCCAAACCCTTGGCGCCATGCAGCGTGCTCACCGTGACCGCGTCCTGTCCGCCCGGCGTGGCCTGCTCGTCGCGCTCGTCATCGGCCAGTGATTCGAGGTGCACTACCAGCCCGGCCATCGTGGGCGTCCGGCGTTCGGCCTCGCACAAGTCGGCGTAGCGCACCGCCTGTGAGCGCAGCCGGTCGAGGTTGGCGAGCCGCTGCGTATCGGAGCCCCAGCGCAGGCACAGCTCGCGCGCGCCGACCTCGTCGAGTGCGGCGTCAAATGCCGTGAGCAGTCCGGCGGTCGGGTTCGCCTTGCGGGCCGCCTCGATACGCGCGACTTCGGCGAGATCCTGGAACGGGCGTCCCGGCGCGTCGAGGACCTGGGTCAGCCACGTATCCGGAGCATGCGGCAGGCTCACCAGCCGGCCCAGTTCGGCTGCCGCCAGCGAGTCACGGCCATCCACCCATAGGCGCAGCCCTGCCAGCACCACGCGGGCTTCGAGCGTGGCGATGAGCCCCGGCCGCCCCAGCACCGCAGGCACGCCCAGCCCTTCCAGCGCCGCTGCCACGCGACGGGCATCGAGGTTAGTGCGGCACAGGATAGCGACGTCGGCCGGGCGCGGGCTGCGCGCGGTGTCGGCGACCAGGTCGCGCACCTTCACCGCGCCATCAGACAACATCTCCGCCACGGCCGTGGCGAGCGCGCCAGCCTCTTCCTCCTTGCGGCGGGCGGTGAGTCGCCACACCTCGACCACGGTCCCGAGCGCGTCCGGGTCAGCAGTGGACCGCTCGGGGGCCAGCCGTACACGCGCCTCCGGAATGCCCTGTGCCTCAAACGCCGGTGCGAACACGTCGGACGTAAGCCGCACGAGTTCAGCACGACTCCGCCACGAGTGCCCCAATGTCTCGAGCGCACCCGCACCGCCGCGCGACTCAATGGCCGCGACCGTGGCGTCCATGAGCCCCGGGTCGGTGCCGCGAAAGCCGTAGATGGCCTGCTTCTGGTCGCCCACCCACACGCTGCGCGGCGCGATGTGGGCCAGCGCGAGGAACACCTCGAGTTGCAGCGGGCTCGTGTCCTGGAACTCGTCCACCAGCACAAGGTCCAGCTGCTCCACCAGAATCTCGCGCACGTGCGGCCGCTCGAGCAGTTGCAGCGCCAGCCGCTCCTGATCAGCGAAGTCGATCAGCCCCCATTCGAGCTTGTACTTCTGATACTCCTCGAGTGCCTGCGCGGCGAGCTCGAACACGTTGGCGATTGCAACGCGTAGGTCGGCGACCATCTGGGGGTGCCGTTCGTACGCCCGCGCCGCTTCGCGCACGGGCCCGTAGAGCGTGCGCGACTTGGCGCCCGGCTCCGCCGCGGCCAGCCGCGACCAATCCGTCCACGGGGGTGTCCTGCCACGGCGAAGCGGCGTCAGGGCGCGCTCGCAGACATCGACGACGCCCGCAGTGGTCTTGGTGGGATCGATCGCCTTGTTCCCGGCGAATGCGTCGAGCGCCTCGCGCAGCGCCTGATCGAGTGCCGCGCCGTCGCACACGGCGGGCGGCAGATATGCGAGTAATGAGTCCGCGCTGCGCGACGCACACGCGCGCAGACCTTCGGGATCGCTGCGGTTGCCGCGCGCCTGCTCGACGATCTCGCGGACCCGCTTGAGCCAGTCGAGTCCCGGCATGCGGTCTTCGAGATCGAGCAGCGCCGTGGCAGCGCTGCTTCCCGCCAGCACGGTGTCATCCTCGTCGCGCGTCGTGCTGACCAGGCTAGCCAGCGAGCGCTCGAACGCAGCGCGCGCGGCGTCGTCGTCGAGCGTGCGTGTTTCGGGCGGCAGGCCCAGCTCGAATGCGAACTCGGTGACCAGCGAGGAACACACCGAGTGCACGGTGCCGATGCGCGCCATGGCCAGCCGCTGGGCCTCGGCCACGAGTCCCCGCTCCAGCAGCCGCGCGCGCACACGCTCACGGAGTTCGGCCGCGGCCTTCACCGTGAACGTGGTGGCGATTACCGCCTCGGGGCGGACGGGGTTCTCCACGCTGGTGATGGCGCGCTCGAGTTCGTCCACCAACCGGTGAGTCTTGCCGCTGCCGGCGCTCGCGGAAATGACGTGGATGGTGTTCATTCGCCACCCCCTGGGAAGGACCGCCCGCAGAGTGATGCGAACGAACAGAACCGGCACGGCGGTTCCATGACGAGTTGGCCGTTGACCACCTTCGATTCCTTGGGCACGTCAGCATCATCCGCCGACACGCCGCACGCCTCGACGCTGCCCGCCTGGACGGCGGTCCAGCGTGTGGCGTGCGCCTGCTCGAGCAATCGCCAGGTGTCCTCGGGCGACGGGCCGTTCGCGAACTCCGCGCCTGGGAACTGCTCCGGGGTGGTGGTGATCAACCGCTGCGCGCTCATGATCAGGTAGGCCACCGGTGGGTACGCGCCGTCTTCCTGGCTGAGGAACGAGTACGCCGCGAGTTGCAGTGCCGTGCCGCGCACAAGGCTCGTGCGGCGGAACGATGCGCCGCCCCACTTGAGGTCGACGATGCGCAACGGCTGCCCCAAGAGTAGGTCAGGCGTACCCGCGAACTCCGTGTCGAATGCACGACCCTCTCGGGCCTGCTCGCTCGCGAGCACGCGAACGCCTGTAGCATGCAGCAAAGTGGCCAGCGTCCCAGCGGTCTGCACCATGGCGCGCCGGGTCTGCGCTCGCATCGTTTCGGCGCCTGGCAGCCAGAGCACTGCCGCGAGCCGTGGGGACTCACGGTCGAACAGCGCGCCCGCCTGCGCTTCGGCGGCGGCGGGGGCAGGCGGATCCAATGCGAACAACTGCCCGAGCAGCCGGTGCAGGAGACTTCCGAACAGCTGCGAGTCGCCCGCATCGCTCACGAATGGGGACTCGGCCTCACGCAGTCGGCCGGGGTAGTCGAGCGTCCACTTGAACGAGCAGCCGAGCAGCGTCTCGATACTGCTCGGTGATTCCTTGTCGCGCCGTGCGATGCGTCCCGCCGCCACGGTCCACCGTCGTTGTGGTGCGGGAACGTCCAGCCGCTCGCGGCGCGCACGCCGCAGCCGGCCCGCGAACGAATCGCTTACCAGCCGTGCCACCGCGGCCTTGCGCGCAGCGCTAGATCCGCCAATACGCGCCAGCACTTCGTCCCAGAACGGATGCGGATGCAGCTCCTCGCCCGCCTCGTCACGCTCGGGGCACACCAGTAGCAGGGAATGGGTGGTCTGCAGCAGCGGTCGCTGCCAGCGTTGCGCTTGGGCGGCCGCGAGGCGAGCGGGCGCGGGCAGCTCGACGCCGCGCGCCACCAGCTCGTCACGTTCCGCGCGCGTAAGCGGCAACCGTGCAACCGGCGCCGGTGCGCGTTGGTCGAACGACCACCAGACCACGTGACGCGCCTCGCCCGCCATTCCACCCGGTAACCCTACGGACGCGAGGCCGGCCTGCGCCGTGAAGGGCGCATCGGCCGCCACCGCCCGCGTGGCTTCGGCGAGGAACCGGTGCAGCAGCGGCTCCGAGAACTCGGTAAGCCCAGAGCCGCGCACCAGCGACAGGAACAAGCCGCACTGCGCCAGCGCCGCGCGCGCGTTGCCCGGCGTGTCGGACATCCGCGCCAGTCCTGCGAGCCAAGCGCGCAGCATCTCGGCACGCGCCACGGCAACCGCCACCGGGTAGGTCGCGCCGCGAGCGATCTCGGCGCGCCAAAGGACGTTCTGCCGCGACTCCACGCGGGCACGTCGATTCGCGTCAGCAATGGCCGAGAGGCCGCGGGCCAGCGCCTCGCGCCATGCATCGCTGTCGACTGCCGGCCATTCGCGCAGGGCACCGCGCAGCGGTCCCGCCATCTCGGCGGGTACCGGCGACGGGCGCAGCGACAACAGCTCAAACGCACGCTGCGGATCCTGCGGTTGCCAGCCCATCTCGAGCACCAGCGACAGAAGCTGCAGCATCACGCTGTCGGGGCGCGCGCACGATGTGCCGAGCGTAGGCAGGCCATGGCGTCGGAGCGCCGCATCGAGAACGGGATCCGGGCCGATGACCACCACCCGCCCGAGAGCGTCGTCGCCCAACTGCGCCAGCCACGCGGCCACCTCTTCGGCAGCCTGAAGCGAACCTGAAGGGCGTAGCAGTGCGAGCGAGCCATCGCCTTGCGGGCTGAAGCCGGCCGAGCGCGCGTTCGCCAAGTCGCCATTTGCCGGCGCCGCGACCGGCGGCGCCACCTCGACGCGCGCGCCGTGGACTGCGAGCGCGGTGAACACGCGCTGCCAGAGAGGTTCGAACTGCTCCGCCGGCGCGAGCAGTCGCAGCTTGTCGATGTGCGAGTTGCGGCGCTGCAGTACCGTCGTGATGGCCGCGAGACGGTCCGGCAGACCGGGCGGCGCCTGTCGCGTGAGCTCGGCGAGCGCTTGCAAACGAGGCTCGCGCGCCTCGCCTTGCCAGCCGTTTATCGCCAGCTGGTCACTCCACTCGAGCAGGCGCCGCGCGCTCCCGAAGGCATCCACGCCCGCCGAGGCGCTCCAGAATCCTTGTGTGGCCACCACCGCCGGCACGAAGAGTGCAGCTCGCTCGCCTGCGCTCATTGTAGGCGTCGGCAGTCCCAGCGCAGTCTCGATCACCTGCGCAAACCGCTCCGGACCCACCCACTCCTCGCCTGCGGCCGCCTCACCACCGCGAAGCGGCCCAGGCCAAGAGCCGGCCGAGAAGTCAGGGTCGAAGACGAAGCGCAATGATGTTCTCCGGGATGGTACTTGTGATGGTCGTCACCTTACATCAACTGCGAGTTCTGCAATGCCTGCACCCTCGGACCAAGGTCGCCCGACCGCAGCACAGTGTTCCCGTGTAGAATCATCGCCCCATGAACCAGCAATTCCTTGCGTTCGATATCGAAACGGCAAAGCTTCTTCCAGAGAACGTGCCAGACCTGTTTGCGCATCGGCCACTCGGCATCGCCTGCGCCGCCGTCGTTGATGTTGAAGGCCAGCATGAGACGCTCTGGCACGGAAGAGAATGCGGAACTTTCGCTGCGCAAATGTCGCGAGCGGAGGCACAAGGGCTGGTTCACGACCTGGCTCGATTCGTAGAGGACGGTTACACGCTGCTGACATGGAACGGCGTGGGGTTTGATTTCAACATTCTTGCCGAAGAGTCGGGACTACAGCTCGAGTGCGAGCGTTTGGCGCTGGCCCACGTCGACATGATGTTCCACGTCGTGTGCAGCAAGGGGTTTCCCCTTGCCTTGGACAAGGTTGCGCAAGGGATGGGACTTCCCGGCAAACCGTCGGGCATGAGTGGGAGCAAGGCGCCGGCGCTGTGGGCCAGTGGTCACCAGCCGGAGGTTCTGGACTACGTCGTCGGGGACTGCCGGACCACGGTCGCCGTGGCTCGTGCGGCCGAGGAGCGCGGCGGCATCGAGTGGGTGACTGCAAAAGGCAGCCGGGCGACGATGGATCTTCCGGATGGATGGCTAGCCGCTGATCAGGCCATGAAGCTTACGTTGCCTGACACATCGTGGATGCGAACTCCCCTAACCCGAGAGTCGTTCACGGACTGGATTCATCGTTGAACCTCGGTAAGGTACGCCGCGCCATCGGCTTCGATGAGGATCGGCGAGACCACTGGCGCGAGGCGACGTGGTGATGGCCGTCAGTCGGCGATAGGCATTCGAGGAATCCATTGAGCGCAGCTGGCGTCAGAGCCCGGCAGCTTTCGCTTTCGGTACCACTTCGACTCTGCGTCGGTTTCATGAAGCTTCACCGCGAGTCGCCGCCGACGCCCGTTGAGGAGTTCGGGATGACCATTAACGCAGCGTCAGACCGAGATGTCACCGACCTTGGAGTGAATCCAGCCCATCACCTCTTCTTCGACCCACGCCACGACGTTTGCTGAGATTCTCCGGTGCTTCGGGAAATCACCGTGCTGTTCGAGCCGCCAGATTGTGGAGCGCGACAGGCCCGTCCGTTCGCGTACCGTTGGAAAGTGCTCGGCGACAAGCGGCTGGACGGGATCCAGACCGAAGACGTGCAGCAGCTGAAGTCGGCACTCGGTGAACGGGCTGCTAAGACCGTCAACAACGTGTTGACGGTGCTGAGCGTGATGCTGCGAACGGCCGTTGAGTGGGGTGTGATCGAGTGCGTTCCGTGCGTGATGAAGCTGCTGAGGACGACCAAGAATTCCGCGAGCTTCCACGATTTCGACGAGTACGAACGGCTCGTGGAATCGGCTCGAAGCGACCGGCGGACTCAACTCGTGGTGCTGCTGGGCGGGGAGGCAGGATTGCGCTGCGGCGAGATCATGGCAATCGAGTGGTCTGACGTCGATCTCAACAAGCGGCAACTGTGCGTAGCGCGTTCGGAATGGAAAGCGGAGCGATTTATCCTGTCCTTTAGACGTTGCTTCATGGAAGAACCGGGAACATGAGCGCGCGAGTGAACTGGGCCGCTGCGAAGCCTGATTTTCGATGTCGAACCAAATCGATGAGCCGATACGATAGTCCGTAGGCAACACATGGAACTGGCCCTAGGCGCAATCGCCATACTCGTGACGATCCTCGTGGCACTGTTCCCGTGGTGGAGCGGAGAGGCCACGCGCATCCGCCAGGCAGTGCGCCAGGCACAGCCGGACATCGACTTCCACGTCGGCGGCTACGGCGGGGCCGGGAACGGCTACAGCCTGAACATCCAGAACCGTGGTGACGCGACGGCGTTCGATCTCCAGGCGTTCCTACCCGGCCTCCCGCGACCCGCATGGTCCGCGGAACGACTTGCCAGCCACGCCAACGTCACCCCGCAGGTACCGCTGGAACAGGACGCGCGAATACGTCGAGAGCTCGTGCCTAGCGCGACGGTCTCGCTCATATTCAAAGACCGCCTCGGACTGCAGCACCGAATCACCCTTTCGCTCACTCAGACGCGCCGCGACGATGGAGCGTACAACTTTGGTTCCGGAGGCGCCCCGACCGCGGTGCGGCCGACGGTCGGATTCCGAGAGATCTGGCGACTGCGCCGTCGCGCGTGAGGCATGATGCCAGCAGATCTTCGCGTGGTCGCATTCGCCGACATACTTGGTTTCGCCGACCTCACTGAGAACAATCCGGTCGACACAGATCGGCTAAATCTCCTTGCGGGACCAGTCGGCGAGAACGTATTTGCACAGATCGAAGCGACGAAGGCGGACCCGCTGGCAGCAACGTTTATTCACTTCCATCGTGGTGTGACATACGCCATCGACATGGCGACTATTGAGCATCGTGTCACCTCAATCGCATTCTCTGATTCCGCGTTCTTCGCGACCGCACGTCTCCACGAGGCGGTCCAGATAGCCAACCGACTTCTCCTGCACTCGCTGTGGCAGAAAGTGCCAATACGCGTCGGCATCGCCTTCGGCACCTTCGCGGTGCTCGGTTTCGATTCGAGGACAGCTGGGAGCGCAACCGCAAATTCAGCGCAGTTCCTCGGCACCGCGGTCGTCCGCGCACATGCCGCGGAGAGCTGCGGCCTCAAGGGGATCCGCGTTTTCTTGCACCCAACCGCCGCTGACTTGGTCGGGAAACCGGATCACAACCCAAATGGTGTCGTCCGCGTCCTCTCGTGCCCTGAAGATTCGGCCGACAACAAGGCACGGGTGGCGACAGAGGTGAACTACTGGCCCAATGCGCCGACCGAGGAAAAACGGGTCTGGCAGTCTCTGCAAGACATGTGGCACGCCTGTCCGCCGGCCGCGCGGCACCAGTATCACGCCACGGCAACCGCGATAAATCGGATGCGAATCGCTCTTGGCGAGCCCCCGATGGATACCCTCAGACGCCGTACGCTGCCCCAGCGCGTTCGTCCTCGTGCCTGAATGGTGTGCGCGCGAGCCGAGTGCTTGAGAACACGCGATGAAGAAGCGGCGACACCATTTCGTCTGGCAGTACTACCTGAAGCCGTGGACGGTGGATGGCCGGATCGCGTGTTGGCGGAACGGTCAGGTCTTCAGAACCGATCCGACCAACGTTGCTGTCGAAAGAGACTTCTACCGATTGCGTGACATCTCGGAGCGCGACGTCGCCACTATCCGACAGATGATTCACCTTTTTCCCAGCCAACTTCGCGATGTACACAACACCTGGTTGGAGATGTTCACTCTCCCGTTCGAGTTGCGACGAATACTCAAGGCGACCGGGCAATCCGATCGAGCCATCGAGGAGGCACTCGATACGGCCTTGGCCAACACCGAAGAAGAGATTCACACCATCATCGAGGCTGAGGCGCAATCACTTCTCCTGGCGCTGCGCAACGGCGACGTGGGATTCTTTGCCACGGAGGATGGGTTCTCACGGTTCATGCATTTTCTGTCCGTGCAGTACCTGCGAACCAAGAACATCAGAAATCGAGCCGCTTTCAAGTCGAAGCAGAGTACAGGTTTGTGGTGGCGCTTTCCGGGCCGAGCGCGGGAGCGCCGCCGTTCCTCGAACTCCAGCTTCGTGAGCCAGAAAGTTTCTGCCGCAATTGCTTGGCTGGCGTGTAACGCGGCGTCCACTTAGCGCGCCCAGCGATATTCGCCGAGGACGTTGGCCCCCGGCAAGTGGAAGTATCGCGCCTCTAGGCCCTCCTTTGCGGCTGTCCATTCAAGTCCGGGCATCACGGAGTGGTGTCTTCCGCCGCGATAATCCGCTCGACGAACGCGCGGAGTCGCACCATACCGGCGCCGGCATCGGTCACCGGCAGGTCGAGATCCCGCGCAAGGCGCGCGAACGGTTCGCTCCAATGCTCGGGCACTTCAAGGCGCGGCGGCCAGTCGTGGGTGCGACGGTTACGAAACACGGCTTCGCATGCGGTTCGCAGCCCGCGGTAGTCGGTGACGAGTTCCTCCATGAGCAGGAGATCGACCAGATCGCGGAATCGGTCATTGCGCTTGCCTGCTCGCGGCGGCAGGGTCATGCCGTGCAGCTTCTGTGCGATATGGAGGCGCAGTGGCAGGCACGGAAGGTCGACAGGCCCGGTGATACCGAACGCGTCCGTGAGCGGAATGGCCGGCAACCACTCGATCTCCGCTTCGCCCGGTTCGGCGCGCGCGACGTCGACCGCGATACTGGTCCATGCGCCACCGAGGTAACTGACGGCGAGTTCCAGGTTCACGGCCCCATTGTCCAGCAGGAGCGGTTCGCCCTTACGGCGGAACGTGAATCCTTGATACGCCTCACCGCTCAAAGCGCCTTCGAGCGTTCGCGCCAGATCGGCGTCCACGTGCTGCAACACCACGTCGATATCTTTGGTGGCGCGGGCGCGATTGCGTAGGCGAAGTTCGAGGGCGATACCCCCCTTTACCGTGAATCGCGGCTGGCCGCTTGCGGCGGCCCGTTCGAGTGCGCCGGCCATGACCATGTACGAGATCCATCCGCGCACGCGGCCTTCGCTGAGACCTGCTTCGCGCACGTAGGCTTGCACATACTTGGCGAGAACACCCGCCGATGGCGGAGGACCGGTTGGATGCCTCCGAGAAGCCATCACGCGGCGGTCCCGCGCGATCGCGCGGGACCGCTCCGACGACGGGGCTTGGTCCCAAGCAGTTCCCGTTCAAGCGCGTCGGCTTCATTAAGCGTGAGGTGGCCGGTCCGTCGGCCATCTGCAATCGCCTGTCGAATGAGCGCCGGCCCGAGGTGGCTGGCATGGGCGTCGCGAATCGCGCGCGCTGGCGTGGTGACCGGCACGCCTTCGACGCGCTGCTCGTCGCCCGGGTTGAGATCGGCATAGTGGAGGACCAGATGCTTCGGCGCGGCGCGGCGGATGCGAAGCCCCGTGGGCAGCGTCAGGTGGACTTTGGCCGGGCTCGCGTCAGACAGGCCATGGATCGCGAGCGCCGATTCGTGGGAGATCACGCCGTGCGCGTCTGGTCGACGCACCTGCGGCCACAGGGCGGCCTCCATGTACTGCCCGAGCGGAGAGATCGGGTATCGAGCGAGCCGATAGACGCCGCGGGTGACTCGTTCAATGTCGCCGCGTTGATGGAGTTGGGCCAGGCGCACCTGCAGCACGCCCGCTTCCAGGGCCTGTGCAGCCGTGAAGCAGCCCGCCTGTGGCTCAGCGAGCTTGTAGAGCGTCGTGTCCCACTGCCGGCGTTTCATCCCCCAACCGCCATGTCAATAATATAGGGTCTTAGAGAGTTATTGACAATGGTGAATCCGGGGACACCGCCGGGATATTCAGGAAGACGGCCGGCACGATGCCGGCTGCCTTTTCCATGCGGCGATTACGCCGCCGAGCGCGAGGGCTCCCGGCTGGCGGCGGGAGTGGAACCGGCCGCGCGACGTCACCCTACGTTCAAAGCTGCGGCAATCACATCGAGCGGCAGAACCAACTTCAACCGATCGTCGAGCAAGCGGAGCGCACCAAATCGTTCGTACCATGCCGCTGCGCGATCGTCCTTGGCATCGATTGCCAGTGCCACGCCGCCGACTTCTCCAGCAACGGCTAACGCGCGGGCGCCAGCCGCAAGGAGAAGGTCACCTCCGAGTCCCTTCCCCTGCATCGTGATCGCCACGGCCAGGCGTCCCAAGCGAAAGACTGGCACCTCGTAGCGGCCCAGTCGCTTCGTGACACTGCCCGGCTTCCGCCTTCGCGGCCGTAGGCCGCTTCCGCCTTCGCTGAAGCTCCGGCGGACAAGTCGGCGAGACCTCGCCGTAGCTCGCCTCAAGCGTAGCGAGCGTAGGCGGGCGCTGTCGGTCCCGTTGTGACGATGCCCTTGAGCGCGGCGGCCAGCGATGCACCAGCCGCTCCGTTCGCTGGAAGAGATTCGGGCAGACATCCTGGCCCTGGAGAAGGAAACAGAGGGGCTACTGGGCGAAATCCTGGGCGCGGGTCCGTCCGGCCCAATGAAAGCGAGCGTTTAGCATGCGGCTGAGGCTGGCCCATGTTAAACACAGCGTTTATTATGGGCACGGCACCCAGCCATGGTAAACGCAGGACGTCACACCGGTAGCGAGACCGCCCCAGAGGCACGAGCGGGCAAGTACCTGCCTCAGCCGGAAGGCTACCGCGCGTTCATTCCGGCCCCCCTGCCGCCGAACCCACCCGTCCGGATAGCGGGTGATCTGCAGCGTCTGCTCTCTGAGGCAGACCGCGCGCTCGGTCGCTTGGATGGTTCGGTGCAGACCCTGCCGAACCCGGACTTGTTCGTCTACATGTACGTTCGGAAGGAAGCGGTCCTCTCTAGCCAGATCGAGGGGACGCAGAGTTCTCTCCAAGATCTCCTCGCGGCCGAGGCCCACGTCCTTGGCGAAGGCCGCCCGCGCGACGTCGATGAAGTGGTCAATTACGTGAGAGCGATGAAACACGGCCTGGCGCGCCTGGCCGACCTGCCGGTTTCGGTTCGGCTCATTCGCGAGATTCACACCGAGTTGCTCAAGGGCGTACGAGGTTCACGGCTGACGCCTGGTGAACTGCGCCGCAGCCAGAACTGGATCGGGCCTGGCGGCTGCACGCTGGCAGAGGCGACGTTCGTTCCTCCTCCGCCCCACGAGGTGCCGACGACACTCGGCGCGCTCGAGACGTTTCTGCATCAGCAGGACGACCTGCCGTTACTCGTGAAGATTGGCCTGGCGCATGCCCAGTTCGAGACCATCCATCCGTTTCTCGACGGCAACGGCCGCGTCGGCCGGCTCCTGATCACGTTCCTGCTTTGCGAGCGCAAAGCGTTGCACAAGCCAGTCCTCTACTTGTCCCACTATTTCAAGCGTCATCGGCAGGAGTACTACGAGCGGCTTCAAGCAGTGCGGGACTCGGGCGACTTTGAGGCATGGCTCGTGTTCTTTCTGCGCGGCATCGCCGAGGTGAGCGTCGAGGCCGCCGATACCGCGCGCCGGATTCTCGAATTACGAGAGCAACATCG
>CAYHHH010000058.1:0-25444 GCA_964356125.1 uncultured Bifidobacteriaceae bacterium | reverse complement strand
ATCGCATGGAACGCGTCGTGCCGCTTGCGCAGCGCATCGAGCAGATCCTGAAACTGCGCGATGTGGACGTTCGCCGTCTGCCCCAGCTTGTCGATCCACGGATTGAAGACGTCCGGCTGGTGCGGATCCATCACGCGGTCGGCCCGGAACGTCGGATAGATCTTCGTCGGCAGGCCTGACGCCGCGATCGCTTCGTGAAAGGGCAGCGGGTCCGCAGGATCGTCGGTCGTGCAGACAGCTTTGACGCAGAACGTGCCGAGGATCCCCTTCGCGCTGAGCTGCGGCGATTTGAGCGCCTCGTTCGCGCGGTCCCACACGCGGTCCGCGCTCTTCTCATCCAGCAGCTCGTCGATGCCGAAGTAGCGCTTCAGCTCGAGATGCGTCCAGTGATAGAGCGGATTGCGCAGCGTCTGCGGCACCGTCTTCGCCCACGCGAGAAACTTGTCTCGCGGCGCCGCGTCGCCCGTGCAGAATGTCTCGGGCACACCGCTCGCCCGCATCGCGCGCCACTTGTAATGATCCCCTTCGAGCCAGATCTCGAACAGATTCGCGAACCGGCGATCCTCGGCGACATCCTTCGGCGGCAGATGGCAGTGATAGTCGATGATGGGCTGCGGCGACGCGTAGGTATGAAACAGCCGCTGGGCGGCCTTCGTCTCGAGCAGGAAATTATCGTGTATGAAACTCATGAGTTTTGTACAGAAGACCAGAAGGTCAGAAGGGTTTCTGAAAAAGAATTCTTCTGATCTTTTGATCTTTTGGTCTTCTGTTTAAGACGCCAGCGCCTTACGGCAGTAGTCGATCGTCTTCACCAGCTCGGCCATGCGATCCGAGCCCGGCGGCACCGGGTATTCGAACTCGATAGTCGCCTGTATCGGCCACTTGTTGTCGCGAATCGCGCGCAGCGACTCGATGATCGGCGTGTCGCCTTCGCCGAACGGAGTCACGGCTCCCTCGTTCAGCTTCCGATCCTTCACGTGCACGTGCGTGATGCGCGCGTGGTGCTGCGTCAGGAACGGCACCGGCGAGGTGTTGTTGCCGGCGAGGAAATGTCCGAGATCGAGGTTCGCGCCGTTGTAGCGCGCCTGCCCGAACGCCGACTCCCAGTGCGCGGGAGTCGTCGTCGCGTGCCCGTGGTAGCCGACCATCAGCTTGTGCTTGTCGGCGAACTGGCCGATGCGCGCGGTGTGCTTGACATCGATCTCGCACGAGATGGCGCGCGCGCCGAGCGTGCGGGCGAGAGTGAAGCAGTAGTCCACCTCGGCATCCGACATGGTGTAGATGCCGTCGTATTTGACGATCTCGATGAGCACGCCGGCGTCTTCGTACATCTTCCGAAACGCGGCGACGCGGTTCATCGACACCGAGGCGCGCCACTTTCGCATCGTCTCGGCGTCGGCCTTCTGACCGTTGGCTGCAGGGGAGCCCAGAAACGTTTCGACGGGCTGCGATCGCATCTCGACGGCGTTGACGTTCAGCTTCACGATGCGGTCGAGCAGTTCGTCCGCGTTCATGTCGCGGCCGCCGAAGTTGTACGGCACGTTCAAGCCGATCTGCACGCCGGCGACTTTCGAGTTTGGCTTCGCCGCGCGCTGCGCCCACGCCTGCCAGGGAGCAGCAAGTAGGCCCGTCCCGGGAATCGCCGCCGCCGCAAGCTTGCCGAGGTCGCGCCGCGTCAGTTTCATAGGGTGCTCCTGTAACTTTACAGACCCCGACTTTGGACTCTGGACTTTGGACTCTGGACTTTGGACTTTCTAGTTTCAAGTTCCGACCGCTCAGTATAATCCGCTCATGCTGCTTCAACGTACCCGCATCATCGCGTTTTTCATCACGCTCGCCGCGGCGGTCGGCTATGCCGCGCAGGTCAACAAAGCGTGGCCGCCGGGACTGCAGCAGGTGCCCGAACAGGCGACGCCACTGTCGCCGGAAGAGGCGCTCAAGACGTTCCACATGCCGCCGGGATATCGCGTCGAGCTCGTGGCGAGCGAACCGCTCGTACAAGAGCCAGTGATGATCAATTGGGACGGCGAAGGGCGCATGTGGGTCGTGGAGATGCCCGGGTTCATGAGGGACACCGAGGGCACCGGTGAACGTGACCCGATCGGCAGAATCGTCGTGCTCGAAGACACGAACAAGGACGGGCGCATGGACAAACGCACGGTGTTTCAGGACGGCCTCGTCCTTGCGCGTTCGTTGAGGGTGCTCGATCGCGGGGTGCTCGTGGCAGAGCCGCCGAACCTCTGGCTGTTTCAGGACACCGACGGCGACCTGCGCGCCGATCGCAAGGAGCGCGTTGCGGATCAGTACGGGCGCCGCGAAGCCAACGTCGAGCACACCGAAAACGGCCTCCTGTGGGCACTCGACAACCGCATTCATTCATCTGAAGGGGACACCGGTCTCCGCCTGAAAAACGGAAAATTCGAAATCAGTAAGACGCTGTCGCGGGGACAGTGGGGGATCACGCAGGACGAGGCGGGCCGGATTTACCGCACCACGAACGAGTCGGCTCTGCACGTCGACCTCGTGCCCGCCCATTACTACGTGCGGCATCCGAATCTGCTGCGCACGCGCGGCAGCTATGAATCGCTGACCGGACCGAACGGCGAGCTGAACGACGTCTGGCCGATCCGGCCGACGCGCGGTGTGAACCGCGGGTATCAGTACGGCATTCTTCGACCCGACGGCACCCTTGCAAGGTACACGTCGGTGTGTGCGCCCACGGTGTTCCGCGGAGATCGGTTGCCGGCGGAGCTCTCCGGTAATGTGTTTGTTGTCGATCCGACGGTCAATCTCGTCAGCCGTTTCATTCTGCGCAACGGCCCTGACGGGCTTGTGGCCGAGAAAGCGTATCGCGACGTGCGCGGCGAGTTTCTCGCATCGACGGATGAGCTGTTCAGGCCCGTGAATCTTTCGATGGGGCCCGACGGCACGCTCTACGTCGTCGATATGTACCGGGGCATTGTCGAGCACAAGGGATACATAACCGAGTACTTGCGCGACTACATCGTGAAGCACAAGCTGGCGCAGTTCACGGGGCGCGGCCGCATTTACCGGATTGTTCACGACACCACACGGCGCGACATGACTCCGCTCGCGAAGACCACGCCATCTGCGCAGCTCGTGCAGCTGCTGTCACATCCAAACGGGTGGCGGCGCGATCTCGCGCAGCAGATGCTCGTCGAGCGCGGTGACAAGTCGGTCGTGCCGGCGCTGCGGAAGGTGGCGTTGAGCGGTGCCGATGTGCGCGGCCGCCTGAAAGCGCTGTGGGTGCTCGACGCGCTCGATGCGATAGAGCCGAGCGACGTGATGGCGGCGCTCGCGCATGCCGACCGGGACGTGCGGGTCTCCGCGCTCCGGCTGTCGGAGCGCTGGCTGCGCATGCCGAACCATGCCATGCATGGCGCGGTGATGAAGCTGCTCGACGACAAAGACTGGGCGGTGCGGCGTCAGCTCGCGGCGACGCTCGGCGAGCTGCCGAGCGGATCGAAAGAAGCGGCGATTGCGGGCATGCTCGAGCGGTACGGCGACGACCCGATTGCGGTCGACGCGGCGTTGAGCGGCGCGCGCGGCAGCGAGCTGGCCGTGCTCGAGCGTCTTCTTCAGGGAACGGGCGAGACGCCGCAGCGATCGGCGGCGATCACGATGCTGGCGGCGACGATTGTGCGCGTGGGCGAAGATGCGCCCATCCAGACGCTGCTCGCGCGCGTCGCGGAAACGTCGCGTGTGAACTGGCAGCGATTCGCGCTGTTGAGGGGTGCTGAAGTCGCGGTGCTCGGCGCGACGATGCCTGGCACGCCGGCTCGAGGTGCGGGCGATCCGAATGCGCCGTGTCCCACATGTCCCGGCGGCCGCGGCGGGCCGGGTGGCGGCCGCGCGTTTCCGGGCGTGCTCGAAGCGCAGAATCCTCCGGCGCCGCCCGCGCGTGCCGGAGGCCCGTCCGTCACGCTCACCCGCGAGCCCGCGTTGATCGCTGTCGCGGCAGAAAAAGGAGAGCTCGGCGATCGTGCCGCAAAGGTGATGGCACGCATCGGTTGGCCCGGCAAAGCAGGCGCGGCTCCGGCCGCTGCGGCGCTGAACGCGGCCGATCAGAAGAGGTTCACGGCCGGACAGGAGATCTACAGAAACATCTGCGAGGGATGTCACGGCGCCGAGGGACGCGAGCAGCCGGGCGCGGCTCCGGCCATCGCCGGCGCGCCGGGCGTCATTGGCGCGCCAGGCGTGCCGATTCGCGTGCTGCTGCATGGAAAGGAAGGCCCGATCGGCCTCATGCCCGCGCACGGAGATCTGCTGAACGACGCGGAGATCGCCGCGGTGCTGACCTACATCCGCCGCGCGTGGGGACAAACGGCCTCGCCGATCGATCCCGCGGACGTCCAGCAGCTGCGGGCCGCGAACGCCGGCCGCACGCGCGCATGGACGCCGGAAGAACTGGCTCAGATCAAGTGAGCCTACGCGTCGGCATTATTGGCACCGGCGCCATCGCCGGCATGCACGCGCGCGCGTACACGAACATCGGCTACAGCGTGCGCGTGTGCACCAACGTCACCGCTGACACAGGACGCGCGTTCGCCGCCGCACACGGCGCCGAGTTCGTCGAGCGCTTCGAAGACGTCTGTCGCCATCCTGACGTGGACTTCGTCGACGTCTGCACGTTCCCATCTTTCAGGCTCGATGTCGTGCGCGCGTGCGCCGAAAGCCGCAAGCCGGTGCAGGTCCAGAAACCGATGGCCACGTCAATCGACATCGCGCGCGCGATGCTCGACGTGGCGAACAGAGGCGGCATCATCCTCGGCGTTGTCAGCCAGCATCGCTTCGATCGCGCCAGCCTCTTTCTGTCTTCAGCGATCCGGGCCGGCCGTCTCGGAAAGCTGCTCCAGTGCGACGCCTACGTGAAATGGTGGCGATCTGATGAGTACTACTCGCGTCCGGTGAAGGGAACCTGGGCCATTGAAGGGGGCGGCGCGCTGATCAATCAGGCGATCCATCAGGTCGATCTGCTGCTGTGGTTTGCCGGCGCCGTTCGCGAGGTCTCGGCCATGTGGCAGATCGGCGCTGCCCATACGATCGAATCCGAGGACATCGTCAATGCGGTCATGCGCTACGAAAGCGGTGCGACTGGCGTGATCCAGGCGGCGACCGCGTTGTGGCCCGGTTACAGCGAGCGGGTTGAAGTGCACGGCACGAAAGGCAGCGCCATCATCACCGGCGATCAGTTGACGACGTGGGACGTGAAGGATGATGCGGGGGATCCGCCGCCGCTCAGCACGGGCGTCGCGTCCGGTGCCTCCGATCCGATGGCTATCTCGGTGGAATCGTTCGAGCGCCAGTTCCTCGACTTCGGCGAGGCGATTCGCACGGGACGCAAGCCGCTTGTGTCGGGCGACGAGGGGTATCAGGCGCTCGCGCTCGTCGACGCCGTCTACCGTTCGTGCCGGACCGGCCGCCCCGTATATGATTTGACGCCCAAATGATTCGCATCGACCGCCAGCGGACCCCAGGCGACCTGCTGCCGGCAATACACCGCCTGTTCGAGTTGTCCGCGCAGAAGATACGTTCCATCGATCAGAGCTGGCGCCCTGAGGATGGCTCTCCGGTGTTCACCGTCGACGGCGTGTATCGATCGCGCGGATGGACAGAATGGACCCAGGGGTTTCAGTTCGGCGCGCCGCTGCTGCAGTTCGATGCGACCTGCGATCGTGAGTTTCTCGAGCTGGGGCGGTCGCACACGCTCGAGCGGATGGCGCCGCACCTGACGCACGTCGGCGTTCACGATCACGGCTTCAACAACGTGAGCACGTACGGCAACCTGTGGCGGCTTGCGCGCGAAGGCAAGTACGAGGCGGAACCGTGGGAGCTCCGTTTCTACGCGCTCGCGCTCAAGGTGACAGGCGCCGTGCAGGCGCGGCGATGGACGGTGATTCCCGGTGGCGGGTTCATCTACTCCTTCAACGGCGCGCACTCGCTGTTCGTCGATACGATCCGCACGCTGCGCGCGCTCGCGCTCTCGCACGTCCTGGGACATCGTCTGTACGAAGAGCAGGACGTGCCCGTGAATCTGCTCGAGCGTCTCCTGCAGCACGCGCGCGCAACGGCGGAGCACAGCGTGTACTTCGGCAAAGGACGAGACACGTACGATCTCCGCGGCCGCACGGCGCACGAGAGCCTGTTCAACGCGGCCAACGGCACGTATCGCGGCCCGAGCTCGCAGCAGGGCTACTCGCCGTTCTCGACATGGACGCGCGGTCTGGCGTGGGCGATGCTGGGTTTTGCGGAGCAGTTGGAGTTTCTGGAGACGATCGACCCGGCGGAGTTAGCTCGACTGTCCACCTTCGCCGAGGCTTCGGCGGACAAGAAGTCGAGCCCTACCGGAACCGGAGCCGGAACCGGAACCCCTGATCCTCTCTATGAGGCCGCGACCGCGACGTGTGACTTTTATATCGATCACGCGGCGGCGGCAGATGGCATTCCGTATTGGGATACAGGCGCGCCGGGACTTGCCGCGCTTGGCGATTGGGGATCGCGCGCGGCGGATCCCTTCAACGAGCACGAGCCGGTCGACAGCTCTGCGGCGGCGATCGCCTCGCAGGGGCTGCTGCGGCTGGCACGGGTCGTCTCCGCCCACGGCGGCGACGGCACACGCTACGAGCAAGCGGGACTGCGGGTGCTCGGCACGTTGATCGATGACGCAGGCCCTTACCTGAGCCGCGGGGCCAATCACCAGGGGCTGCTGTTGCATTCGATCTACCACCGCCCGAACGGATGGGACCACGTGCCCGCGGGCTCGCGCATCCCGCGAGGCGAGTCGAGCATGTGGGGCGACTACCATCTGCGCGAGGCGGCGCTGCACGTCAAGCGCATCGCCGAAGGCGAGCCGTACTACACGTTCTTTGGTGCGAAGAGGTAATGCCTGCCCGCGTTGCGCTCGTGACCGGCGGCACGCGCGGCATCGGGTTGGGCGTCGCGCGTGCGCTGGCGCGCGAAGGATGGACGCTCGCGCTGTGCGGCCTGCGCTCGCGCGAAGAGGTCGCAGACGTCGTCGGCGAGCTCGCGTCGCTCGGCGGCGGCGCCGAGTACTGGCCCGCCGATATCGGAAGCCCGAACGATCGGATGCAATTGCTGTCGTCGATCGTCGCGCACTTCGGCACGCTGCACGCCCTCGTGAACAACGCCGGCCGCGCGCCGCGCGTGCGCGCCGATCTGCTCGCGGCGACCGAGGACAGCTTCGAGGAAGTGATGCGCACCAACCTGCAGGGTCCGTACTTTCTGACGCAGGCCGTCGCCCGGCTGCTCGTTCAGCAGCCGGCGCGCGACAGCGGGCCGCGCGCGGTCGTGTTCGTTACGTCGGTATCGGCCGAGATGGCGTCGCCGCATCGCGGCGAGTACTGTGTCAGCAAGGCCGGGCTCTCAATGGCGGCGAAATTGTTCGCGGTGCGCCTCGCGCCCGATGGCGTTCCGGTGTACGAGGTGCGCCCCGGCGTCATCGCGACGGACATGACCGCCGGCGTCAAGGAGATGTACGACACGCGCATCGCCGACGGGCTCGTGCCCGACGGACGATGGGGGCAGCCTGAGGATGTGGGGCGCGCCGTGGCGTCCCTGCTTCGCGGTGACATCGCCTACGCCACAGGAACGGTTATTCACGTCGACGGGGGATTATCTATTCCACGTTTATGACGGTCCGCCTGAAGGCGGACCCTACCGAAACGACTGCCACGGTAGTGTTCCCGATCACGGTAGGGTCCGCCTTCAGGCGGACCGTGGAGATGCATGACAACACGATCCAGATCTGAAGCTGTCGCACAGGTTGAGAAGCTCGGCGTCGTGGCCATCATCCGCATGCCCGACCCGGCCGCGCTGCGTGCCGTCGTCGACGCGCTCGCGGAAGGCGGTGTGCGGGCGCTCGAAGTGACGATGACCGTGCCCCGGGCGATTGAGTTGATCAGGGAGATCGCGCCGACGCTGCCGGCGGATTTTCTCTTCGGCGCAGGCACGGTGCTCGACGCCGACACCGTTCATCGCGCCGTTGACGCCGGCGCGCAGTTCATCGTCAGCCCGGTGTTCCGCCCGGAGGTCATCGAAGCGGCGCATCAGGACGGCGTGCCCGTCATGCCCGGGTGCTTCACGCCCACCGAGATTCTGAACGCGTGGGACATGGGCGCCGACATCATCAAGGTCTTTCCCGCGACGTCGGTCGGGCCGGGTTATCTGAAGGACATCCGCGGCCCGTTGCCGCACGTGAAACTGATGCCGACCGGCGGCGTCTCGATAGACAACGCAGGGGATTGGCTGCGCGCGGGCGCGGTCGGCGTCGGCGTCGGATCCGCGCTCGTCGACACGAAGGCGATCGCCGCGAAGCAGTTCAACGTCATCGCCGACAACGCGCGGCGGATTGTGGCCAACGTCGCCGCCGCGCGGGGGGCAAAATAATGCCGAAAGTCGTCACGTTCGGCGAAATCATGCTGCGGCTCAGCCCGCCCGGATACGAGCGGTTTCTCCAATCGCCGGTGCTCGGCGCGACGTGGGGCGGGGGCGAAGCGAATGTGGCCGTCAGCCTTGCGCTGTTCGGCCTCGAGAGTTATTACGTCACGCGGCTGCCGAAGCACGACATCGGCGAAGCGGCGGTGCGCGCGCTGCGCGCCGAAGGCGTGAGGACCGAGTTCATCATTCGCGGCGGCGATCGTGTCGGCGTCTATTTCGTCGAGGCCGGCGCCAGCCAGCGCGCATCCAACGTTATCTACGATCGCGCGCGGTCGGCCGTCAGCGAGCTCGAGCCCGGAACGGTGGATTGGGCGAACGTGTTTCAGGGGGCCGACTGGTATCACGTGACCGGCATCACGCCCGCACTCGGCGAGAAGGCTGCCGCGTGCACGCGCGAGTCGCTCGAGGCGGCCAAGAAAGCCGGCCTGAAGGTGTCTGTCGATCTGAATTTCCGCAAGAAGCTGTGGACCGAGACGCAGGCGCAGAAGGTGATGCGGCCGCTGATGTCCCACGTCGATGTCGTGATTGCGAACGAGGAAGACATGCAGTCGGTGCTGGGGCTCGAGGTGCCGAATACCGACGTGACGTCCGGTCAGTTGAATCTCAAGGGCTACAAGAGCGTCGCGCAGCGCCTGTCGAAGGAGCTCGGGCCGTCGATGGTGGCGATTACGCTGCGCGAAAGCGTGTCCGCCAGCGACAACGGGTGGAGCGCCGTCCTCTGGGACGACAAGGCCGGCCGGTTTCTGCAGAGCCAGCACTACGACGTGCGCGTGGTCGATCGGGTCGGCGGCGGAGACAGTTTCGCCGCGGGCCTGATTTACGGGTTGCTCACGGGCCGCGATCCGGAATCATCGCTGCGCTTCGCGGTCGCGTCGAGTGCGCTGAAGCAAACCATTCCCGGCGACTTCAACCGGTTGTCGGTTGCCGAAGTCGATCGGCTCGTAAAGGGAGACGCGTCGGGCCGCGTTCAGCGGTAAGATTCCAAAATCTATGCACATCCAACCAATTACGACAGAGAGCTGTATCGTCCGCGATACGGCGTCCGCCAGAGGACGCACGACGGCGGTCGAGCCTGGAAAAACGGCCGCGCGCCATCTGCATTACGGCCGCATCATTCTGAACGAGGGTGATTCACCGCTGCGCTTCGATACGAAGGACCGTGAGACGAGCCTCATCGGCCTCAAGGGGTCGGCGCAGGTCAAAACAGAAGGGGCAACGTACAACCTCGGCAAATACGACGCGATCTATGTGCCGCGCGACGCGTCGATCGAGGTCACTCCGGGCGCCGGCGGCTGCGACATCGCCGAGGTGTCATCGCCCGTGATCAGGCGGCACCCGGTTCAGCACGTCGCATTCAGCGACGTGCAGAAAGATGCCGGGCTGCATTTCGCCGCGGGCGGCCCAGGCTGCCAGCGCGAGCTGAATATTCTGATCGGGAAGAACGTCGAGGCCGGGCGGCTCATGGCCGGCGTCACGTTCAGCGCGCCGGGCAACTGGACGTCGTGGCCTCCGCACGAGCACGCGGTGCTGGCCGAAGAAGCGTATCTCTACATCGACATGCCGGCGCCGGCGTTCGGCATCCAGCTCGTCTACACCAACAAGACCGATCCCGAAGTGGCGACGATCGTGCGCGAAGGCGACGTCGTGCTGATGCCGGCGGGCTACCACCCGAACGTCGCCGCGCCTGGCGGGCAGATCAATTTTCTCTGGATGATGGCGGCCAATCGCGAAGACGACGATCGCCTCTTTGGCGTCGTCAACGTGCAGCCGGAGTTTGCGGCCGGCGGGTCGGGCTTGGATAAGGGGAAGAAGTGAATTGGGAGACGATTCCCGCTGAGCGGGTTGCCGAAGGGATCGACCGCCAGATGGTCGTCGGCGAAAAGCTGATGATCTGCCGGCTGACGATTCAGCCGCGAGTGGTGACGGCGGTCCACTCCCACGAGCACGAGCAGGTGACCATGGTCGAGCGCGGCCGCGTGCTGTACATCATCGACGGCGTCGAGCGCGTCTGTGCGGCCGGAGACGTGCTGCACTTTCCTCCGCACCTTCCGCACGGCGCGACGATGCTCGATGAAGAAGTGGTGCTGGTCGACGTGTTTACGCCGCGGCGCGAGGATTTTCTGAAGCGCCCGCGGCCCGAGCGAGGCGCGGAGCCGCCGAGCGAGAGCGAGCGGGGGTGGGGCCCCGCGAGCACTGAACAACGATGACCGGCCTCTTCGATCTCTCGGGAAAGATTGCCTTGGTGACAGGCGCGTCGCGCGGGCTCGGCGCGGGGATGGCGATGGCGCTGGCGGATGCCGGCGCCGACGTGGCCGTTCACGCGAGCACGAAGCCGCCGTTGGCCACTGAAGCGGCCATCAAGGCAAAGGGGAGACAGGCTCGCAGCTTTACGGCGAACCTCGCGAATCGAGACGAGACGCTGCGGCTCGTCCCCGAAGTGCTCGAGGCGTTTGGGCGGATCGATATCCTCGTGAACAACGCAGCCACGATGCAGCGGGCGCCTGCGGCGCAGCACCCCAACGAGATGTGGGACGAAACGATCGAGGTGAATCTGTCGAGCGTGTTCTTCCTCAGCCGTGCGGCCGGCGTGCATATGCTGGAACGCGGCGGCGGCGGAAAGATCGTGAACATCGCGTCGATGCTGGCGTTTCAAGGAGGCATCACGGTGCCGAGCTATGCCGCCGCGAAGGGTGGAGTGGCGCAGGTCACCAAGGCGCTCGCGAACGAGTGGGCGCCGCATCGCATCAACGTGAATGCCATCGCGCCAGGCTATATGGCCACCGACAATACGAGCGCGCTTCAGGCCGACCCGGTGCGCAGCCGGCAGATCGGCGAGCGGATTCCGGCCGGACGGTGGGGAACGCCCGACGATCTCGGCGGCGCGGTGGTGTTTCTGTCATCGCGCGCATCGGACTACGTGAATGGGCACGTGCTCGTCGTGGACGGCGGCTGGTTAGGAAGATAATAGTCGCAAGGCGATAGTCCATAGTCGGAAGTTGATAGTCAATAAGGAGTGCGCATGACAGTCGTCGCGAAGGCGGGCTACTACCGATGGTACGTGTGCGGCCTCCTCTTCTTCGCGTCCGTCATCAACTACATCGATCGCCAGGTGATTGGCATTCTCAAGCCGACGCTGCAGCAGCAGTACGGGTGGAGCGAGCTCGATTACGGCGACATCGTGTTTTCGTTTCAGCTTGCCTACGCGATCGGGTTCCTCTTCGCCGGCCGTTTGATGGATCGGCTCGGCACGCGGGCCGGTTTTTCAATCGCGATCGTCGTGTGGAGCATCGCTGCCATGGCGCATGCCTGGGTGATGTTCTTCGGCGGCACGGTTGCCGCCATGCTCGCCATGTTCGGCCTGACCTACAGTGCGTCGGTCGCCGGCTTCATGGGCGCGCGATTCGCGCTGGGTCTGGGAGAATCGGGAAACTTCCCCGGAGCGATTAAGACGGTCGCCGAGTGGTTCCCGCGCAAAGAGCGCGCGTTCGCGACCGGCATTTTCAACGCGGGCACGAACATCGGCGCCCTGCTGACGCCGCTCATCGTTCCGATCATCACGCTGGCGTGGGGATGGGAGTGGGCGTTCATCGCGACCGGCGCGCTCGGATTCCTGTGGCTTGTCCTGTGGTGGATATCGTATCGCTCGCCCGAGGAGCACCCGCGGGTCAGCCAGGCGGAGCTCGCCTATATCCGCAGCGATCCGCCCGAGCCCACGACAAAGATGTCGTGGGGAACCATTCTTCCGCATCGCCAGGCGTGGACCTTCGCGGTCGCGAAGTTCATGACCGATCCGGTATGGTGGCTCTACCTTTTCTGGATCCCCGACTTCCTCTATCGCAACCATGGCTTGAGCCTGACGACGATGGGTCCGCCGATCGTGGCGATTTATCTCATCGGCGACGTCGGCAGCGTCGGCGGCGGATGGCTCTCGTCGACGCTCATCAGGCGCGGCTGGTCTGTGAATGCCGCCCGCAAGACGGCGATGCTCACGTGCGCGCTGGCGGTGACCCCGATCGTCTTTGCCGCCAACACCACGAACCTGTGGGTTGCGGTCGCGTTGATTGGATTGGCCGCGGCTGCGCATCAGGGATGGTCGGCGAATGTGTACACGCTGGTGTCCGACATGTTCCCGAAGCAGGCGATCGGCTCGGTCGTCGGCTTCGGCGGCACCGCCGGCGCCATTGGCGGCATGCTGATCGCCAAAGTGACGGCGGCGGTGCTGCAATACACGGGCAGCTACCTGCCGGTGTTCATCATCGCCGCGTCGGCGTACCTGGTCGCGCTGCTGATGGTGCACCTGCTCTCGCCGCGTCTCGAACCGGCGCCGATTAAGTAAGGGGTCGGGAGGGGTTTTCGATTGATGCAGACGAAAACCCCTCCCGACCCCGTTTTTCACGTCGGGGCGGTCACGGACGAGTTTTCTCCGGACAGCCTCGACCGCGCGCTCGACGGGATGGCCGAGCTCGGCATGACGTTCGCCGAGCTTCGGGTCGTCGACGGCAAGAACATCATCGATCTCACAGACGCCGAGATAGACGGCGTGCGGACGAGGGTCGAGGCGCGCGGCATGCGTGTGCTGTCGATCGCTTCGCCGGTCCTGAAGTGCACGCTGCCGGATGCCCCGCCTGTCGCGTCCCATATTCAGCAGGACATGTTCAGCTCGGCATTCACCTTCGAGGATCAGCCGCGGCTTGCGCGGCGCGCGTTCGAGATCGCCGAGCGCACGGGCGCGCGGATCGTGCGCGTGTTCTCCTACTGGCGCACGATCGATCCCGGCGCGTGCTTCGATCGCGTCGCGTCGGCGCTGCGCGACCTCGCCGTTCAGGCCGCCGACCGCAACCTGATCATCGGCATCGAGAACGAGCACGCGTGCAACATCGCGACGGGCGCCGAGACCGCGCGACTGCTTGCGGCCGTCGATCATCCGGAGCTGCAGGTGATCTGGGATCCCGCCAACGCGTTCGTCGCCGGCGAGATCCCTTTTCCGGACGGATACACACACCTCCCGGTTTCGCGAATCGTTCACGTGCACGCGAAGGATTGCACCGTGGCTGACCACGTGCCGACGTTTGGTCCGATCGGGGAGATGGGTATCGACTGGCGCGGGCAACTGGCGGCGCTCGCGCGCGACGGCTATCGCGGCACGATCAGCATCGAGACGCACTGGAAGGGGCCGAACGGCGACAAATTTCTGGGCAGTATGATCTGCGGCCGCGCCCTTAAGGAGATGGTGCGCGCGGCCGGGGACAGTAAAAAGTGAAAAGTGGAAAGCATGCTGGAGCTTGAAGTACTGCACCACGTCGCGATATCGGTGAGCGATCTCGCCCGCGCGAAAGCGTTTTACGGCAACGTCCTCGGCCTTCAGGAAATTCCGCGCCCCGCGTTTCCCTTCGACGGCGCGTGGTATCGCATCGGAAATCAGGAAGTGCACCTCATCGTGTCGCGGGATCCGACGTTCCGCACCGGGAAAGGCGTGACGCTGGAGGACGGGCACTTTGCGCTGCGTGCGAAGAGCTTTCGCGCGGCGCTGGCGCACCTCGAGTCGAAGGGCGTGCGTGCCGGCGGTGACGAGCCCGGCCGATCGATGCGCGTGAACCCCGCAAGCGTGACGGGTTATCCGCAGATTCACGTGCTCGATCCGGATCGGAATGTGATCGAGATAAACGCTGAGAAACTCGATTAGGGATTTGGGATTGGGGATTAGGGATTAGGAATCGATGATGAAACACGCTCTCGCGTCTGCCGCATTCGTGTTGTCCATTGCGACCTCCGCGTACGCCCAGCCTTCAGCCCCAGAGGTCTTTCAATATGACGGCAGCCATCTGGCGGCCGTGCGCGAGCGGGCGCGGGCAGGCGACGCGCGATTGAAGGATGCGCTTGGAGCGCTCGAAAAAGATGCCGCACGCGCGCTGACGATCACGCCGATGTCGGTGATGGACAAGGGCATCGTCCCGCCGAGCGGCGACAAGCACGACTACATGAGTCAGGCGCCGTACTGGTGGCCGGATCCGGCCAAGGCGAACGGACTGCCGTACATCCGGCGCGACGGCGATACGAATCCAGAAATTCAGAAGCTTCCCGATCGCACCAACCTCGGGCGGCTCGGCGGCGCTGTGTCGACGCTCGGGCTCGCGCATTATTTCGCCACGGGCCCGCTGAAGCCGGACACGACGTACAAAGATGAATATGCGGCGCACGCCGCGCGTCTGGTCCGCGTATGGTTTCTCGCGCCAGACACGCGGATGAATCCGCACTTGAAATTCGGGCAGGGCATCCCTGGCATCACCCAGGGCCGCGGCATTGGGCTCATCGAAACGCGCGACCTCGTCAACGTGCTGGACGGCACTCAGCTGATTCGCGGTTCTTCCGCGTGGACCTCCGCCGACGAAGCGGCACTGCAGAAGTGGATGAGCGCCTTTCTGAAGTGGATGATTGAGAGTCCCGAGGGGCAGGACGAATCGAGAAACGGCAACAACCACGAGACCTGGTACGACGTGCAAGTGGTGTCGCTGGCGCTCTACACGGGCCAGCGCGATCTCGCGCGGAAGACGCTCGAAGGATCGCGCCAGCGCATCGGCCGCCAGATCGAGCCAGACGGCCGTCAGCCCCGCGAAACCGATCGGACCCGCGGCTACGATTACAGCCTCTTCAACCTCGAGGCGTTCTTTCGCCTGGCGAGCCTCGGCGATCGTCTCGGCGTCGACCTGTGGAACCACCGCACGGCCGATGGCCGCAGTCTGCGACAGGCGCTCGACTTTCTGATTCCCTACGCGACGGGTGAGAAGAAGTGGACGTTCGAGCAGATTACCGAGTGGAGACCCGCGGCGATCCATCCGCTGCTGCGCCGCGCAGCAGTTGGCTGGAAAGAGCCGCGGTATCGGGAACTGGCGATAACAATTGGCGGCGGCGGTGCCAGGACCGACCTTACGCTGCGCTGAAAGATGAACAGAAGATCAGAAGACCAGAAGAAATCTTTTTGAAAACGAATTCTTCTGATCTTGTGATCTTCTGTTAAAGAATTTCATTCCGGCAATGGCTTCCCCAGCGTCTCCGGGCCTAACCAGATAATGATCAGCCCGACCGCGTAGAACACCGTCAACACGGACCCGGCCATCGCGAAGCTCCCGCCGAAGAAACCCATGAGCGTGGCCGTCTGAAGCCCGCCCACCGCGGCGAGGATGCGGCCGAAGTTGTACGAGAAGCCCTGTCCGGTTGCGCGCACCGCCGTGGGGAACAACTCGGGCAGATAGAGAGGGAAGAAACCGTAGAATCCCGCGGTGATGCCGCCGGCCAGAAAGATCGAGAACAGGAAGAACCCGTCAAACCGATCGTTACCCTGGTAGAGCAGCAGGCACGACAGGATCGATCCCACGCACAGCGCGGCGTACGTGATGCGGCGTCCGAATCGTCCCGCGGCCACGCCCACGAGAATGGGAAAGACGATGGCGCCGAGCGCCGAAGAGATCTGGGTGTATTCCCTCGAGAACTTGCTCGGGTCGGGCTCGAGCTGAAATGCCCAGCGCGGCGCCCACTGAATCGATCCCCACGTGCCGAGCAGCGCAACCCCCGCGAGGCCGGCGCCCAGCAGCATGTGTTTGATCACCAGGCGCTGCTGGTGCGGCGCGAGCGAGCCCGCGGACACGGCGCGAGCCAGGTAGCGGCGAACGGGAAACAGAAATCCCCAGAGCGCGGCCGCGACACCGGCGATCGTGATGATGGCGGCGGCACCCGGCCCTATGCCCGCCGGCGACCACGCCCAGATAATCGCGATCGATGCGAGACACCCGACCGAGACGCCATACAGGTCGCCGTTCGACCAGTGCGACGTCGCGCCGCGCGCGCGCTCGTGCTCCCACTTCTTCGATTCGGGCACGAACAGCCGGATGAAAAACACCATGAGGGCCGGCAGCGCGCCGCTGATCATCAGGAAGCGCCAACCCGAGTTCGCAAGCAGGCGCTCGACCATGGCGGTGGGCATCCCGATGGCGAGCAGCATGGACTCGACGCCGCCGATGAACCGATGCAGGCCGATGCTGAGGAGGCCGACCATGAGAAATCCGAGGTTCGCCGCCGCGCCGATGAGCCCGGCAATCAGCGCGCGCGATTTGTTCGGCCAGATTTCGTTGACGAGCGCGACGCCGAGCGACCATTCGCCGCCCATGCCGAGCGACGCGATGAACCGCAGCGCCGCGATGTGCCAGGCTTCGGTCGCGAACCCGCAGAGGCCGGTAAAGATCGCGTACGTGAAAATGCTCAGCGCCATCGCGCGCACGCGCCCGATGCGGTCGCCGAGCCAGCCGAAAAACACGCCGCCTGTCGCGGCGCCGACGAGGAACACGGCGATGATGGCGCCGAACCACTGCGTGGCCTGCGCGGCTGACGAGGGTCCCAGCAGATCGTTCAACGCGGGGCCGCCGATCAACGGGAACAGCCCCATTTCGAAGCCGTCGAACATCCATCCAAGCAGCGCCGCCGTCAATGCCATCCACTTGCCGAAGTTCGATTCGGGTGCGGCCGGCGTGGCGGTCTTCGGGGCGGTCTCGAGCAAGGTTGTGCCCTCCATGTGAGCGATCGGTGGGGCAAGTATAGAATGAGCAGTCTTTTAACCCCCAGGAGGCCCAATGCACGGTTTGCCCGAGCGCGAAGTTCGCGATCTGCCCGATCCGCCACGCAACTACTGGCGCCTCGTCGGCCCCGGCATCGTCGCCGGCGGCGTGGGACTCTCGTCGGGCGAGTTCGTACTGTGGCCGTTCATCGCATCGCAGGTCGGGCTCATCCTGCTCTGGGGCGCGCTGGTTGGAGTCATCACGCAATTTTTTCTGAACATGGAAGTCGAGCGCTACACGCTTGCGACCGGGGAAACGGCGGTCACGGGCTTCAATCGATTTTGGAAACACTGGGGACTCGTGTTCGCCGTCCTGGTGTACTTCGCGAACCTGTGGCCGGGATGGGCGATCAGCGCGGCCACCCTCGGGTCGTACCTCTTTGGCGGCGATCCGCCGACGATTGCGATCGTCATGCTCCTCATCATCGGCTTTTCGCTCACGTTCGCGCCCGTCATCTATGTAGCGCTCGAGCGGCTGATCTTCGTGAAGGTGGCGGCGGTGATGGCGCTCGCGATCCTCGGCATGATTTTCGCCGTCGAGCCGGAGTCGTGGCGCGCGTTGCCGGTCGGCATGCTGAGCTTCGGCAGGATTCCGGAGGGGCTGAGCATCGCGCTGATTTTCGGCGCCATCGCCTTTGCGGGATCCGGCGGCGGACAGAACCTGTGCCAGAGCAACTGGATTCGCGACAAGGGGTTCGGCATGGGGCAGTACGTGCCGAAGCTCGTCAGCCCTGTCACTGGAACGGTGACATCGGCGCCGACGGTGCAGAGCTACATCTTCGAGCCGACGCCGGCCAACATGGTGCGGTGGCGAAGCTGGTGGCGCTTCGCGAACGTCGAGCAGGTGTTCAGCTTCGTGCTCATGACGATCATCACCATCGCGTTCACGTCGATGCTCGCGCATTCGACGCTGTTCGGCGAACCGAACCTGCCGAACAACGTCTCATTCCTGCGCATCGAAGCGGAGCGGATGGAGGCGATGGTCGGGCGCTGGTTCGGCGTGCTGTTTCTCGCGACCGGCGCCTTCTCGCTGTTCGGCTCGGCGATGGGCATCATCGATTACACCAGCCGCCTCGCCGCCGATATTCTGAAGACAACGTATCTTCCGAAATCGCAGATGACCGAAAGCCGGATGTATTTCTGGCTGGTGTGGGGCATGGTCGGCCTGGGCTGCAGCATCCTGCTCGTCGGCATGTCGCAGCCGATTACGCTGCTCGTCATCTCGGCGTCGACAGGCGGCACGATCATGTTCCTGTACTCGTTCCTGTTGATCGCGCTGAACAAGAAGATGCTGCCGGCCGCCATTCGCATCGATTCGTTCCGCACGGCGACGCTCGTGTGGTCGACGCTGCTGTTCGGATCGCTCGCGATGTATACGATTTACGATCAGATATCTCAACGATTACGCTGACTACGGTAGGGCGCAACTTTAGTTGCGCATGGTGACCATGAAAGCACTGTTACTGTCCGAATATAAGAAACTCAACGTCGTCGATATGCCGACGCCGGAGATCGCCGAAGACGAAGTGCTCGTGCGCGTGCGCGCGTGCGGCATCTGCGGGAGCGACATCCACGGGTACGACGGATCCACCGGCAGGCGTATTCCGCCGCTGGTGATGGGGCACGAAGCCGCCGGCGTCATCGAGCGCGCGGGGCGCGCGGTCGACGGCTTCACGGTGGGCGATCGCGTGACGTTCGACTCGACCGTCTCCTGCGGCAAGTGCGATTTCTGCCGCCAGGGTCAGATCAACCTGTGCGACAACCGCGTGGTGCTCGGCGTGTCGTGCGGCGACTACCGCCGGCACGGCGCCTTTGCCGAGTACGTGTCGGTGCCCGCGCGCATTCTCTACAAGCTTCCCGACAGCCTGCCGTTCGAGCGCGCGGCGCTGATCGAGGCCGTCTCGATCGCTGTCCACGCGGTGAGCCGCCACGTGCCGAAGCCGGATGACGCGGTGCTCGTCGTCGGGTCGGGGATGATCGGCGTGCTGGTGATTCAGGTGCTGCGCGAGAAGGGCTGCCGCAACATCATTGCCCTCGACGTAGACGAGGACAAGCTGGCGCTTGCGAAGCGCGTCGGCGCGGCGCGCACGGTGAATGGGAAAGACATCGACGTGCCCGCCAAGATCCGCGAGCTCACCGGGGGCCAGGGGGCCGACGCCTCGTTCGAGGTCGTCGGGCACGGCACCACCGTGATGAATGCGATCCGCAGCCTCCGCAAGGGAGGAACGGTCGTGCTAATCGGCAATCTCTCGCCCAAAGTCGAGATCCCGCTGCAGGAAGTCGTGTCGCGCGAGCTCTCCGTGCTCGGGTCCTGCGCCTCGAGCGGAGAAATTCCCGAGTGTATCGACCTGCTCGCGCGTGGAGCCGTCGACGTCGATCCGCTCATCAGCCTGAAGGCCTCGCTCGCAGAAGCGCCGGACCTGTTCGCGCGGCTGTACGGCGGCGATAAGAGCCTGATGAAAGTCATCATCCAACCATGAGCGCATTCGATCTCACCGGCAAAGTTGCCATCGTCACCGGCGCAAGCCGCGGACTCGGGCAGACATTCGCGAGGGCGCTGGCGCGAGCCGGCGCCGATCTCGCCGTCACCAGCCGCACGCTCGATTCGCTGAAGCCGTTTCAGGCCGAAGTCGAAGGCATGGGACGCCGCGTCGTGCCGCTGGAGCTCGACGTGCGAGACGAGGGCAGCATCCGCCGCATGGTGAGCGACGCGGCGAAGGCGTTCGGCCGCATCGACATCCTCGTGAACAACGCCGGTTGCAACGTGCGAAAGCCCGCCGTCGACGTCACGTGGGACGACTGGAACCTGATTCTCGACACGAATCTGCGCGGCGCCTTCTTCGTCGCGCAGTCGGTCGCGAAGGAAATGATTCCGAAGGGCCGGGGCCGCATCATCAATATCGGCTCGGTCACGTCGGTGATGGGCTACGCGGGGCTCGGCCCGTACGGCGCCAGCCGGGGCGGCATCCGCCAATTAACGATGAGCCTCGCGGACGATTGGGGTCCGCACGGCATCACCGTGAACTGCCTGGCGCCGGGATGGTTCAAGACCGAGCAGAACAAGGTGATGTACGAAGATGCGGAATGGGTAGCGTACCTTGTCGATCGCATTCCGATGCGGCGGCCGGGAAAGATGAGCGACCTCGAAGGTCCGGTGGTCTTTCTCGCATCGGATGCGAGCGAGTACATCACCGGGCAGACGCTGCTCGTAGATGGCGGAATCTCTACGGGGGCGACGCGCGCGCTGCCGAAGAAGAAGTAGCGTGTAGATCTTGAATTATCGGTAGTGCCCGGCTTCAGCCGGGCCGTGTGAACCGCTACGGCACGAACGGGACGGTATACGCGCGTCGTCGTCGACGAGGATGCGATCGCCATGCCTGGCCGAGATGTCGACGCCCGCTGGCGGCGGAGGCCGTACCTATCGCGGGCGAGGCCCGGATGGAAAGCACGCGAAACCGATCGCCGCAGCTACTGCCGATGCGCAGATGAACAACAAGAGATCGCTGACCTGCATTGCCGTCATGGCGCGCCTGCTCTTAGAAGTAGGGTCATGATGCCAGTCATCGCGACCAACTGTCCAACCCAGAACAAAAAGGACCACTTCACCAGATTCACCTGTTTAGCAGCGAGCTCGACGCGCATTGCAGCGAACTCCTTCGCCATCTCAACCCGAACGGAAGCGAACTCCTTCGCTATGTCGAGACGAAGGGCGCCGATCTCTTCACCCAGTCGGCGTTCGAACCGCTCAGCCGCTAGTACCAGCACGTCCTCCTTCCATCGTCGACCTGCGTCATCGACAAACGTCTGGAGCCCTCCCATCGCCTCATCGCCAAGCTTCTCCCTGAGCGCACGAACCACCACTGCCATCGAACCTGCATCCTTTCTGACCTGACGACGACGATGCCATCGTCGCCGGCCGAATGCAAGTGGTCTTGTGTGGTGTGTGGGAATTCGTCATTCGTTCCGTAGGTCGATGACCTCGCCGATCTCGGTATCGAACAGGAGGACCGCGCCTTTCAATTGCTGCGATCGCTTTCCGTTTCTGAACAACGTCACTGCCGAGGCGCCCCACGGATTGCGGACCCGCGCGACGGAGCCGGCTTCGGAGCGAAGCTGGACCGGCTCGACCCGCCCTGCGCGCTTTGACGCCGTGACGACAAATCCACCTCGCGCGCGGAGCGTGAAGTGCGCATCCCATTCATCGGGCCAGGCAGGAAAGAGTCGGATGATCGAGTCTCCACCCGGCACACCGGGAGCGCTCTGCAAGAGCGCGAGCTGCAGCGCTTCGGCGGCCCGGCCGAGACGCTGCGCGTCGAGCGCCTGCGGTCCTTCGCGCAGCGTGAGGCGATTTACGAGGGGCCGCCCACCGAGATACGCCGTTTGTCTCTCGGCCGTGAGCGCGCGAATCTGATTCGGCACGAGGAAGCGAGTCGCCTCCACGCGGCCCAGCGTCGTTCCGGCAATGGCCCACTTCGACAGCACACCGACGGCCGTGGTCGGGCCAATCCCGGCGCGGTAGGTGCGATCGAACGTGGCGTTGGCCGCGGCGAGCATCTGCTTGTCGGGCGAGTCGAGATTGACGAGATCGAAGAACCACATCGGCAGGCTGTTGCCGTCCGGCGTGAAGCCTGTGTTGCTGTTCGCTGTGGGCTTCAAGCCGCGCACGAACACCGGCGCGCCCGTATAGTCTGCGGCCCGCAGCGCGTCGGGATGCGCGCTGGTCGGCAGCGGCGCCAGGTTCGGGAGCATTTCCTGCCACTGCGCGCGAAGGGCCGCGTCCTGGCCGAGCAGCTCGCTCGCGCGAATGGCCGCAGCGAAAATCCCGCGCATGGCCGACAGATCCTCGTCGGTGTCGTGCGCGCCCATCACGCTCTCGTTGCTGTTTACGTGATGGATGTGGTACTTGCCGTCGGATTCCTTCCGCAGGTTGGGAAAGTGACGGTAGAACTCGGCGGCGCCTCGGATCATCGGATACGCGCGATCGCGCAGCCACGCGCGGTCCTGCGTGAACTCGTAACGCCGCCAGTAGAGATACGCGACCTTCGCTGTTGTGCCCAGGATGTGATTCACCGGGCTGAACGGCGCGGTTGGGCGCTCGGTCGGCACCCACGCGCCGTTGGTCCACCGGCCGCCGCCCCACCAGTTCCATCGGCTCGAGTGTGGATGGCCCGTGCGCGCGTATTCGAGAAACCGCGCGCTGCGCTGCGCCCACGGTTTACGAAGCAAATACAGATCGCGCATCTCCTCGGCGATGTCGTCGGGCAGCGCGGCGAGCCCGTCGTGCCACACTGTCTCCGGAATGTAAATGCCCTGGCTGCCCCATTGCTGCCGCGCGGCTGCCGACGCAGCGTCGAACATGCCCGAGTACATCGAGAACACCGGGTCGAGCAGATCGATGCGGTTGGCGGCGAAGAGCGCCTCGTAATAGCAGCTGAGATTGGCGAACCAGTGTTGCGTGCCCCACGGGCGCATGTCTCCCGCCGTGTTCCAGAGCATGCCGTTGAATTTCGGCGGAAACGCGCCACGCGACGTGGCGGCCATCAAATAGAGGTAGTAATGATAGTTGTCGGCCACCTCGTTGGCGGTCCCGTCCGCGCTGCTCAACGCAATCGTGCCACGCTGCCAGAAGGCGTGCCACCACTCCGCGTTGTCTCCAGCCAGATCGTCGAAGCTCTTCGCGGCCGCAGCGTCGAGATTGCTGAGCGCCGCGGCGGCGACATCCTGTCCAGCGTCGAGCGTGGCCGCGCTCGCGATGAGAATCACCACGCGCCCGCGCTCGGCCGGCGAGAGGATTCGCACTTCGGTCTCGTTCGCGAACCGCGTCAGCGTCTTGCGGCCGAGCAGCGCGATCGCCACGGCGGATGTCGCGCGATGGGCGCCTTCCTGGAAGTTCTGCGTCAGCAGGATGCGGCCGTCCCGCGCGGCGATCTGCGACGCGGCGATGTGGTCGCGCGTGCGGACGGTGACGATGCGATCGGCGATCATCTTTTCCATCGCGCCGCCGGAATACTGCGACGCCGATCGTAGCATCCGCAGGTTGACCTGGATCGGTTCGGGCACCGCGCGGCGGTCGTCGACCTCGATCGCGATGACGTCGCGCTCGTGCCACGCCAGCATCCGCGCGTTGACGCCGGCCGCCTTCACGTCGAGCAGCCCTTCGTAGACCGACAGGCGCTGATTCGTGCCGTCAGCGGTGAACACGTCGGCGCCCGACCCCGCGAGCTCGAGATCGACGAAGCCGGCGCCCCCCATGTAATCGGTGTTGCGCTCGAAGAACGTTTGCGTGTCCTTGTTGATGGGCTGGATGTCGACCCGGTTGATCTGGAATTTCAGCGCGCTCGGCGTCGTCCAGACGAGCGTGCCCATCCGTCCGTTGCCGATGGGGATCCCTTCTTCACTCCGCGCCACCGGCGCGTTGTAAACAAGATCGGCCCGAGAGACGACGGCGCGCACCGAACTGGGAACCGGAACCGGAACAGGAACTTGGAACCCGGAACCCGGAACCTGAAACGCGATGAGCAGCGCGACGGTCGCAAGCATCAAGCGTGTCATCGCGTGGGCCCCCACCCCGGCTTCGCAGTGCGGTTCTGCTCGTCGAGCCACGTCTTGAGCGGCGCGAAGTAGTCGAGCATCGCCGTCGCATCCATCTTCGATTCACCGTTCAGCACCGCCAGCGCTTCCGGCCACGGACGGCTGCTGCCCATCTCGAGCATCTTCGCGAGCTTCGCACCGGCGGCCTTATTTCCGTAAATCGAGCAGCGATAGAGCGGTCCCGTGAAGCCGGCCTCTTTGCAGAGCGCCCGATGAAATTGGAACTGCAGGATGTGGGCGAGGAAATATCGCGTGTAGGGCGTGTTCGCCGGCACGTGGTACTTCGCGCCAGGATCGAAATCGCTTTCCGTTCGCGCGACCGGTGCGTCGATCCCCTGGTATTTGTTGCGCAGCTCCCACCACGCCGTGTTGTAGCGGGCGGGAGGAACCTCACCGGAGAACACTTTCCAGCGCCACTGATCGATCACCACGCCGAACGGCAGGAAGGCGACTTTCAGCAACGCCGCGTTGAGAAGATATTCGATGTCGGCCTTCTCCGAAGGGACCCGATCGATGAGCCCGATCTGTTTCAGGTATCCCGGCGTCGCCGAGAGCGCGATCAGATCGCCGACCGCTTCGTGAAACGCGTCGATGGCGCCGTCGCGATGCAGCCAGGGCTGTTTGGCGTAGAGCAGGCCGTAGTAGTTGTGGCCGAGATCGTGGTGCACCACCTGGAAATCCTCCGCGTTGATCTCGATGCACATCTTGATGCGCACGTCCTCGGGAGCGCCCCATCCGGACGCGCTGGCGTGGCAGACCACTTCGCGGTCGGCGGGCTTGGTGAAGAGCGAGCGCTCCCAGAAGGCGGGCGGCAGCGGCTGATATCCGAGCGAGGTGAAAAAGCCCTCGGCGTATTTCACCATCCCGCGCGCGTCGACTTTCCGCCGCGTCAGCTCCTTCGTCAGATCGTACCCCTCACCGGACGCCGGTGCGGCCACCAGCGGATAGATGTTGCTCCAGTCCTGCGCCCACATGTTGCCGACGAGATGCGCCGGAAGCATTCCGTTGGCGGGCAGCACGCCGGCGCCGTACTTCTCGGCGAGCTTCGATCGCACGTACGTGTGCAGCGACATGTAGAGCGGCTGTACCTGCGTCCACAGGCGATCGACCTCGGCGGCAAACGCGTCGGGCGGCATGTCGTAGTTCGAGCGCCACAGCACGCCCGCGTCGGCGAATCCCAGCTCGCGCGCACCTTTGTTGGACAGCTCGACGAAGCGCGTGTACCGATCGCGCATGGGCGCGCCGACCGCGTGCCACCCCTGCCAGACGTCGGCGAGCTCCTTCGGATCGCGACTCGATGCAAGAATGTTCGACGCAGCGTCGATGCCCAGACATTCCCGTTTGCCGTTCACGTCGCGGCAGTACTGGCCTTTCCCGTAATCCGCTTCGAGCGAGGCTGAAACACTCGACAATTCATCGCGCTCGGCCTTGTTGTCAGGAGCCGGCGCCGCGAGCATCAGTTTCAGCAGCCTCAGCTTGCGCGCGTCTTCTGGGGGCAGCTGGAGCTGTTCGTATCGGCGCGCGCCGCGAGCGAGCTCCGACACCGCCGCGGCGAGCTCGCTCTGCGCGTTCGCCGCGATCTCCTGCGTGTCGACGGTGATGAAGTTGTTCTGGACCCAGCCCGCGCGGCTCGCGTTGTTGCCGAGCGTCTGGAGCCGTGCCTCGGCGGCCTCGACGAAGCGGTGCGCCCCTTCGGCCGTCGGCGGACCGCCATCCCCGGGTCCGCTCTGACAGCCCAGCGTCAAAACGCCGGCGAGTGCGCAGAGCCGC
>CAYHHH010000057.1:0-25641 GCA_964356125.1 uncultured Bifidobacteriaceae bacterium | reverse complement strand
CGCTTTCCAAGCGTGCGCCTTCAACCACTCGGCCATCTCTCCGTATTTTTAGAGTCAGAGGTTTACGGGCGAGTGGCTCAGCCCAAAACCCAAATTGTGTCAGAAATTGTGTCAGACCTCCTAATGTATCGCGAGCGCTTACGGGCATTCAAGTATAGCCGGCGAGGACCCGGCTGGGGACGCCACCGCGCTCTCGTGCAGGCATGGGACATCGCCCGCAGCGGTGCGGGGCTTGAGCGCCGTGATCAGCCGCGCCGGTTCGTTGACCGGCATCCAGCTCAAGAGACGGCTCTCGGATTGGCCATCATGCCGCGACTCTGTCCGCGCCATGCCGGCTGCGACAACTTGACGCAGTAATCCGGCCTCCGACAGGGTCACACTGGCAGTGTTCGGGTTGTCTCTCCTTGGGAGTTGCGCACATGGCACGCCTGCTTAGCACTTGGCTACTCGTCCTCTGCACCGCCGCCGCTACGTCCGCGCAGCCGACGGACCCGCCGGGGCGTATCTCCGGCACCGTCGCCGATCGCACGGGCGGCGTTATTCCTGCTGCGAGGGTCGAGGTCCGCAGCCTCGATGTCGCGCTCGTGCGCCAATCGGGCGCCGATGCCGAAGGGCGCTTCGAGTTCGGCAGCCTGCCACCCGGCCGCTATTCGGTCTCCGCATCTGCTCCCGCCTTTCAGCCGGCGCTCCGCACCGCCGTCGTGACCGGAACGACCACAGCGATCGTTAATGTGACGCTGGACATCGCACTGGGTGAGGTGCGCGTGGAAGTGACGGCGCACGGTATCAGTCAACCGTTGCGAGTCGAGACCGATCCGCAGCAGCCGCGCCAGCCAATCCCCGCACAGGACGGCGCCGAGTACCTGAAGACCATTCCGGGCTTCTCCGTGATTCGCAAAGGCGGCACGGATGGTGACCCGGTCCTCCGCGGCATGGCCGGTTCTCGTCTTGGAATCCTGCTCGATGGCCAGAACCTGCTGGGCGGGTGCAGCTTCCGGATGGATCCGCCGACGGCCTACGTCTTTCCGGATGCCTACGACCAGATCACGGTCCTCAAGGGACCGCAGTCGGTGGCGCACGGCCCGGGCAACTCCGCTGGCGTGGTCCTCTTCGAGCGCGAGCGCACGCCCACGCCGGGGCTCAGCCTCTACGCGGCCCCCACAATCGGCTCTTTCGGCCGCAACGACCAGGCGGCCAACGTCCGCGTGGCCGGCGGTGGGGCCTACCTGCGCGCGTTCGTAACGCGTTCCTCGATGGATGACTATCGCGACGGCAGCGGCGGCCGTGTGCACTCGGAGTACGAGCGCTGGAGTGCCGACACGGCGGTCGGCTGGACGCCCGACGCGGACACGCTGGTCGAAGCCTCGACCACGTTCAGCGACGGCCAGGCGGCCTATGCCGACCGGATGATGGACGGTGCCAGGTTCGCGCGGCGGAATCTCGGCGTCCGTTTCGAGCGACGGAATCTGTCGCCCGTCGTGTCCAGACTGGAGGCGCAGACGTACTACAACTACGTCGATCACGTCATGGACAACTACAGCCTCCGCCCGCTTACGCCTTCGATGATGATGCCGGCGCCCACGGTCTCGAATCCCGACAGGCGCACGCTCGGCGGCCGGGTCGCCCTCGGCTTCACGTGGAGGGACGCGACCACGGCGAACGTGGGCCTCGACTGGCAGAACAACCGCCACGCCGTGCGCAACTCCTCGAACCAGGAGCTGGATCCGTTCGAGGCAAAGGACCGCGTGCAGGATGCCGCCTTCAACGACGTCGGCCTGTTCGGCGACGTGACACGCGCCCTGGGACCGCGGCAGCGGATCATCGGCGGTGCGCGGTTGGATCGCTGGAGCGCACGCGATGAGCGCGCGATTGTTGCAGTGGGGATGGGCAGGACCACGCCGAACCCCACCGCAGACGCGGAGCGCCACGAGATGCTGCCGAGCGGCTTCGGGCGCTTCGAACGCGAACTGACGTCCGGCACCACGTTGTTCGCGGGCATCGGTCACACGCAGCGCACGCCGGACTACTGGGAGCTGGTCAGCCAGCAGAGCACGACGTCGCTCAGTGCCTTCGACGTGCGGCCCGAGAAGACGACACAGCTCGATACGGGTCTGCTCTACCGGGCGGACGTCGTGTCGGGCTCGGTCTCGTTCTTCGCCAATCGGATCGACGACTTCCTGCTGATCCAGAGCAATTACGTCAAGCGAGGGGCCGGCAGCGGGATGGGCATGGCGCCGACGACGGCCACCGTGACCCGCAACGTCGACGCGTCGAGTTGGGGGGGCGAGGCGACGTTGGCAGCCTCGCTGACCGCGCGCCTGAAGCTCGACACCAGTCTTGCCTATGTACGCGGCGACAACCGGACGGATGACTTGCCGCTGGCGCAGCTCCCGCCGCTCGAGACCCGCCTCGGGCTGCAGTACTCAACCGATCGCTGGTCGCTCGGCGGCCTCGCGCGCGTTGTCTCTGCGCAGAAGCGTTACGCTCTCAACCAAGGGAACATCGTCGGGCAGGATCTCGGCCCGACGCCCGGGTTCGCGGTGTTCTCGCTGAACGGCCGCGCGCGCGTGCACCGGTTGGCGTCGCTCTCGATGGGCGTGGACAACCTGTTCGACACGACCTACGCCGAGTTCATCAGCCGGAATGGCTCAGAGGTGACCGGGTTCCCAACGACGACGCGTGTGAATGAGCCTGGACGAACGCTCTGGGTCAAAGTCGATTTCCGCCACTGAGCGCGGCCGGAGCCACGACCGAGGAACTCGATCGGTTGGTGTGATCAGCGACGTCCGGTACACTCACTACTGGCGCGAGTGCAGTCTCGGCCGTGTGCTCGATGGACCAACTCTCAGACCTACAAGCGACTCGTCGTGGAGCCGACCAAGCGCCGCTGGTTGTGATGCCGTGGCTTGTCCGCCTGCGATGGGCATCGGTCATCGCCCTTGCGGCCGCCGCCTGGGCCGCACATGTGTTCTGGCGGGTCCGATTGCCGGTTGTGCCGCTGGTCACGCTGCTCGCGGCGCTCGCCATGACGAACGCTGCGCTAGCCTTCCAGTTGCGCTCTCCCGTGCCGCGCCGGATCGTCGTTGGTGGAGCACTGTTGGTGGATGTCGGACTGCTGACGGGCATTCTCTATCTGGTTGGCGGCCCTCTCAATCCGTTCGGAATTGTGTACTTGGTCGGTATCACCGTTGCGGCAGTCGCGCTTGGCTACAAGTGGGCCATTGCGCTCGGCGCCGTGTCGAACCTCGCGTACGGCTTCACGTTCTTCTATCACCGGCCGCTCGAGTTCATCGACCCGTCCGGTAGCGGCGCAGTGCTTACGTTGCACCTGTCCGGAATGTGGGTCGCGTTCGCCGCAGCAACAGGCCTCATCGCGTACTTCGTCGGGCGCGTGTCCGAGTCGCTCGCGCAGCGCGAACGTGAGCTCACCGAGGCTCGGGCATCGGCAGCAAAAAGCGAGCGGCTCGCCGCGTTGTTCGCGCTCGGCGCGGGCGCGGCGCACGAACTCGCGACGCCATTGAGCACGATACGTACGGCCGCCGGAGAACTCGAACGAACAATCGCAAGGCCGCAGATCTCTTCCTCGACGAGGGAGGCTGAGTACATCGGGGTCATCCGCGAGGAAGTCGATCGTTGCACCCGAGTGCTCGACCAATTGAGTGGACGCGCGGTGGCGACCTCTGCCAGCGACTCCAAGGTGCTCGTGAGCCGCCTGATCGAGGACCTGCGATATCGTCTCGGGGAATCGCTGGCGGAGCGCTTGGATGTCAGCGTCCCGCAGCACGTGCAATCGATTGATGTGCCAGCGGAGCCCTTGCGCCAGGCTCTGATCGCATTATTGCGGAATGCTTTCGATGCCTCAACTTCGGATCAGCGCGTCACGATGCGCATCGAGGACTCCAACGGCCTGCGATTCGAGGTCATCGATCGCGGCCGCGGGATGGACGACGCAGAAAAGGCACGCGCGGGCGAACCCTTTTTCAGCACGAAGCCTGCCGGCGCGGGTCTCGGACTCGGAGTGTTTCTGGTACGCGCGTTCGCGGATCAGATGGGTGGGACGTTCAGTCTGCGATCCACTCCTGGCGCCGGCACGTCGGCGATCCTTGAACTGCCTGAGAGGTCGTGATGTCGCGAATCGTGGCGAACATCCTCGTCGTCGAGGACGACAGCGCGTTTCGCAGGATTCTCGTCAACGCATTCCGGGAGCGCGGCTACGATGCCGAAGGAGTGTCCGACGCTGCAAGCGCGATCAAAGCCGCCGAGCAGGACAGCCCCGAGATGGCGGTCGTCGACCTGCGACTCCCCGACCAGTCCGGCCTCGAAGTCGTACGCCGACTCAAGGCGATCGATCCCTCGACCGCCATCGTCGTGCTCACTGGCTACGGCAGCATCGCCACGGCGCTGGAGAGCGTACGGCTGGGTGCGACGCACTACTTGACGAAGCCGACGGACCCGGATCGCATCCTGGCGGCGTTCCAACACGGGCTCGCGTCCCGGCCCCGCGATCTCACGACTGACCCGCCGTCGCTCGCGAGAGTCGAGTGGGAGCATTTAAACCGCGTGTTGACGGACTGCGATGGCAACATCTCCGAGGCGGCACGACAGCTCGGCATGCACCGAAGGTCCTTGCAGAGGAAGCTCGCGAAGTACCCAGGACCGCGCTGAGGCTCTCGATAGTCGAACTACTCAGAACCCCGAAGCATCGCCGCTTGTGTTGAAGGCACACCGTCATCATCACGCGCGCAGAGCGCAAGTACGCCCTTTTCCGACGCGACCCACCGCCGCAGCGATTGCGTGAAGCCCGGCTACCTCGCGTACATCGCTCGCACGCCGGCCTTCTTCCCATGGTTTCCGCGCGTTCCGAGGTGAGCCTTTGCGGCACACTCACCTGATCAACGACACGCTCTATGATCGGAAGGTTCGCCTGCGTGCTCGGCGGAGCGTCGCAGCACGATGCAGGCGAAGCGCACGCTCCCCGCGAGGGCTGTTCGTCACTGTGTCTGGGATAGAGTAGGCGCATGAAAGCCAGCGGCCGACACGAGTACAACCTCTCGGAACGGGTTACGCAATACCTGATTAAGCACATCCAGCAGAACGATCTCAAACCAGGAGATCGGGTCCCGTCGGAGGTGCAGGTGAGCGGCGACCTTGGGATTAGTCGTGGAGTGGTTCGCCAGGCGTATCACTCTCTGCGAAAGGCAGGGATCGTGGAGACAGCCATGGGCCGGTCACCTCGAGTGGGTGAGTTGAGCCCTGATGCGTTCACGCCGCTTTTCGCGCATGCGCTTTCGACAGAGCAGGCGTCGGTCGAAGACGTCCTGGAACTGCGCTCCGCCGTCGAGATCCGTGCCGCGGAACTGGCAGCGATGCATCGGAATTCAGGGCACGTTGAGGCGTTGAGGAAGGCGATCGAAGGGATGCGGCACACGGTGAATGACCTGGACCGTTTCGCCCGCTTCGATGTCCGTTTTCACCAGGTGATCGGCAATGCGACCGGAAACGTGCTCTTCGAGATTTTTGGCAGGGCTCTCCGCGGCTCGTACGAATCCTCCATTCGCACCGGCTTACGCAGCAGATCGACGCTGGCCGAAATTGAGAAGATCGCGGATACGCATGAAGCCATCGCGGACGCCATCGAGGCCCAGCACTCATCGCGGGCCCGTAAGGCGATGGCCCTTCACTTCGACGAGGCACGGCGCTTCGGGCTGCGTGAGGGTCTCCGCTGAGGTGTTTGCCAGTTTAAGGCCCTCTCACATCTCCCACACAGCGTTTCGCAACACCCCAGTCCATCCCGCAACACACACGTTGACACGTTCTACGCCGATCGCCAGAATGTGCCGACTGCGTAACCTGTAGAACAAGTACTGCCACTTCAGGAAACAATTGGCAACGGGTCAAAGGGGGAAGGTATGTGTCAAAAACGTATCAGTATGGCTGTGGCCCTGTTGCTGCTGTGGTCCGTTGGCGCGTGGGCGCAGAGCACGGGCTCCATCAGCGGTGTCATCATGGATGCGTCAGGAGGCGTCATTCCGGGTGCTGACGTCATCGTGACCAATACGCAGACGGGCGTGGCGATCCAAACCGTCAGCCAGGCGGACGGGAAGTTTCTGTTCGGCAGTTTGCAAACAGGTACGTATGTCACAACGGCGGAACTTGCCGGCTTCAAGCGTTACGCGGGCTCGCCATTCGAAGTGCACGTGGGCGACAGGCTGACGTTCAAAATTTCCCTCGAAATCGGCAATACCGCTGAAGAGGTCACTGTGACGGCGGACGCACCGCTGCTCCGGACCGCAGATGCGCAGGTTGGCGAGATCATCAACAATCAGTTCATCAGCAATCTGCCTCAGCTCAACCGGAACCCCTTTGCCTTGTTGAGTCTGGCTGGAAACGTCCAAGGTTCAGGCAACTCCATTCAACTCAATGGCGGCCGAACCAGCGCTGTGGATTATTACGTCGATGGCGGCGTGGTGAATTCCGGTCAGGCGAACCGATTGACCAATCAGGTCCCTTCCATGGACGCCGTGTCGGAGTTCAAGGTCGTCACCGCTGGGATCTCCGCGGAATACGGCCGCATTTCCGGCGGCTATGTCACGCTGGTCACCAAGGGCGGCACCAACACGATTCGCGGCAGCGCGTATTCGTACATGTTCGATGACAAGTTGAACGCCAACTCGTGGGCACAGAACTCCATTGGCGCGAAGAAAGCCGATTTCCGCCAGAACAATTCCGGTTACACGATTGGCGGGCCGGTCGTCATCCCCGGCGTCTACGACGGACACAACAAAACCTTCTTCTTCGTGGACAACGAGTATTTCAGGCGCAAGGAGTCTGGGGCGCTTACGCTCAGCAGCGTGCCTACGGCCCTTGAACGGACTGGAGACTTCTCTCAGACGACCTATCAGGGACGCGTGTACGTGATGTACGACCCGTTCGGTCCGCAGGTGTTCAACGCGAGCCGGGGCCTCTGGGAACGCACGGGCTTGCTCGGGGGCGACGGCCGCCATGTGCCTGCTGAGAAGATCTCGCCCGTCTCGAAAGCGATTCTGGCCATGATTCCGATGCCGAACCGCCCCTCCGTGGCGGGGAGCAGCAGCCTGAACAATTACGCCTTTGCGTCGTCGAGCCGACAGGCTGACTACCGTCTCGGTGTTCGCGTGGATCACAACATCAGCAACACCCAGCGAATCAACTTCCGCGTGGGGACCTTCAACGGAGACCAGAGCTCGACGCCGACCATGGATACGCCCCTGTACACCAGCAACATTTCGCAGGTGAAGGGCGGCCGATCGGGAAATCTGAACTACACCTGGACGCTCGGTCCGACCATGCTTATGGACCTGCGCGCATCGGTCACCTACACGCCGCAGCTCACTGGAGCCAAGCACCCGGAGGGATTCACAAACGACTTCCTGCCCGCGGTGTATCGCGAGTTTCTCGGCGACAACGACACGCCGACGATTGCCAATTCGTTCATGAGCGGCACACCGTACGCTCAGGCAGGCAGTTTATCCACCACCAATTCCACCACGAACGTGTTTGCAGGAACGATGACCAAGACGTTCAGCAGCCACACACTGAAGTGGGGAGGCGAACATCGCCGCTACTACGACAATTTCGCTACCGCAGGCGGCGGGACCAACATTATGAACTTCATGGTGAACCCGCTGCACCAGTTCCAGGGTGATTTCGGCAATGGCGCCAATGAAGGCCGCGTCCTCGGTTTGGGCAGTTTCCTGCTTGGCATCAACAACCGCAACAATATGGCCAGGCCCACGGACCGGTTTATGAACACGAACTACTGGGGCGGGTTTGTGCAGGACGACTGGAGGGTGACTCCAAAACTGACGTTGAATCTGGGCATCCGCTGGGATGACGAGCGTCCAACGACCGAGCGCTTCGACAGGCTGTATTTCTGGGATCCGACACATCCATCGCTGTTCAAGATCAACCCGGGCTACAATTTCACCGCCGAAGCGATCAAGGCCGGTTTGCCGGCCAATACCCCGGTTCCTGAATGGGCCACGCGTGGAAGCTTCGATCCGGGCGCGGTACTGATCGCAGGGACGCCCGAATTTCCGGGGCGTTCGCCGCAAAAGCTCAGCCATTTCCAGTTCGCTCCCCGCATCGGCGTCGCATACCAGGTAAAGGAAGACACCGTGGTTCGCGCGTCGTTCGGCAAGATGTTTCTCCCAACGACCGGAAACGCGAACAGCTATGCTTCGAGCAACGCGAACGTTGCGCTGTCGGATCAGGCGTTCGCCGGCTGGCATGCGTCCACTGACGGCGGCCGCAACTACATTTCCACGTGGGAGAATCCGTTCCCGCTGCCTGCGATGTTCAGCAGCTACGCAAAGGATGTGCGGGTTGCCAACCTGCAGAGCTCCCTGGATCCCGGCGCGAACGTGGTGTCGGCCGAGCTGCGCATGCCTCGCGAGTACAACTGGTCCCTTGACATACAACGGCAATTGCCGGGAAACATGGTCGTAAATCTTGGCTATGTCGGCAGTCGCGGTGTCGGCCTCCTGGCGACAGAGACGATCAGTTCCTATCCAAAGGAGCTGCTCGTTCCTGAGCTGGCTGCCAACAGCCAGAAGTTCATGGCATCGCCCAACGCGGGACAGACACTTGAAACGACCATTACAGGAAGCACGCAGCAGATGGGATTGTTGCAGTACCAGTATCCCTACTACGGACGTGTGCAGGTATCCGGACTGCCTCTGGGCAGGTCGTCGTATAACGCCATGACCGCGCGTCTGGAGCGGCGGTTCAGTCACGGGCTTTCGGCGCTGGCGAACTACACGTTCGGCAAATTGAAGGACGATGTCGGCGGCGCAGACGGGCAAGGCGGCAAGACCGTTCAGTCGTTCGATTCGTATACGGCCGCGTGGGGCCTCAGCCCGCTGGATCGCAAGCATCGCCTCAACCTGTCGTGGGTGTATGAGTTCCCGTTCGGCGGCGGGCGCAAGTGGATGGGCTCACCGTCGGGCCTGGCGTCGCGCATTGTGGACAAAGTTGTCGGCGGCTGGCAGATGGCGGGCAACTACCAGTTCTACACCGGCACGCCGATTACGTTGACGGGAAGCACGACCAGCAACATCAACAACACCATCAAAATCAACCAGACGTGGGGAAGCTACGCCGGATCCGACCACAACCTGACGCCGTCGAACTACACAAGCGATTTGCAGGTGCTGCATTCGCCGGTGGATCCGATTACGGCAGACAGCATCCGCCGTCTGGATCCGACCAAGGTCGTCGGAGCGCGGATCTTCGTGTCCGGCAACCTGCCGCCGAACGACGACACGTATCGCAACCCGGAATATCATCAGTGGGATCTGTCTCTGATGAAGAACTTCGCATTTGGTGCGTCCCGGTTTGTCCAGGTTCGCGCCGAAGCCCAGAACCTTTTCAACATTCGAGGCTTCGGGCCTTACAATTCGCAGATCGGAAACGCGAACTATGGGCTCATCACCGCCGCGGGCAACGGGCCCCGGCAGATCCAGCTCTCAGCGCGCGTGAACTTCTGAGACACAGGCCGCACATCACTTCGGTGAGTGCGGCCTTCTTTTGTGCCTTGCTCGCCATGATCCCAGGCGGGGGCGCCGACGCCCAGCAGCCTCGACCGTACTTCACCGACGTCGCGTCCCAGTCCTCATTCAACTACGTCACGCGGAACGACTATCGCCGCCGCAAATACTTCATCCAGCCGCTGGTCGGCGGCGTGGCCATACTCGATTACGACAACGACGGCCGTATGGACATCTTTCTCACCAACGGTGCGGAATTACCGTCGATGAGAAAACCCGCGGCATTCGCCAATGCGCTGCTGCACAATCGCGGCGCAGGAATGTTTGAGGACCGCACGTCAGCCGCGGGTCTCGCGGGCGGCACTACCGGCTATCACCTCGGGGCTGCCGCGGGCGATTACGATAACGACGGCTACGCTGATCTGTTCCTTGCCAACGCGGGTTCGAACACGCTTCTGCACAACAATCGTGATGGGACATTTACCGACGCGACAGCTGATTCGGGAATCTCAAAGCCACCAAATACGCTGAGCGTTGGCGCGGCGTGGTTTGACCACGACAATGACGGCCTGCCCGACCTGGTCGTCTCCGATTACACAATCTGGACGCCCGAGACCGACGTCCAGTGCGCGGATTCACTCAAGCGCGAAATCTATTGCAGCCCCACGCGCTACGTCAGCGTGCCCAATCGGCTGTATCGCAATCGTGGAAACGGCACATTCGAAGATGTCACAGAACAATCCGGTCTCGGTCAGGCGCGCGGCAAAGGGATGGGCGTGTCGATTGCCGACGTCAACGATGACGGCCTGCCGGACATCTTCATCGTCAACGACACCGAACGCAATTTCCTGTTCATCAATCAGGGCGCCGGCAGGTTCCGGGAACAGGGCGCCATTTACGGCGTGTCGTTCAACGACGATGGGATTGCCGTGAACGGGATGGGGTCGGACGCAAAAGATTTCAACAACGACGGTTTCGTGGACCTCTTTTACAACGATCTCGCGACCCAGGTATTCGCGCTGTTCGCCGGCGATCGCGGGAAGGCTTTCCGATACGTCAGTCCGTCCACGGGGCTCGGCCGCCTGTCGTACCGGTTCGGCGGCTGGGGCGCCGGATTCGTAGACCATGACAATGACGGGTGGAAAGATCTCTACTCCGCCAACGGCGACGTGGACTATCTGGGCGACAATGCGGCGCAATCGGACACCATGTTTCGCAATCTTGACGGCAAATCCTTCGCCGACGTCTCCACGGCCATGGGTGCCGCGTTCACGCGAAAGGGCTTCCATCGGGGCTCAGCGTTTTCCGATCTCAACGATGACGGATCGCTCGATATTGTGGTGACCGGCATCAACGAGCGGCCCAGAATTCTCATGAATGCGGGAACGGCCGGCGCGCACTGGCTGCTTCTCGACCTGCAGGGGACGCGACGCAGCCGCGACGCCATCGGCGCCAGGATCAAAGTCACGACCGCTTCGGGCCGCATGCTGCATAATCACGTGTCGGTCTCGACCGGCTTGATGTCGTCCTCCGATCGTCGCGTGCACTTCGGCCTGGGGGCCGAAAGTGCTGTCTCCTCCATCGAGATCCGCTGGCCAGGCGGCCAGGTGCAGACATTGTCGGACGTGAAGGCGGATCAGATACTGCGAGTCCGCGAGCCCGAATAGGTTTCTTATGCGCACCACAATCACCACCATATTGCTCTTCGCCTGCGTCCTCGGCGCATGGGCGCAGACCAGCCCGGAAGCCACACTCTCGAACACGCAGCTCCGCGTGAAAATGTACCTGCCGGATCCGGTCAACGGATTCTACACAGGCGCGCGATTCGACTGGAGCGGCATGGTCAGCAGCGTGGAGTTCGCCGGCCATACGTTCTACGGCCAGTGGTTCTCACAAATGGATCCCACGGTGCGCGACGTCTCCTATAAGGATGACGAGGTGCTCGTCTCCCTGAACACATCGGCAGTCGGGCCGGCGCAGGAATTTCAGACGCCGCTCGGCTATGACACCGCGAAAGAGGGGGACCGCTTCGTCAAGATCGGTGTCGGCGTGCTGAAGAAACGAGACGACACCCGTTACGCGTTCGCGAATCCCTACGACATCGTGGACCACGGAAAATGGAGCGTCAACCAAACCGCCAACGCTATCGAGTTCACGCAGGAACTCAACGATCCGGCGACGGGCTACGCATATCGCTACAAGAAGACGATCCGGCTGATCGACGACAAACCGGAAATGGTGATGGAGCACAGCCTCGAAAACACCGGCACGCTTCCCATCAAGTCGGTGGTCTACAACCACAACTTCACGGTGTTCGATCGCCTGCCGACCGGCGACATCACGGTCTCCGTCCCGTATGAGATCAAGTCGACGCGCCTGCCCGACCCCGCCGCTGCGGTGATTAGTGGTAAGCAGTTCGCCTACGTGAAGGCGGTCGAAGGAACGGAGCGCGTCGCCGGCGGCCTGCAGGGCTTCGGCCCCACCGCGTCCGATCACGACTTTAGAATCGAAAATCGCAAAGCAGGCGCGGGCATTCGCATCCAGGGTGACCGTCCGTTACAGAACGCGACGGTGTGGTCCATTCGCACCGTCGTCGCGGTGGAACCGTTTATCGAAGTCGCCGCTGATCCGGGGAAGGCTTTCACCTGGAAGTCCACGTATACGTTCTACACGCTTCCTCAATAACATAGGCGTGTGTTCCGTCTTCGTGCAGCCTCGACGTTTGTGATCGTCTGCTCGGTGGCAGTGACCGGTTGGGCTTTTCAGGCGCGGTCGCCGCTCGCCGTAGCCGTGGCCCAGGTGCAGGCGGGGCAGTATCGAGAAGCCGTCACGACGATCGAGGCGGCGATCCGCACCGACCCCAAAGGCGGCGAGAATCTCTACCTCCTGCTGTCTGAATGCTACGCGCAGCTGGCGGACCCCGCGAAAGCCTCCGCGACGTTGCGCGCCGGCTTACGCGTCTATCCTGCTGCGCCCATTCTTGAGCGCGCGCTGGGCCAGCGACTGTTCCGTGCCAGGTACGACAGTCGTGAGGCCGGCGCCTTACTGGCGCACGCCGCGAAAATGCTGCCGCGCGATCCTGAAGCCAGGCATTACTACGCGCAATGGGCCTATTTGAATGGCAGTGAAAAGATCTGCGTTGAGCAGGAACGTGAGGCGCTGACCCTACCCGGGCTGAATGCTCTGGCGTTGGTGCAGATGCATACCTTGCTCGGCATGTGCCACAGCCGGCTGGAGGACGCGGCAGGAGCACGCCGGGCGTTTCAGCGCGCGAACGACATCAATGGCGGCCAGACAGCGTACGATCCGGTCGCCGCATTTCAATATGTCCAGTTCCTCGCGCGATACGGAGACGAGGCAGCGGCACAGGCCATCGTCGACCAGATCCTGCAGCGGGTTCCCCGATTCGGGCCCGCACGTCTGGAGAAGGCAAAACACTACGACCGTGCCGGCGAACCCGCGCGCGCAATTGCCGAGGCAACGGTTGCGCTGTCATCGGAGGGCATCGACGTGAATAGCGAGCGTGCTGCCCACATGCTGCTGGCGCGCTGCCACTCCCTGCTCGGAAACGCCGAGGAGGCCGCGAAAGAGCAGCAGTGGATTGAGGCTCACCCGAATCCGGAGACGCCCCGCAAGTGAAGAAGACTCTCTTGGGCCTTCTGTGCTTCTTTGCGGCCTTGCCCTTTGCTCTCGGCCAGAACGGTCCTGCGCAGGCCATCCGCCTCAATAATCTCGGCGTCGCTTACATGAATCAGGGGCGCATCGATGAAGCGCTCGATTCATTCCGGCAGGCGCTCCGGCGCAATCCATCGTTATTTGCCGCGCGGCTGAATGAAGGCATCGCGCTCGTCCAGGCGCAACGCCTCGCTGAAGGCCGAGACGCGCTCCTCGATGCGACACGCCAGCAGCCCCAGAATGCGCGGGCGTGGTACAACCTCGGGCTCGCGTATCGGACGTTGGGCGAACGTGACCCCGCCATTGACGCCTTTGAACATGTCGCGCGAATCGATCCGAACGACGCGGACACGCTGTATTTTCTCGGCCAGCTTCATGCTCAAGCAGGCCGCTACGATCAGGCGATCGCGATATTTGTGAGATGCCTGGCGCTCGATTCGCGGCATGTGTCGGCGGAATTCGGCCTTGCCCGAGCCTACCAGCTTTCCGGTAACGCAGCGGCTGCGGCTCTACACCTCGCACGGTTCGACGACCTCTCACAGTCCAGGCTGGGTAAGCCGATCAGCTCGGTCTACGGAGAGCAGGGACCGTATTCGACGGCTGAACCCATCGCCGGCGAGGATCCTGTTCCATCCGACTTCGCCGTTCGTTTCACGCCGGATCCTCGCGCCGGTATCCGGTTCGATCCGCAGAGGCCATCTCCATCGAATCGCATCCTCCGGCTGCTTGGCTCGGGCGCCTGCTTCACGGACTTCGATACGGATGGCCGCCCCGATCTGTTGCTGCTTGGAGGGATGCGGCAGGCCATGCTGTACCGCAATTCCGGCGGGCGCTTCACCGATGTCACATCACGGGCGGGGCTGAACATCACGCAGAATGCTCTCGGCTGCACGGCCGGCGATTACGACAACGATGGTCGCGATGATCTCGCTATCGGATTTGCGGATGGCGTCGCGGTGTACCGCAATCAAGGCAACGGTACGTTTCGCGATGTGACAACGACGCTCGGCATTCGCGTGTCCGGCATTCCGCTCGGTCTCTCGTTCGTCGACTACGACCACGATGGCGACCTTGATCTGTATGTGTCGCGCTTTACGGACTTTGCACTTGGGCCGAACGGCCAGTTCGACTTTCCCTTTGCGACGAATGAGCAGACGTCGGTAGGGCTCGACTTTAGTCGAGCGGCTTCGAATCAGCTATGGCGCAATAACGGCAATGGCACGTTCGCGGACGCAACGGAGCAAGCGGGACTCGCGGGTGACGCGCCAGGCATTGGAGCCGTGGCAGCCGATCTCGACAACGATCGCGCCATCGACCTTGTCCTGACTGGATGGCGGCGCGCCGCTCTCATCCTTGGCAATCCACGCGAGGGCCCGTTTCGGGCGGCGGAGCCGTGGAACCCGGTCTTTCCCTCGCCTCCGGCCGGCGCTGTTGCCGTCGATTTCAATAAGGACGGTTGGATGGACCTGGCCTTCACGCACTGGGGTTCGCCGGGTCTCAGCCTGTGGAAGAACGTTGGCGGCGCGCGATTCGACCGCATCGCGATTCCCGATCCGCAGTGGATTCGAGGATGGGGGATTGCGGCAGTCGATGTCGATAATGATGGCTGGCTGGACCTGGCCGCTGTCGGAGAAACGGGCGGGCAAAAGGGTGAAATCCGCGTGCTGCGAAACCTGGGCGGCGAGCGCTTCGCCGATGTGACCGGTGTGGCAGGCGCGACGGTCGGCCTGGAACGGCCTCGCGCGCTGATTGCAGGCGATACGGACGGCGACGGGGATACGGATCTGCTCATCACGCAGAACGATGGACCGCCGGTCCTTCTTCGCAATAACGGAGGCAACCGTCGCGCGTCGGTTCGCCTGGCTTTGCGCGGTCTCGCCGACAATCGCAGCGGCTTCGGCACAAAAGTGGAAGTGTTTGCCGGCGCGCTCCGCCAGAAATGGGAACTGCAGTCCTCATCAGGGTACCTGGGACAAAACGCGCCCGGCATCCTGGCCGGCATCGATCGCTTGCGGGAGGCCGACATCGTGCGCCTGCTGTGGCCGACGGGGGTGGTCCAGGATGAGGTTCAACTTCAATCCGGGCGGCGGCATCTGCTGAACGAGATCGATCGCCGCGGCAGCTCGTGCCCGGTGGTGTGGGTCTGGAACGGTGAGCGATACGAGTTCATCGCCGATATGATCGGGCCCGGCATTGTCGGTCATTGGGAAGCGCCGGGCCGCCGCAACATCCCGGATCCGACGGAGTATTTGAAGGTTGACGGCAGCCGCGTCAAACCGCGCAATGGCCGGCTCAGCTTTCGATTCGCCGAGGTGATGGAGGAACTCACGTATCTCGATCACGTCCGGTTACTCGCGGTTGATCATCCGAGCGACGTCGTGGTGTATCCGAACGAGTATTTCGCGAGCCAGCCGCCGTTTCCGGCTTTCAAAGTCGTCACAAGCCGCAACGCGCGCCCGCCCGCTGCGGCTCGAGACGAGGGTGGCCGCGACGTGCGACCGATGCTGCTGAATCGGGATCGGCGCTACGTGACGGGGTTCGATCCGATTCAATTCGGCGGTTTTGCACAGCTGCACTACCTCGAGTTGGATCTCGGAACAATCGATGCGAGCGGCCCGCTTCGACTTTTCCTGCAGGGGTTCATCGAGTACTTCACCGCGACGTCGGTGTTCGCCGCGCATCAGGCAGGTATCCAGGCCATCGTCCCTTTTCTGGACGTCCAGACGCCGGATGGGCGGTGGGTGCGTGCGATCGACGATATTGGTTTTCCGTCGGGACTCGCCCGAACCTCGGTTGCCGACCTCACGGGTACGCTGCCGGCTGGAACAACACGCATTCGCATCGGCACGAATCTGAAGATTTACTGGGATCAGATCCTGATCGACACGACTCCTCAGACCGATGCCGTTGAACTTCACGACGTCCCGTTGATGGAGGCATCACTTCGATTCCTCGGTTACCCACGGCAAATCGAAGGTAATCCGGCGAGCGATTTGTCTTATGACTACAGCCAGATCAGCGCGACCGGACCGTTTACGCGGCATTCGGGCTACTACACCGCATACGGTGACGTGCGGCCAATCGTGAACGCAGCCGATGATCGGTTCGCCATTCTCGGCTCCGGAGATGAGGTCGCTTTGGAGTTCGACGCGTCGGCGCTGCCTCCGCTCCGGCCCGGATGGACCCGGGACTACTTTTTCCATGCCGATGGTTTTGCGAAAGACATGGATTTTTATGAAGCGCTATCCGACACCGTGGATCCCCTGCCCTTCCATTCCATGGGGCAATATCCATATGGACCGGAGACGCGGTATCCAACCGGCTCGCTGCACCTGGACTATCGTCTGAATTTCAACACACGACACGTCAGCGGTGGAGAAGTTCGATCGTTCCGATTCAGGTACTAACCATGGCGACTGTTTTCCGACGCAATTTCTTCACGATTGGCATCGGTGTCGTCGCCGTATCCGCGCTGGGGGCGGCGGAGCCTCCCTTCCGCTTTCACGACGTAGCCCGGGACTGGGGAGCCGGATTCATCCTGCGCAACTCCGCTTCCCCCGATAAACGTCTGATCGAAACCATGGTGTCGGGCGTAGCGCTGTTCGACTACAACAACGACGGCTGGCTGGACATCTACTTTGTAAACGGCGCGGCCATTCCGCAATTGGAAAAGACGAGTCCGGCCTACTACAACCGGCTGTACCGAAACGATCGGGGCAAGCGTCTGACGGATGTCACCGGGAGCGCCGGTGTGTCAGGGACCGGCTACAGCATGGGTGTGGCGGTGGGCGACTACGACAACGACGGTTACGAGGATCTCTACATTGCCGGCGTGAACCGCAATCAACTGCTGCACAACGAGCGCGGCCGCAAGTTCAGCGATGTGACCAGGCAAGCCGGAGTCGAGGGCCTGGTGCCCGGCTATGGCAAGGGCTGGGGACAATCGGCTGGTTGGTTCGACCATGACAACGACGGCGATCTGGACCTGCTGGTCGTGAACTACGTTCGCTGGAGTCTGGCAACCGACTTGGAGTGCAAGGTCGGAAACACACGCACCTATTGCGCGCCGGAACACTACGAAGGCCTTCCGAACATTCTGTATCGCAACAACGGGGACGGCACGTTTACCGATGTTTCGGCCGCAGCGGGCATAGGGGACAAGATCGGCAAGGGCATGGGCGTCGCGTTTGCCGATTACGACGGCGACGGTTTCACGGATATCTTCGTCGCCAACGATACGCTGCGCAGTTTTCTGTTCCGCAATAAAGGGGACGGCACGTTTACAGAGCTCGCGGTCATGGCCGGCGTGGCGTTTAATCAGAACGGGAAATCGATTGCCGGCATGGGAGTGGATTTCCGCGACGTGGATAATGACGGGCTGCCGGATGTGTTCGTGACGGGGACGGTGAACGACACCTTCCCGTTGTACAAGAATGGCGGGCGGGGGTTTGAGGATGTCACCAGCAGGACCGGAGTTGCGCGCGCAACCGGGCGGGTGACGGGATGGAGCGCGGGAATTGTCGACTTTGATAATGATGGCCGTAAGGATCTCTATGCGGCCCTGGGCGCGATTCTCGACAACTCGATGGAGGTGCAGAACCTTCCGGCGAAGCTGCCCAACATGATTCTTCACAATCAGGGCGCGCGGTTCTCCAACGCCGGCGCTGAAGCGGGGCCGGATTTCAATCAGAAGCGAATGCATCGCGGCGCCGCGTTCGGCGACCTCAACAACGACGGTCGCGTGGACATTGTGACGTCGAGCCTGAACGAACCGGCGGAAATACTCCTGAACGAGAGCCCGGAGGCGAATCACTGGCTGATCCTGAAGCTTGAAGGGCGCCAGAGCAATCGCGGCGGGATCGGCGCGAAGGTCCGCATTGAACCGGAGGGCGGAGTCGGGCAGGTCAATCACGCAACGACCTCCGTAGGTTTGAGTTCCTCGAGCGACCGGCGTGTGCATTTCGGATTGGGCGCGGCGAAGCTGGTCAAGACTATCGAGATCGATTGGCCGAGCGGCAAGAAGCAGCGTCTGGAAAATGTCGCCGCCGATCAGATCCTCCGGGTTGTGGAGGAAGCGAAGTGAAGGCCCTGGCAACGGTGGTGTTGTTTGCGGGGGTGCAAACACTCGCCGGTGGCGCAGATCGGCAAGGTGCCATCGCCAGGTTCCAGGCCGGCGATTGCAGCGGTGTCATTGCGATTCTTTCCCAGGACAAGACGCCGGATCCAGCTGAGGGCGATGTTCCGTACGCAATGCTGGCCGCGTGCTATCTGCAGCTGGGACGGGTGGCGGAGGGAATGAAGGTGGTCCGCGATGGATTGGCTGCGCTTCCGCAGTCGGGTCTATTGAAGCGGATGCTGGGCCAACAATTGTTCCGGGAGGATCCGTATAGTCCGGACGTGGGCGAACTTCTGGAAGGCGCGATGACGGCACTGCCGCGCGATCCGGAAAGCCGCCACTATTTCGCGCAGTGGGCTTACATGAATAATCGCGACGAAGACTGCGCGGAACGGGAACGCGAGGCCTTGCGGGCTCCCGATTTGAGTCCAATGGCGCAATTGCAGATGAATACGCTGATGGGCATGTGCGAAGGGCGCAGCGGGGATCCGGATGCCGCGCGGGCCGCATTTGAAATCGCCCGGGAGATCAATAAGAGCCTGCCGCGATTTGATGCGAGCTCGGCTTACCGGCATGCACGTTTCTTGTCGAACCACGCGGAGACAGACCAACTCCAAACCGTTCTCGGCGAGATTCTGGTTCACGATCCTCGCTATGGCCCCGCTCTGCTGGAACGAGCCAGGCTACTCGAGCGGGAAGGGAAGACTCAGGAAGCGATTGAAGCGGCCAATCTTGCGCTCGGCGGTGACGGCAACGACGCCGAATCCATTCGAGACGCGCACAGCACTCTGGCCAAGAGTTACTTCATGTTGGGGCAAAGGGAAAAGGCGGAAGAAGAGCAGAAATGGGTGGATGAGCACTAAAGCTTTTCCGGCTTGAAGCCGCCCTTGCGGCGATCGTTGAGCCAGACGAGGCCGAAGACGACGAGCAGGACCGCCGGCATGAACGCGACGATGCGGAACGACGCCGTCGAGGCCTGCGCGAGCACCGCATTCAGCGCGTCGCCGGACAGCGCCGTGAAGGCCGCCTCACCGCCCGCGGCTTCGATCTTGGCCCTATCGAAGATCTTGCCCATCTGCGGAAGCAGGAAGTAGATCGACAGCGAACCGGCGGTGCCGATGAGCCCCATGCCGAGCGCGCCGCTTCGCGGGAAGCGCTCGGACGCCACCGCGAGCATGGTCGGCCACATGTAGCAGACCCCGGTGCCCCAGATCGTGGCGGCCAGGAAGCCCATCAATGGCGAATTCGCGACGCTCAGCGCCACCAGCCCGATCGCCGCCAGCAGGCAGGACACCCACAGCAACCCGACCGACGACAGCTTGTGCACCATCGTGCCGGCGAAGTGGCGCATGACGAACATCAGGCCGCTCACGTAGACGAGCAGCCAGATCCCGGATATACCGACGGTGCGCGTCAACGCCATATCCACCCACTGTCCGGGCGCAAGCTCTGCCGCGGACGTGAGGAACATGGCCAGGAACCACAGCAGGAAGGCAGGCGTCAGGCACGCCCGGAACATCTCGCTCGCGGAAATGCCGGCGGCCGCGCGCTCGGTTTTCGGGAAGCGGCCCGACGTGAGCAGCAGGACGATCAGCGCGGTGGCAGGCAGCAGCACGACCGCGAACTTGAATCGCCAGTCGAGATTGAGTGCGCCAATGGCGAGGCCAGCCAGGCCGCCGATGATGATGCCCCCCGGCCACCACGCGTGCAGCACATTCAGCTTGTGCGTCTTGTCCTCGGGGTACAGCGTTGTCGTCAGCGGATTGATGACCGCTTCGGAGCATCCCCAGCCCATGCCTGACAACAGCATGCCCAGCCAGACGATGTTGTAGACGCCGGCGCCGGACGAGATCCGGTCGGCGAGGATGGTGAGCCCGGTGCCCGCGACGAAGGTGACGCCGCACAGCAGCAGGACCGTGCGCATGCCCATCGCGTCGATTAGCGGGCTGCCCAACGCCACGGCCACCGCGAAACTGAGGAAGGCCACTCCGAGCGCGGAGCCGATGAGCGCGGCCGAATGCAGCGGGTCGATCGGGTCGAACAGTGTCGTCTGAATGTCCTGCGCGATGCTGCTGCGCAGCACGAAGCTCATGCTCGTGGTCGTGATGGCCAGAACGCAGATGAGGAACAACCGCCGCTTGTTCGCGGCGTCGTGACCGTCGGCCGTCGCCGGCGTGGGAACCGTTGAGTGCATCAGTTGATCCTCTCTGAACTCGCTAGCCTGTAAACGGTGTTTCGGCGAGACCCCTGACGCCGGGTGTGATCGCCAGGAGACAGCCCGCGAGCGGCTCTTCGGCCAGCTGCCGCTCATCGAGCGTTGTGCGCATGGTGGTGATGTAGAGCGTCGATAGATCGGGTCCGCCAAACATCACGCTCGTGCCGCGGGATACCGGGAGGGCGATGATGCGTTCGATCCGTCCGGTCGGGTCGTACCGGACGAGGCGGCCAAAGACCGGTTGCGCGCACCAGACCAAGCCCTCGGCGTCAACCGTGATGCCGTCGGGAAACGAACCCGACGCCGCGTCGACCGTGGCGAACGTACGACGGTTCTCGATCTCCCCGCTGACGGCATCGAAGTCGTACGCGTGAATCACGTACGCGAAGCTCTCGCAGAAGTACATCGTCCGATCGTCCGGGCTCCACGCGATGCCGTTCGAACAGCGGATGTGCTCGGCCACGCGTACCGGCCGGCGATCGGGGCCGAATCGATACAGGTTGCCGATCGGGTGATTCCAGTCGATGTCTCCCATCGTGCCCGCCCAATGACGTCCGCGGCGATCCGTCTTGCCGTCATTGAACCGATTGCCCGGCATGTCAGATTCCACCTCGGCAATGGTCTCGAACCGGCCCGTCGCCTCGTCGAAGAGCGCGAAACTGCGGCGCAGCGTCAGCAGAACGCCGCCGGCCGCGCGTGGCGACACCGACGTCACGATGTCCGGGCACGCGTGCGTCGTGTTCGTGCCATCCAACGGGTTGAAGACGTGAAGCTCCTGGCCGACGATGTCCACCCAGTAGAGACGCTGCGTGCGCGCATCCCACACCGGGCCCTCGCCGATCTGCGCCGAGGCGCGGAGCACCACGGAGACGTCGGTGGGCGTGGGCTGAAGTTCGTGCGGACATCCGGTGCGATTCACTAGTGCACGTCGAGGTGAGGACGGGGAAGCATACTGCATTTCGGAACAGGGAAGGCACAAGAACCTGTTGAACAGGTTGCGGTCGCAGTGGCATACTACGGCGGATTCTCCCTTGGTCAAGTGGACATCGTTCAAAGGACAGGCTCATGAAGCGCATTCTTGTGTTCCTCCTCGTTGGGCTTGGTGCGGTCGCTGGTGGGACTCTGGCGGCCCGCGCGCAGGCGCCCGCCCCGGCCGAACGCGTCGATCCCGCCAACACGACGAACGAGCGCAGCAACTTCCAGCTCGATCAGTTCATCGGTGATGCGACAAATGCGACCGCACACCTGTCGCATGGCGGCCTGCTGACGCGCTCGATCCTGCGCAATGGCAACCCGAACGTGCCGGGTCCGGCCGGTGCGGTCCTCGAGTACCGCACACAGGTCGCGAAGGCGACGCTGCTTCCGAAGAGCAGCACGCCGCTCATGAGCATCAACAACCAGTTCCTCTTCTATGTCGTCAGCGGCGAGGGGCGGCTCGAAGACGGGAAGAGCTCGTGGGAGCTGCGCAACGGCATCACGATGCTGATTCCGCCGGACGTGCAGCGCCGGTTCGTCAACACGTCGACCGAGCCGCTCGAGATGGTGATGGCGGAGTGGCCCGCGAACGCCATCGCGCGCAAGGACATCCTGGTGCGTGACGTAACGCTGTTGCCGTTCTGCGAGGAAAACGCCCACTGGAACAACATGTCCAAGTGCGTGTTCACGCAGGCCGACGGCATGACCGGACGCGTCCTGCTCGTGATGCTCATGCCGATGACGATGGCGGCGCCGCACTCGCACGTCCTCGGCACCGAGGAAATCTGGACGAAGCTGACGCCGGGCAATTCCCTGACGCTCCTCGGCAGCGAGTTGCGCGAGACGCCGCAGTACAGTGCCTTCCTGGCGCCGCCAAACGGCAACACGTGGCACGGGCAGATCAACACGTCGAAGACGCAGGTGGAGATGTGGCTGTACGTGGCCGGCGGCAACGCGACGACGCCGGCGGCGGGCGGTGGTCGCGGCGGCGGCGGCGGCCGCGGTGGCGGCAATCCGAATCTGTCGAGGGACCCGGCCGTCGTCAATCAGGCCAACGTCAAGGGCACGCCGCTCAAGTAGCGGCGTCCAACGAAGGGACACACCGTGGTGAAGACGCTTTGCAAGCTTGCGGTCGTCGGTAGCATTGTCACCCTGACCTCCGGCGTGAGCATTGGACAGACAGGTCCGACCCGTGCGGGTGATTGGCCGACGTACGGCGGCGATCCGGGCAGCACGCGTCACTCTTCGCTGACCGACATCACGCCAGCCAACGTCGGGACGCTCGCGCGCGCGTGGACGTACCACGCGTTCGTGCCGCCCTTGCCCCCGCCGGTTCCGGTGCCCGGGGCGCCTCCCGCACCCGCCCCGCCGGCCGCAGGTGGCCGCGGCGGCGGCACCGGCTTCCGCAGTTCGCAGGCCACTCCGATTGTCGTCGACGGCATCATGTACACGCCGACGCCGTACAACCGCGTGGTTGCGCTCGAAGCGCACACCGGCAAGGAAGTCTGGATTTACAACAGCCCCGGCTCCGTGACGAATCGTGGTGTGGAGTACTGGCCCGGCGACGGCACGGCGCCGCCGATGATCCTGTTCGTGTCTGGTGGGTTCCTCGTCGGCCTCGACGCGCGAACCGGCGTGCCCGTTCCGACCTTCGGCAACAACGGCATGGTGGATTTCCGCCAGGGGATCACCAACGGGTTCCCGACCGGGAATATCAGCCTGTCGTCGCCGCCGAAGGTCTACAAGAACCTCGTCATCACCGGCGCGCGCGTGCAGGAATCGCCGGCGCTCGGCTATGCCGGCGACACGCGAGCCTGGGATGTGCGGACCGGCAAGATGGTCTGGCAGTTCCACCACGTGCCGCAGCCAGGCGAGCTCGGTCATGACACGTGGGAACGGGACAGCTGGACGAGCCGCTCCGGGGTGAACACCTGGGGTTTCATCAGCGTCGATCCCGCGCTCGGGCTCGTCTATCTGCCGACCGGCTCACCCAGCTACGACTTCTACGGCGGCGATCGGCCCGGCGCCAACCTCTTTGCCAATTCGATCGTGGCCCTCGAGGCCGAGACCGGTACGTATCGCTGGCACTTCCAGGCGATTCGGCACGACACGTGGGACTTCGACTTCAACGCCGCGCCCGTGCTCATCGACGTGATGCGGAATGGGCGGCGCATTCCCGCGCTCGCCGAAACCTCGAAGCAGGGGCTCGTCTACATCCTCGACCGCCGCACGGGCGAGCCGATCTTCGGCATGCAGGAGTTCAAGGTGCCGCAGAGCGACGTCCCCGGCGAAGACAACCGCTGGGCGACGCAGCCCGTGCCCGTCAAGCCGAAGGCCATCTCGCGTCAGGGTTTCCAGCCGAGCGAATTGGCGAAGTACACACCGGAGCACGAGAAGGCCTGCGCCGACATGATGGCCGTCGAAGGCGGACTGCGCAGCGATGGGCCGTTTACCCGGTACAACACGACGCTGTCGATTCAGTTTCCAGGAACGCTCGGAGCGAGCAATTGGCACGGCATGTCGTACAGCCCGTCGGAAGGACTCCTCTTCGTCAACGTGCTGAACCTGGCGGACGTCGGCCGCGTGATTCCGGCGCCGCAAGGCTCGCCGCTGAAGTACGTGCGCAATAGTCCCTGGGGCAACTTCGCGCGCTTCTGGTGGGGCGAGAAGTACTGGCCGTGTCAGGCGGGCCCGTGGGGCGAGATGGTGGCGATCAACGTCAACACCGGCGACGAAGCCTGGCGTGTGCCGCTCGGCGTGGTCGAGGAGCTCGAAGCGAAGGGCATCCGCAACACGGGCACGATGAACATGGGCGGGTCCATTGCGACGGCGACCGGGCTCGTCTTCATCGGGGCGACCAACGATCGGCGGTTCCGCGCGTTCGACGCGAAAACCGGAAAGGTGCGCTGGGAGACCCAACTCGAGACCGGCGCGTACGCGACGCCGATCACCTACCGCGGGCGTGACGGCAGGCAGTACGTCGCGATCTTCGCGGCCGGCGGCGGGTACTACGACCGCGTGGCCGGCGACAGCCTGATCGCCTTCAAGCTGCCCTGATGCGGGGAATTGCGTTCGCGGGGCGTGGACGGCACCGAGGAGGAGTTCGCGCGCGCGCGCATCGCATCCCCGCCGCCGCGCTGATTCACCTCGCTCGTCTTCGGCGTGCTGTTCGGCCAGCCCGAGCGGAGTTTCTACGCATCAGAGCTGATTCGTGAGGCGGGCACGGGCTCTGGAGCGGCACAGCGCGAACTTGCGAAGCTGGAGGGAAGCGGGCTGATCTCGGCGCGATGGATTGGCCATCAGAAGCACTACCAGGCTAACGCAGCGTCGCCGCTGTTCTCGGAATTGCGGAACATCGTGCTGAAAACAGTCGGGCTCGCGGAGCCGCTGCGCGACGCCCTGAAGCCCTTGTCGAAGGCGATTCGCGCGGCCTTCGTATACGGTTCGGTGGCCAGGGCGACCGACCAAGCGGCAAGCGACATCGACCTGATGATCATTAGCGACAGCCTCACGTACGGCGAAATCTTCGGCGCCCTCGAGCGGGTCACGCGCACCGTGGGTCGGAAGGTCAACCCCACGGTATACACCGCCGCCGAGTTTTCAAAGCGCGCCCGGGCGGAAAATGCGTTCGTGACGCGGGTGCTCGAGCAGCCGAAACTCTGGGTGATGGGATCGGAAGATGACCTCCCCATCGGCGAAGTGAGCCCCACGTAGACATGGCCCTCAAGAAATCCGAGCTCTATTCCTCGCTCTGGTCGAGCTGCGACGAACTACGCGGCGGCATGGACGCCAGCCAGTACAAGGACTACGTACTCGTCCTGCTGTTCATCAAGTACGTCAGCGACAAGTACGCGGGCCGGCCCTACGCACCGATCACGATCCCGCCTGGCGCGAGCTTCAAGGACATGGTGGCGCTGAAGGGAAAGCCAGATATCGGCGATCAGATCAATAAGAAAATCATCGCCCCGCTGGCCAGCGCCAACAAGCTGTCCGATTTCCCCGACTTCAACGACGCCGCGAAGCTCGGCACCGGCAAGGAGATGGTGGACCGGCTCACCAATCTCGTTGCCATCTTCGAGAACCCGGCCCTCGACTTCTCGAAGAATCGCGCGGAGGGCGACGACATCCTCGGC
>CAYHHH010000056.1:0-25765 GCA_964356125.1 uncultured Bifidobacteriaceae bacterium | reverse complement strand
CTAGAGGGTCACATTCAGAGTGCCGGTGGCGATGGTATCGGAGAGAAAGTTGAGACGCTTCGCGAGGAGCGAGAACTCGAACATCGCGAGGTCGAGAGGTGCAAGGCGCGTGTCGCGACGCTTCAGCTTCTGAAGGATACGATTGAGACTTGCTATCAGAAACAACGTGACCGACTCGACGCCCCGCTCCGTCGTCATCTCCTACCTTTTTTGAACGACGTCTTCCCTGCAGCCGAACTCCAGCTCGGAGACGGCTTCGCCATCGCGGGCCTCAAACGGAACGGGCCTTCCGCAGAGGCTTTCGTGCGCCTTTCCGCCGGTACGCAGGAGCAACTCGCCGTTCTCGTTCGTCTGGCTATGGGCGCGCTGCTCTCTGAGCGTGGCCAGGAAGTTCCAATCATCCTCGACGACGCCTTGGTATTCTCGGATGACGATCGGATCGAGCAGATGTTCAACGCGCTGAATCGGGCTGGGCAGAGGCAACAAATTATTGTTCTCACATGCCGAATGCGCACGTTCGAAGCACTTAACGGCCGTCAGCTGTCAATTGTGCCGAATACTGGGGCAGGGGGCGCAATTGGTTGAAGCCCTCAGCGTTCGGGCGGACGTCGATTCGCCATCGCCGGCTGTCCACCCGCTCGTGCCACGGTAACATCAACCGCGAATCCCGTGATGCCTTCACCCTGCACATTCCGCACGAGCGCAGCTGACCGACCACGACAGAGTGTTCTCGTACAGAATCCCACCCCGTGAAGCGGCGATTCCTCGCGTTCGATATCGAAACGGCAAAGCTTCTTCCAGAGAAGGTGCCAGACCTGTTTGCGCATCGACCTCTGGGCATCACATGCGCTGCGGCCGTTAGTATTGACGGCCAGCATGAGGCGCTCTGGCACGGAAGAGACTCCGGTACCTTCGCTGCGCAGATGTCGCGAGCGGAAGCTCGGGGGGTGGTTCACGACCTGGCTCGATTCGTTGAGGATGGCTACACGCTGCTGACGTGGAACGGCCTCGCGTTCGATTTCAACATTCTTGTTGAAGAGTCGGGGCTGCAGGCCGACTGCGGGCGTCTGGCGCTGGCCCACGTCGACATGATGTTCCACATCGTGTGCAGCCTCGGCCACTACCTTGGCTTGGACAAGGTCGCGCAAGGGATGGGACTTCCCGGGAAACCGTCGGGCATGAGCGGGTCCAAAGCGCCGGCGTTATGGGCAAGCGGCCACCAGGCCGAGGTTCTGGACTACGTGGTTGGGGACTGCCGGACCACAGCAACCTTGGCTCGTGCTGCGGAGCAACGCGGCGCCATCGAGTGGCTGACAGGAAGAGGCCGTCGCTCCACGATGGCGCTTCCGAGGGGATGGCTGACGGCGGATCAGGCCACAACGCTCCCGCTGCCGGACTCCTCTTGGATGCGCGACCCCCCTGCGCGTGAGTCGTTCACGTCCTGGATTCATCGATGACCTTTAACGCAACGTCAGACCGCGATGTCACCGACCTTGGAGTGAATCCAGCTCATCACCTCTTCTTCGACCCACGCCACGACGTTCGCTGAGATTCTCCGATGTTTCGGAAAGTCGCCATGGCGCTCGAGCCGCCAGATTGTGGAGCGCGACAAACCCGTCCGTTCGCGTACAGCCGGAAAGCGGAGCAGTTTGAGCGAGAGCACGCGGTCTAGGCTCTGGGCGACCCGAGGGGTTACCCCGCTCGCTTCGGGCATGAGACGCGCGGGGCCGTTGGCGATCGCATGGCCGCTTGAGTGCATGCGAATTGGACCCTTGGTCTTTGCAGGTAGCCGGTTCATGAGTGACCTCCGATACTGTGCGGGCGAAACTCGCCCGATGAGAACAGCTCCTCGCGCTCGTAGCGATCGTGGTCCACGTCGTATCGCCCGATTCGTATCAGCTCCCTAACCACGCGGCTGCCATCGTGGCGGCCAAGGTGAAGCACAAGATGGATCGCGTCCGCGATCTGGTGCCGGACCGCCTGATATGGCAGTTCGATCCCGCTTTGCACCACGCAAGACGAAAACCGAGCCAAGGCCTGCTCCGCAGAGTTGGCGTGGATCGTTGAGAGCGTGCCGGCGTGACCGGTGTTGAGCGCCTGCAGCAAGTCGTACGCCTCGCCGCCTCGGACCTCGCCCACGATGATGCGGTCCGGCCGATGGCGGAGCGTCGCGCGCAACAGCTCGCGGATCGTCACCGCCGGCAGGCCGGCCTGTTCCCGGCGCGCTTCAAACCGCACGAGGTTCGGTCGGTCGATCTGCAGCTCGGCGGTGTCCTCAATGAGCACGATGCGATCGTTCGCCGGGAGGAACGCCGACAGAGCGTTGAGCAATGTCGTCTTGCCGGTGCTTGTCCCACCGCTGATCAAAATATTCTCGTTCTTCTCGATCGCTACCCGGACGCACGCCACGACCGCAGGCGTCATGGTGCCGATGCGCACGAGTTCCTCCACCGTGAAGAACCGCGTCTGAAACTTGCGGATGGTCAGGGTCGTCCCGCCGACGCTGCACGGTGGAAAGACGGCAGCTACCCGCGAGCCGTCGGGCAGGCGCGAGTCGAGGATCGGCTTCTCCTCCGAGACGTCGTCGCCGAGCGCTCGGGCGATGTTCTTCACGGCGACCTTGAGGTTGCGTTCGTCGATCTCGATGCCGTCGACCGCCTCAATCAGCCCCTGACGCTCCACGAAGATCCGGCGAGAGCCATTGATCATGATCTCGGAGACGTCCGGGTCTTGGATCAAGTGCGCGATCGGCCGGAGGAATGGGAGGATGACGTCGAAGCTCATGTCAGAGGTCTCCCGCGGCGAGGTGGTCGAAGTAGCTGGTTTGCACGTCGAGGTAGTACGGCTTGAGATAGCAGTACGTCGGCGGCTGGGGATTGAGGCCGTCGTACGGCAGGACGATGGCCTGGGCGTTCTGCAACTCGGCGAAGATCTTCGGCTGGAACACGTAATCGAGTAAGAGGCTGTACGTCTTGGAGGCACTGACCGTGGTCCGATGCGCGGCCGGGCGGCCCGTCAGCATGCTGACACGCGCGTCTTGTCCCGCTTCGGTGATCGAGTAGCTCGGTTTGAGACGTTCGGCCTTGCCGCAGAGATCCGCCGCCATGTGCGCGCTGAAGTCATCCGACAGCGCGAGGAAGATCTTCGTCCGAAGCCCTTGTAAGAGGGTCCGCCAGGACTCGCCGGTGAGCGTCGACCGCAGCGAGCTGATGCTCTGCGTCGCGACGATCGGAATGCACCGCGCTTGGCGCGCGAGGGAGAAGAACTTCTCATCGCCGGACGGCTCGTTCTCGCCGGTCGTCGCGAACGCTTGGTATTCATCGCAGACGAACATCACCGGCCGCCGGTTGTGGGACGGATCCGTGCTCATCGTGTGAATGCGATTGAGCACGGCCCGCTGAAAGTCCTGCTTAAGCATCGTGCCCAGCGCCCGCGCCAGACCCGGATTCATCGCGATCGGGAAGTTGAGCGCGATGACCTTTCCTTGCTCGATTAACTCGGCAAGCGGTGGGAGTGGGATGCCGTGGATACCGTCAGGGTTCCGCGCCGGATCGTACGTCTCCTTCGGCGGGCAAAACGTGTGCTTCACCCTCGGGTTATCGTCGAACAACGAGAGAAACACGCTGATGCCTTCCACGATGGACGTGCGGAGCTTCGGCTCGATGCGCATCCAGTCATCCTCGAACCACCGCTTGACGGCCTCGAACTGCGCCACTTTATCGCCCTGGCCCGCGGCTGGCTCCACGTCGTTGATGTGGAACGGAATCTTGGCCGCGGTCAGGACCTCTTCGAGGTCGGGCGACCAATGCGTCCAGCTCTGGTCGTCGTGCTCATCGTCGTGCCACGTCCAGGGCGCCAGCACGGGCGTCAGGAGATGCTCACGCTTGTCCACGACGAGGCGACGGTTCCTCGCGGTGAACCGTCGCTCGCCGTCCGCGATCTTGGCGCGGAGCTTGTCCGGGTTGATGGCGTGCTCGTACACCTGGAAGAGCGTGACGTAGTCATCGAGGATTTGATGGAGCAGGATCACGAACTTGACGAGGTTCGTGCTCGCCTGCTGCCAGAACGGCTCCTGGCCGCGACCAAAGAGATTGGTCATGAGCGTGGCGATGCCGTAGGCCAGCGCATAGGCATCGAGATCGTTGTGGAGCGGGTTGTACCGATACCGCGAGGTGAGACTAATCTCGACATAATCGTCAGCACGCCCGTGGCGCGCGAGGATGTCGCGGACGTGTCGGCAGAAGTCGCCCTTCACTTCCAGGACGAGACCGCCGATCTTGCGGGCCGGGTCGTGCGCCCGGTACGCGAGCAGTTGCTCGACGTAGGGGTACAGGCAGGCCGAGGTCTTGCCCGTCCCGATGGCGCCCACAATGCACATTCCGGTGTAGAGCCCGCGCTCCGGAATGACGAGCCAGCGCGGTTCGCTCGCGCGCTCCGCGGAGGCGCGACGGTGCTGCTCGCCGAGCACCAGAAAGAGATCGTCCCGGTCCTCGGGCACGGGATACGGCGGGAGTGGCTGCTGGGCTCGGCGGCGATCCGTCTGGATCACGAAGATGTAGAGCCACGCGCAGACGCCGCTGATCCCGAGGAACGGCGTGCTGAACCACAGCGTGGCGTACGTGTAACTCAGGCCCGCGTACAGGGTCGGGCGCCTCACGTAAATCAGCGCCAGCAAGAGATTGTCTGCGGGGAACGGTCGGAGATGGAGTCCGACCGTTCCCACGACGGCACTCAGTGCAAGGCTGACGACGAACCGGTACGCCATCACGGTCTGCATGGCGCCCCTCACGCGTGCGTGCCGGTGCGCGACCGCGATCCGTGCCCGGCCTCGCGTCCCGTCGGCTCGGTCGACGAAACGGGCGGGTGCTCGGCCCGCCACGCGAGGAAGTCGCGATCCTTGAGCAGCGTGCGGTTAATCAGTTGATTGAGCACGTAGTCGACGGTGTCGCCGATGAACCGCGCGTAGTGCACGAGTGCGTCCCGATTCGGTTCCTGGAGTCGGCAGATGTGACGCACGACCCGCACACGGTTCGTGCGCGGCTTGATCAGCGGCATGGGCAATCTCCTTTCGAGGTGACGAGAGGCGACCGCGACACCGACGGCGTCGCGGTCGTGGTGGATCGCGCGTCGCCGCCGTGATCCGATGGCGGCACAACATGTGGCGACGTCTTCTCCCGAGCAAAGGGGGAGCGACCCCCAGGGTCCGCCGCAGCGCCGAGAGGCACTGGGGCAAGGACCGCCCCGAAACGGGGGGTCGCTCCCCCTTTGCTCGGGACCCTCGCTCTGCCCCAACGGGCGGCCCAATGCGCCGCCAGACCGGCGCGGCCACCGGCCGCGCCGACTGCTGGAATGCGTTGCCCTTTCAGGGGGTTGCGCCTGCCGCTGTCGTCGAACGCGCGCGAGGTGGTCGGGGCCGACAGGGGGGCCGACACCGGGGCCGACAGGGGGGCCATCGTGCTCCGACCCTGTCGGCCCCTCATACGACCCCCGCGAGCGCACCGAATTGCGCATACTGGCCCGGCACCTGTTCGGTCACGAGTTGGCCTGGACGAACGGCGATTGGCGAAGATCCGGCCGCCGCACGCGCGAACACCGCGTCGCCGTGCAGGAGCCAGCGCGCATAGAGACTCGCGATGGCGGGCGCACCGAACTTCGCGCGCGCGTCGCGGAAGCGGTTGATGTCGGCGACCGAGAGGCTGCCGAGCTGTCCCGCTTCGACGAGCCGCCGCGTCTCAAAGAACCGCTGCAGGTTAGCGAGCTGCGTGCCCGTCGAGGGCGTCGTCCCCGCCACGAACGCCTCGAAGACCTGTTGGCAGGCCGGCAGGCCGTGGACGGCCCCGGCGCCCACCGCGTCCACGGCCCAGGCCGGCAGGCGCGCCAACAGCCGCGCGTGATCGGTTAGGAACTGCTCGAAGCCGCGCCCGGTGTCATCCGTGACGAGATACACCAAGTGGACGACCGGCGGCGCTCCCTCCAGATAGAGCGGCAGCTTCTGAACAAAGTAGCGAATGGTCGGTCCCGCCAGACCGTCCGTGGCCGTGTACACCCGATGCGGCAGTTCGCCCATGGGGACGCCGAACCGCTGCGTCAACAACGCGACCTTGTCCTGCTCGGTCGCGTACCAGTCGCGCTCGTGGTGACGCAGCACGTGATCGAGGACCATGAGCTTGCGCGCGATGAGCGCCGGGCTCGTGTGCCGTCGATTGCGATTCTCCTCTTGGTCGATCGCGCGATAGAGCGACCGTGCGCAGAGGTGATAGAGGTGGCCGCGGTCGCGGCGATACGCAAAGCGCGTCGCGACGCCGCGGTCCACCAGTCCGTCGAGGAACTCGCGGACGTTCTTCCCGTACCGCAGTCCCGCGAAGGTCAGGTACTGCCGTCGCAGACAGTAGCCGCTGTGGAGCGCGACCAGCGCGATGAAGCGGGTCTGTCGCGGCGTGAGACCCAAGGACGCCAGCGCGTGGACCCGGTCATCAAGGGTCATAGGAACGCCTCCAGATGATGCGGATCGAGCGGCGTGCCACCCGTCCGCGTCGAACCGCCATGCGCGGCGCCGGCGCCCGCGACCCGATAGAGCGCGAAGCCGGCTTGGGCCTTCCCCGCCAGGTGCCCGCGCGAATAGTGCTCGGTGACGAGTTCCACATCACGGTGCTCGACGCGACCGTCCTCCGTCTCGTACTCGATCCGGAGGTCCGGCAGTTCCAAGTGCCCCTCGACGATCGGCAGGTGCCGCGCGTCGGCGAACGCCTGGAGATCGGTCTCGTGACTGGTGCCTTCGGGTCGATCTTTTCGATGCAGGAACGTCTGATAGTCACGCTTCAACTCGTAGTCGAGGACGACCCGCGCGATGCGCCCGCCGCCGTGCTCCAGTCGCGCCGCCTCCATCTGGTACAGGCGGTAGAGCTGCACGTCATGCCCCAGCTCGCGCGGCTTCACCAGACCCTGGTGGTACTGCTGGCGCGCGCCGCCTGCGTCGACGTGCGCGTCGAGCAGGGCCTTGCCCTCGGGCGTCAGCACGACCAGCGGCGTGGGCTGGTGGTTCACGATCGCCGTGCAGCGCGCGATCAGCCCCTGCTCGGTCAGGCCCCGGAGATCCGCGCGGCTCGACGCCGCGGAGAGGTGGCGCAGTTCGGCTTCCGGCACGACGCGGAACGTGCCAATGACAGCCAAGGCCCGCGTCTCTGACTCGCGTAAGTGGTAGACGCGCTGGCGCAGGGCGACCGGCCCGCGCGCGTCGGTCCGCGGCAGTCTGAGGCCGCCGGTCGGCACCTCGAACGACCGGCCGGCGTCCCTGTGCGCCGTCGATCGATCGGCCGGCGTCTGCCGTTCGTCCCGAGTGTCGCCGCGACCGTCTCGCGCCATGACGTCAGTCCTCCTCGGCCAATCGCTCGGATAGGTCGCGGACGATGGTGTCCCCGGTGCGGAGCTGTTTCTCCACGTGCGCGAGCTTCCGGCCCGTGTCCTTCAGGAAGAGCGCGCGTCCCGTGAGATAGAACAGCGCAAAGAGATTGAGGAACACCAGTGTCGCGAAACTCAGGATGGACCACAGGTACCGACCGAGAATGAGGTGCCTGTAGGGCGCGAGGAAGGTCACGTCGCCCATGACGACGAACGCCAGCAGGAGTAGCACCATCGCGGCGAGGAAGGCGGCATTCGCGATCATTTGAACGCCTGGTCCACCCGGAAATACGTGATGGTCAGCCCGAGGGGGTTCAAGGGAATCACCGCGTTCGGAATCTGGCCGCGGAGCACGAAGGTGATCTGCGCCACATGGGTCTCACGGCTCCGCTCCTGCCGGTTGCCGTAGCCGGTGTACACCTTGTCGAAGTCGACGACGGCCTTGTAGGGCGCGGTCTTCAGGTCGTCGAGCGTCACGTTCCTGACCTGAATCTCGGTCTCGTCAGCCGTACCAGTCAGGAAGCCGTCGATCACGTGAGCGCGCTGATCCTGGGCGATCGTGGCATCGGCCAGCGGCGCGTCGAGGAAGTACAGGGACTCGGCGTACTGCTCCTTGACGGTCGCGCGCCTCCGGGCGAAGTGCTTCGTGACGAACTGGACGAGGAAGTATTTGAGTTCGGGCGCTTGGCCCTGGGGCGTGTAAGTGAGGGTGTCGTACTGCACGGCCTGGGCGCGCCCGATGTCGTCGATCCGGATGACCAGGGGCTTGACGTTCGCGTATTGGCGCTGGGTCTGGAAGTTGAGCAGCAACAGCCCGAGGGCCACCAGCGACACGCACAGCAGTGCGATCTTCAGGTAGGTGTTCATCACCAGCGCCGAGCCGAACAGCTCGACGTACTGGCGCTTCGCATCCTCAAGCGGCGGTAGCTGATACGGCGGCGTGGTCGTCGGTTCCATCACAGCACCTCACCTTCACCACCAACCCAGCAGGTAGTGAACCGCGAGGATCGCGACGAACACTACCGTCAAGATCGCCATCGCAGAAAAGAACAGACCGATGATGCGATTCGTGGCCCTTGCTGCTTCCCGATGCGTTCTGAAGAGCGCCATATCCACCCTCCCGTCTAAATACTTTTGACCTGCGATGGTAGTACGGACTCCCCCGAATGGCCCGAAAAGATCGAACTCGTGAGCGACGGCACGAGCAGCACGCCGACGGTAAACGTGAGGAGAATCATCACGGCGTGAACGCCGTACAAGAGCTGATCCTCGAACCCTAACCCAGGCGGCAGTGTTTGGAGGTACCGGCTCAGGAACTGCTCGAAGACGAAAATGAACGCGTTCGCGATCACCAGCATGAAGGAGTACTGAATGAACGCCTTGAGCCAGCCCCAGAAGATCCATTCCAGCGTCGGGACGATGAAGAACGGGACGAAGAGCGGCCCGACCAAGCCGCAGACGGCACTGGCGATCATGCTGAACGAGATCACGAACATCAGCGCGAACTGGGCGAGGCCAATCAGGATCAGCATCGTCCAATAGAGCAAGTTGGCGATGAGCGACCACGCATCGGGCTGCCCCAGCGAGTTCCACAGGCTGTTCAGGGTGTGCTGTGCGTTCTGCACGGACTGGCCACTGATGATGCGCGCCAGGTACATCGCTTGGTCGGTGATGAGGTTGGAAAAGGAGGTGCCCATGCCAGGAATGGGCGACTCGTAGTAGGCGATCATCGCGTAGCCGAAGGAAATGACAAGCAGGAGCTTCGCGAAGCTGAACATGTGCTCCCCGGACTCACGCCACGCCAGCATCAGGCGAATGCCGTGCCACACGAGCAGGATGGTCGCGAAGGAGAGGAACATCCGATTGCCGATGGCGATGAACTGCGGTTCCTGGGTGGACAGCAGGCTCGTGATGGCCTGCTGCACGGTCCCAATCGGGTCGTAGCCTGGGGTTGGCGGCATGATCGTGATCCTTTCCGGCTCAGTCAGTACGGCCGCCAGTTGTCGATGTTCGCCGCAGTGTGGCTGAACAGGTCGTCGCCGTAGGCCTTGCCGTACCGCCACTGATGGATCGTCGCGTTCATGAGCGTCGCCTCCGCGTCGCGCTTGCGTTTGTTGTCGACGATCATCTGCTCAAGCGCGCTGAGCTGGAATTGATTCGTTTGCTCGCCGAGCCGCAGGTCGATGGCGAGGGCGGAATTGATTTTCTCCAGCAACGCGGTCTGCGTGTGAAAGTCGTCGCCGGGATTCACCGCATCATGCTCGACATTTCTGATGGCCTGCAGGGTGAACGGACCGTCGACACGCGCCGTGCCGGTTTGATCAATCGCCAATCGGGTGATGCTGTCCGCGAGCTCGATGGTCGAGTACGCGGTCGCGAGACGACGCCGCATCTCGGCGGGCATGCGGCCCAACACGTCGGTCGGCAGGTCCAGCGGATCGATGAGGCCTCGGTAGGCCCCGCCGGTGACATCGCCCTCGTTGAGCGCGGCGAGCAGTGGCTGCGCATACAGGAGCCCGGCCGTCAGATCGTGATAGGTCCAGTCGATGGAGTGGGCGTGATAGCGCGTCGCCAGGTCCACCGGCACCCGCTTCGCCTGCTGAATCAGGAACTCGTACTGGCGGATCAACTGCTCGTACTGCAGGACCGCTTCGATGTAGTTCGTCGGGTCATACACGACAAATTGGGCTTTCAGCGGCACGGTCACGACGGCCAGCGCGAGCGCGAGGGTGATCGCGCCGACGCGGAGCAGCGACTTCGTCATTGGACACCTCCAAGACCCGTCGGCAGATACGCCGGCAGGTCGAGATCGTTGGTGAGATAGACCTTGATCCGATACCCTTCGCGGATCGTGATGGTCGGCAAGACGTTCAGATAGCGATCGAGGATGCGGCCGGTCGACGCGGCGAGGCTTGCGCCCGCGGCTTGCCGGTATTGGTCGCCGAAGCTCGAGGCGCCGAATCCCCCGGTCGTCCCGTATTGCGCCAAGCCCGACAGCGCGCCGATCGCCAGGGACGCCCCGAAGACCTGGAGGTAATGCCGATTCACGTCGTCCTTGAGACCGGTTTCGCCGATCTGATCGAGGCCCGTGAACCGGTCGAGGCTATACGTGCGGCCGTCGGGCATCACCAGACGATGGAAGCTCACCGCGAGCCGAGCGTCGCCCCACGTCTGCACGGGCGCCGCCGCGCCGAGGACGCGGGCGCCCGACGGAATGACGACGCGCTGCCGGTCGTGTGAATAGACCGGCGTCGTGACCAAACAGGCGACGGGACCGGCAAACGAGCCCTCGAGCCGGTTGATCAGGACGGTTTCGATCACGGTGCCCTCGGTGAGGCGCTGCAACGTATCCGTGGACCGGATCGGACCGGTCTCCTTCGGCGACGCCGGCGTCTCAGTGGCCTGGACGCGTGCGTCCGGTATCGCGTGCTCCGACGCGGCCGCACCCATCGGCGACGGCACGCTCGGCGCCGCGCTCGTGACGCGCTGACTCATCAGCGTCTGGAGGAGCGCGAGTTCCTGCGGGGACGGCATCGCGGGCGAAGACGTCGGCGCGCTGGCCGGCCGTGTCGACGTCGCGCGCTCGGCGTACGACGGTGCGTCGGCCGGCCGCCGGCTGAGGGCGACGTTGTCCGCGAAGAGACTCTGATAGTCGCGCCGTCGCTGCTCCTCCGCGATCGGATCGGTGGCCGACGCCTCGTTCGCCGCGGGGAGTGGTCCACCGCGCGCCGACCCTGGCGCCTGCGCCAATTCACGCCGGAGACGCGCTTCGTCTTCGGCGAGCTGCCGTTGATAGGCCTGGATCCGATCCGGCGGCATGCCGGACGGCTCCGCCGTCCGCAGGGCCGCCGAGGCCGGCGGCGCCGGTGCGGGATGGCCCGTGAAGAGAATGATCGCGAGGATGATGACGGCCAAGCCGACCATCAACCACATCTGGAGTTGCCGCGGGAGGACGCCGCGCGGCGCGGCGCGCTGGTCGTGAATCGGCGCCGCGCCTGGTCCGCTGGTGGTGTCGTTCGAGGCTGCCATGGTGCCCCTCCCTTATCGCCCGACGCGCTGAAACGTCAGCGTGCGCTTGCCGATCGCCAGGTAGCCGCTCTCCAAGACCTTTGGGACGACGTAGACCCCGTGTTCGACCTGGAAGTTGATGAGATTGGGCGCGCCGTCGCGGACCTCGTAGAGAGCCGGTAGCTCGGGCGCGTCTGATTTGATGTAGGTGAACGCGCCGTCCGTATAGATCGCCGTCACGAAGAACGGCTTCTCGTGGGCCTTGAAGCGATACGGGAAGTCGAGGTGCGTAGGGTACGACGCTTTGAATTGATTGATCCGTTCGTCGATCGTCTTCGCGGCGCCGTCGCGCGCCGCCTGCGCGTCCTTCTTCGCGGCGTCGGCGGTGTGGCGCAGCTCGTCGACTTCGGCCGCTGAATAGAACTTCCTGGCGCCCGCCCCCGCCCCTTGCATCGTCCCGTCTGGCACCACGTACAGCTTGAGGTCCGCCTCGGCCGTGCCCTCGGTCAGCAGAAACGAGTACACGTTGCCGCTCGCCGTGACGAGATTGAGATTCGTCGACGCGCCAGCTTTCGCGGGCTTCACATAGGCGAGATTCTGCGCGCCGGACACGACCCAGAACTCCTTGTCGCCGCACACGAAATCGAGAATCTGTTCCTGGTCCGGGAGAATGATCATCGTCGTGAAGCGGAGCTTGGCGTTGATGCGGACGACCGATCGGGGGTTGTAGCTGACTTCGCGCGTCGTCTGCGCCTCCGTCGGACTGGCGAGGAGCAGCAACGACAGGGCGCACACGGCGAGGCACGATCGGGACATGGCAACTCTCCTTTTAGTGGCCGGCGGCTAACAACTCGACGGCCTGACGCAGATCGCGGTCACGGCTGAGCGTCGCGAGGCGGTCGTTGTCGATTGGGGTATTCGTGTAGATCCAGTAGGACTCGGGATCGACGTGCAGATTGAGCACTTTCGCCACGTCGGGCCGCTTCAGGAGCGCTTGCTGCCGCGGCAGCAGATGCGTCATGAGTGCGGCTTCCGTCTCGTTCAGATGGAACAGCTCACGCGCGCGGGTCAGATCCATGCCGGGATTCGCGAGGAAGAACTTCGTCGGGCAGCTCTCGATGACGGTCCGCAGCAGATCGCTCCGTTCGAGATCCTCGCTGCTCTGGGTGGCCAGGATCATCGCGGCATTGCGCTTGCGCCACGTCTTCAGCGCGTCGGTGATGTACGCCTTCAGCGTCGGGTCTTCGGCGAAGCGCCAGGCTTCGTCGAGGACGAAGAGTTTCAACTGGCCGACCGACGCCGCGTCATCAATCGCGGCGCTTGCGCGATGCAGCACGTAAAACAGCAGCGGCGCCAGAAGCAGCGGGTACTTGTCCAGTCCTTCGAAGTCGAAGCACTGCACCCGCTGAAACGTCAGCGTGTCCTTCACGTTATCGAAGAGGTTCGCGTAGGGGCCGCCCTGCACCCAGCGATGGAGGTGCTGCGCCAGACTGCGCGGCATCGTATTGGCCAAGGTGATCAGGCGCCGCTGTGGCGGGTCGAGGGCGTAGAGGTTCTCAATCGCCTCGTACAGGTCGCGATCGTCGGTCATCGAGAGCTGGTACTGCCCACTCGACTGCAGGAGCACCCGCACGAACGAAAATAAGAAGTGCAAATGCTCAGGGGTGGGGTCCAGACAGAACGGATTGATCGTGAAGTCGCGGTGCGAGAGGCCGATGCGCCAGGTGCTGCCGCCGAGCAACGTCGTGAGCTTGTGATAGCTCCCGCCCACATCGAAGATCGTGGTGATCGGGTCGTATTTCTGGGCATGCATCATGAGAAAGTTCACCAGGAAGGACTTCCCCGAACCCGTCGCACCGGTCACCAGCGTGTGCCCGACGTCGTCGACGTGCAGGTTCCAGAAATACGGCGTCTGATGGGGGGTCTCAAAGACCGCGAGATACTCGCGACCGTTGAGGTGCGCGCTCGTCCGCTGGCCGGTGTCGAGCGTGAAGAGGAAGCTGAGGTCGGCGACGTTCGTGTTGAGGAGCGCCAACCGCCGCAGATTGTGCGCGCCGTTGCCGGGAAGGACCGCCAGCCAGGCGTTCAAGAGGTTGTACGTTTCGTCGTACAGGGCGCCGTCGTGCGCGGCAAACGCCTTCGCGCACTCCGCCACGCTTCGATCGAGCCGCTGCGCGTCGCGGTCATAGAACACCACGGTCAGTGAGCACTGACCGAAGAAGTGGCCATGCACTTCCATTTCGGTCAGGCTCTGCCCCAGCTCGTTGACGGTTGCTGTCGCCGAATCGTCGATGAGCATCTCCTCGGGCTTCGTCTCCGAACTGAGGTAATTGACGAGCGAGACCTTCTGATTGAAGAAGTGGCGACGGCGCGCGTGGAGGTCACGACGCATCTTGGCGTTCGGCAGGCGCTGCCACTCCAGGCACGCCACGAACGCGCTGGGGACCGTGTACAGCTCCTGCAGCACGAGCGCAAATGTCTTGGCCGGCGGCTCCTTCATCGTCAGCACCTTGACGTCGAAGTCGTCGACACGCAGATGGTCGCGATGGCACTCCAACGCCGAGTCGCTGAGATAGAAATCGAGATGCGTGTCGTACTTCAGGGCGACGCCGTCCGCCTTGTACGGCGTGTAGTTCACCAGCCGTCGCAGCACGCGAAACGCCTCGCCTTTCGCGAGCCGTGTCGGCCGCACGGTATCGGCCAGTTGAATCGCGAATGCCTCGGCTTTTTGGTGCAGATGGTCCACGGCGCGCCCGAGCTGGTCGGCCAGGACCGTCGTCACGGCCCGGACGGACAGTCGCTCCCGGATCGCGGTGGCGGGCGATGCGACGAAGGCGCGGAGTCGACGCGACCACGAGGGTCGGTCGACGGCGCCCTCGTAGAGCACCACGAGGTACAGCTCCAGCTCGAACAACGCCTCGCGTTTCGCGGCGAACTGGGCGGTGCGGCGCGTGAGCGCCTCGTGCACGACCGGATGCGGATGCGGCGCGGCCGTTACCACCGGGGCCGGCCGCTTGAGGAGGTATTGGTACACGCGGAACGACTCGTCGAGTTGGCGGAGCGCCTGCTCGAAGCGATGGGCAATCACCTGGCGCTGCGGATGGTCGAGGCACTCGAAGTCGACGCCCTGCAGGCGATAGACGACGCCGACGGCGCCGGCCTTGGTGAGGAACGTCGTGTCATCCACGAAGCCCCAGAGCGCGATGAGGCTGTTCAGGGCACCCGTCTCGCGAAAGTCCTTGAGAATGCGGCTGAGGCGTACCATGCCGATCACCGCACCTCGATCAGGCAGGGCTCGTGCTTCGCCGCGTCATAGCGGACACGGCCCATCCCAGACCGCAGCAGAATCTGCAGCATCTGCGGATCGCGTGACGTGCTCACCCACGCGAACACGTAGATGACGCTGAACAAGAGACAGCCCGCCAGGAAACTGTAGAAGAGATTGAACGTCGCGGCGCCGACCAGCAGCGCGAGAAAGAACAGACGGCGATCGACGCCGCAGACGGTCAGCGGCCGGTGGAGCGATCGATAGACGGGCCGGTACTCCGGCACATTGGCGGTAGTCACCACATCACCTCTCACGCCGCTAGAACAACCACGCGAGAAACTGCGCCGCGAACAGCGCCAGTCCTCCGCCGAAGACGATGCCGCTGATCTGCCGCTTGGCCCCGCCCTCGCCGAACATGAACATCAGGCCGCCAATGACAATCGCGACGAGCGCGAGGGATCGCGCCAGCGGTCCCGTGAAGGTCGCCTCAAGATTCGAGGCCGCCCGTTCCCACGGCGATTGCGCCAGCGCCACCGCCGGGAACACGAACAGGAGAGCGGCGGCGGTCGCGACGTATTGACGAGCTTGGGCGATGAAGCGGAACGACTCGGGACGGCGGACGTGCGGGGATTGGGGCGTCATACATTCCTCCACTCCGCGCCTGTCGTATTGGGGCCTCGGTGGACGTCTCCGTGCGGGAAGCCGCGGTTGGCGTTCGCGAAAGTCGTACGCTCAGGCGTTCAGGGTCACGTTGATGGCTCGTGGGTCGCGCTGAAATCGGGGGATGCGTCCGGCGGCGCGACCCGTGAGCACCATCACTGACCACAGCCTACGATGCGGTATCAGGGGGTGTCTGCCGGTTTCCGACAGTGTCGTACGCCGACACTTCGCGAACGCGGTGGGCACCGCTGAACTGCGGTGCTAACGGCAGTCAACTCGCAGAACGAACGCGATGCTCTTCGCGATCACTCGTGCGATAGCAATCACACGCGGCGATTTTCAGCTGCTGGCGGTTCTTGATGATGATGTGGCCATGTCGATACCAAATGTGGCCGGCGTCCTGGAGTTCGACCGCGGCGGTCGTCACGACACTGCGCGGCACGCCCAGGACGTGCGCCATGGATTCATGCGTCAGCTCGAACGTGTCCGAGCCGGCGCGATCGCCGACGCTGAGCAGCCAGCCACTGAGGCGCTGGGCCGTCGAATGGAAGCGATGGCAGACGAACGCGCGCGATATCTCGCTGAGGACATCATGGGCATAACGCAGCAATGATTGGTGAAACAGCGTCGAGCGCCCGAGTTCCGCGCGCAGGGTTTCGGCGCGGATGCGCACGGCCGCAGTGGGGAGTTGCGCCACAATCCGATACGACGTCGTGTCGCTGTGCAGGATGATCGGCAGCCCGATGAAGCCCTCGCTGCCGACCATCGCGACTTCAACGGCGTCGCCGTTGGGCGTGATGACCAGGAGCGAGAGCAGTCCATGCGTCGGAAAGTAGGCGTGGTGAACCGCATCGCCGGCTTCGTACAGGACCTTCCCCTTCGGGAGCGTCACGTTCTCGAATCGTGTGGCAAGGCGCAGTCGTTCGTCAGGCGGGAGCGACGCGAGGAGCCGGTTCTCGTGTACCACGACGTCCCTCCTTCTCGCGGAGTTCGGAACGCCAAGGCTCCGCCGTGGCGCAGGTATTCGTGCAGCCAAGTTCCGAGCGATCGGTTGCGGCAGAACAGGGTTCACAGAAGTGCAAGAGCAAGAGTGGAGCCAGGGATGCGGTCGCGCTCGACTTGGCATGATGGCAACTCGTCGCGAGCGGCAAGACGCTGCACGATCGCAAGTTGGAACGCGGCGTCAGACGCTCGACGCATCGGCAGGCCGCTTCGGCCGTGGATCGCCACCTACGATTCAGGGTGGTGACTACCCATTTGTGACATGGCCCAGAGCGCTGGATAGTCGCGACCCGCTCGCCCCTCTGCGGCGGTCCGACAGAGTTTCCTCTCGCAGCGCGAGCGCCGCCGAAGCGCCATCGCGGCACCCCGGCGGCACCGATCACTCACGCGCCCGCTTCCTGCTCGGCGTAGGCCAGGAGGATCAGGTCACGCACGAGATTCTGCGCGTTGGCATCGACGATCGACCGCAGCAGCGCGAAGCGCCGGCGTTCGCCGTTCACGGCGTACTGGCGCGCGGGGAACGTCACGGTGCGCCCGCCGTTCTTGCGCTCCCAAATGGCGAAGCCAATGAGCTTGAGTCCGGCGAGCGCGCCGTCGGCGAAGTGGATCTCGGCGTCGGCCAGCTTCCCTGGAGGGTTGCCTTTGTCGTTCGGGATGAGTTTGACGGTCACGTTCTGCATCGGTCCGGTTGCGTGTGCCATTGCTGGCCTCCTTGTGCGGACCCGCGTGATTGCGGGTTCCTTCGGTACCGGATGAGGAACCCCAACATGCGGGACAAGGAGGACAGGAGCGTTGGTGCGAGGTCTCCGAGACGCGGCACCTCTGGCGCCGGTGTGCCAGCCGCCTTCGCTGGCGCAGCCGCGTGAGCGGCCATCCGGTGCCGTGCCGCGTCGTCCGTCTGCTCGTCGACGGCGGAGCCACGCGCGAACGCGACAAGCGAACGCAATCAGGAAATGGCAGGAGAACTGAGTCGGAACCACGACCGACAGGGACGACTGAGAAAAACGCTCGCTGCCGATCATCGACGGCGGGATCGCCCGTGGCAAGCTCAGCAACCCAACGGGCGCGGGAGGCGAGAAACCCTGGAGTCCGAATTCTTCTGGTGGGACCGGTCTGCTTGAACGCGCCGAGCGAAGCCTGCCAACAATCCACCAGCGCGATCACATTCACGCGCTCCTCAACGCCCCCCTACTTGCCGAAGAGAAACCTACGCTCCTCATGATCTTTGATGATGTCGAGAAACTGTTCACTTGTTGTGTCGTTGAAGAGCTGGTCGAGAAAGACCAGTCGGGCATAGCCGGTCTGGAGCGGCAAGAAGTGGCTCAGTGTTCGAGCACCACCGGTTCGAATGACCAAATCAATTTCCTGCGGCACCCACAGCGCGGCAAGCACATCCTCTTTGCTCCTCCAAGCTGGACTGCTCGTCTGGGTGTGTAGTAGTTCCTCATAAGGATCGTATCCAATGCACAGGAACAACGCACGAACGAGGTGCGGCGATGACGAATGCACTCTCAAGGCCGCTTCGCGGAGGCGGGTCGGCACCGGATCCAAGTTCCCCGCAACTCTCACCGTTACCGACCAGCGATCACGCACCGCCGGCACAACCGTCTCTAAGAACAACGACTCTGCGATGTCCACTGCCTGCAAGTCAGCTGGCGTGCGCGCTAGATTCAACTTACTGAGCATATAGATGCTTACAGAACTGAGCCCGTGCGAGTAAAACGCATCCAAGCACTGCTCCAGTTTGCCCATCGAGATTGTGTACGCGTCAACGAGGGGCATCCCGTGGTCCAAGGCCCATCGCCTGCCACCGTCTGGGATGATGCCCACGTGTCGAATGCCGCCGTCTAGCCGATCGCTAGCCATTCTGTGTCCTTGCGAGTTTCGGAGAACCAAGGGTGCTGGAATTGAAATGCGTACGCTTCGTGCTTTGCGAGAGGATGTAGCAGTATTGCTGCGCCCTTCGTCCGAACACGAACAAGGGCGTAGGCATTAACCATCGCGGTGACCGTGCTGACGCTCCGCAGAAGTTCTGGACTGTTCTGGATATTTCCGATCGCGAACGCCAGCAGGTTCAACAGCTCTCCTCTCGCTGTGCAAAACAGTTCCTCGGCATCGTATCGCACGGTGATTGGATATTCGTTTACCATCAACTTGTGCCGAAGCGAAGCCGCAATGAATTCAAATGAAATCGCATAGTCCGTTGATGTAAACTGCAGACTCAACCCATTGCGGCTCAGAACGCGCATCCCAGAAGCGACATCGGACAGCGTACAGCCGAGAACTTCATTGACCAGTGCCGTGGCAAAGAAATTCGCTGCTACTTTCGGGCTGGGAATCACTGGTGACGCAGTCGTGCCCGCAAAACGCGTTCCGATCGTCAGATCAGCGTGGGCCGCTGAGTGTGACCGCAACAATCCTGGAATATGAGAAGGGTCATGTGCCCCGTCACCATCCAGCGTCACCACGGTTTCAACACCTACGTCCTTAAGATAAGTTAACCCACGCCGAAGCGTCGCGCCGAGACCTTGACACTCAGTGTTTCTGAGAACGTGCGCACCGGCTTCGGCTGCAAGACGCCCGGTGTCATCGGTGCTACCGTCGTCGACGACGACCACGCGTGTCGCGTGAGCGACGCTCTCTCGGACAACCTGGGCGATCGTCCGCGATTCGTTGTGCGCCGGCACCAGCACCGCGCAATCTAAATCGTTCATAAACTTTCTCTTCCGTTCCGACCGGTCATCGACTGCTGTCCGATGACCATTTGAATCTGGTGGGAACATATCCCGCCAAGTCCGTCGCACACAGTCGCATCTCGGGCCTACATGGTACGCTCTCTGGACTTGTGAACCACATTCCGGCGCCGAACGGAGCGCCAAGAGTCGAGGAGTCCGTGACAGGACGCGGCGAGACACCTTTTTTTCTGCTCGGCGCTGGCTTTTCGAAGGCCTGTTGGCAGTTGCCTGTTATGGGCGAGCTGCCGGCTTTGCTGAGTCGTCATCTGCAACAATCAGCGCGGCCCCAAGTGGCCGCCAGTCTCAACACGCTCATTCACCGACTTGAACAGACACAACGACGAGGCATTGATTTTGAATCCCTGCTGGAAGTCGTGCTGTCTACGAGACGGGACCAGTTCGCGCAGACGGGTTCGAACATCTCCAGACCGCTGTTTCGTGGAATTGCAAGGAGGGATGTCGATGTCCTTGAATTCGAGTCGCTTAAGTTCATCAAGAGTGCAGTCGCTATCACAGCAAGCGCTGGTGGACACGCGGGCGCGGTCTTCCGACTGTTAAGTGTTTGGCCGGTACTCAACATCTTCACGACAAACTACGATGTTGGCGTTGAGCAGACGGCAGACCGACTGGGCATTCGTTGGACTGACGGATTCTCGGAAGACCAACAGGGGCACACTCGGTGGCGCGGAACGTTTCGTGCGCCTCATTCCGGCGTTCCGCACCTAAATCTCTATAAACTCCACGGCTCGGTGTCCTGGTACCAACTCGACGCATTCCGTTACGAACGATTTTTCGATGAGGTGACGGCCGCACGGCTCCTTGGAAAGTTTCGGTCTCTCACCCATGAGAGCCTGATGATCTATCCCGCTTTCAGCAAGCTTGTCTCTCAAGGTCTTTATCTCGACCTGCTTCATCGTTTCAAGCGCGTTGCGATGCGGGCGCCATTGGGTGTGATTCTAGGCTTCAGCTGCAGGGATGATCACATCCTAAATGTCCTCCGAATGTACTTGTCGGCGTCCGCAAGGCATCGCGTTGTGATTGTGGACAACGACCCTGACACGGCCAGGAAGAACATCTTGAGTGACGGGGCGACAAGGATCGGCGACGACCAGATACTGACTGTCCCAGGAGATCTAGCAGCCACTCTGCCGAAGCTTCCCAAAATCCTTGGTGATCTGAGCTCGCGAGACAGCCAGAAGACACGGATCTACGTGGGCTACAACTGGCCAATTAATTCAACAGAGTTCGCGGCGTGCCTGCCGGAGCTGATTGCGACCCGGTCCTTGCCACACGCCGTCTATCAGGCGCTTCGGCACTTCCGAAGAGACTACAACAGCTGTCTGCCGCAAGCGCTTGCCAAGTGTCTCAACATGGATACGTTGACGGTTCGTGACCGCGATCTTCGCAGCGCATTGGCACTAGTCCGCGCCGACATTGAGGCGGACCGAAAGCGCCGAAAACTCATCCGGCTTGAGGATTGTAAGCTGCTGCGTGCTGCGGACACCTTCCTTGGCCGAAACGGCGGTGACGTTCTCGAGTTCTTTCGCCAACCGACGAACATCGATTCTGCCTTGAAAGAAGGATGGGGTCTATGCCGTGGCGCCAATGGTGAAGTGCTTGTGACGGGATACTCCTCCGGCACCTTATCTGCCCTGAACCCGTCTACACTCGAAGAGAGGCTTCTCATTTCCCAGTTGAGACGCCCTCGCGGAATTGCTCTCCCGGATCCCCGCGGTACGATTGCTATCGTTGTCGAAAACGAAGCCGCAGGGACCGAGGGACGCGGGCAGCTTGCTTACTGCGATCTCAGAACCGGCACAGTCCGCCGCCTTCTCGGTGTGCCGGCAGCCGGAGATCTTGCACTCTTGCGCACGAGGGACGAGGCGAGGGAACTGTTTGCCTCCCTTCCATCGTGGCCCAGCACCATCGATCCAATTACTCACGACCGCTTCATCATGACGGAAGCAACGCGACTGGTCGAGGTGTCGATCGACGGTGCGCTGCGTGTCCGAGTGTCAACTCTTACCGATCGGATGTTTTTTAACCTCTTCTCCATCAAGCGGTATGGCACATCGCGCCAAAGGGTACTAGCGGAGGCAGGAGTCTGGGACAACTTCTCTTCGGGAGCGGTCTTCCTGCTCACGCCGAATCCGCGGCAGACGGTGTGGAGAGTTGAGAAGATGTTTGAAGGAATTCCCAAGCTCTCCGCTGTCCTGCCATGGAGCCGAACTCGTTTATTCGTTACGTCAGCGCGAGAATACCCACTCGGCACTGTTTTCAAGACGACACAGAGAGGTAGAGTCACCGAGTCGTGGTCTGAGCTTGATCGGCCCTGGGATCTAATTCGGGTGGATTCCCAACGACTTCTCATTTCGACGAGCCGAGGACTCTATTTCTTGGAGATCTAGAGGGTCGACGGCTGATGTGGCCTGGTCGCCAGACATCAGATGTGCTTGAACGCGCCGAGCGACGGAGCGCCGAAGCGCTCCGTCGCTGGACGACTAGCGCTAGGTGGTCGCCGGCGCCGCCGCCTCTTCGTACTCCGCGTACGCTTCGAGGATGCGTTCGCGCACGGCGTCCTGCGCCGTCGCGTCGACGATCGGCCGCAGCAGCGCGAAGCTCCGGCGCTCGCCGTTTACGGCGTACTGGCGCGCGGGGAACGTCACGATGCGCCCGCCGTTCTTGCGCTCCCAGATAGCGAAGCCGACGAGCTTGAGCCCGGCGAGCGCGCCATCGGTGAAGTGGATCTCGGCGTCGGCGAGCTTCCCTGGAGGGTTGCCCTTGTCGTTCGGCGTGATCTTGACGCTGATGTTCTGCATCGTTCCGGTTGCGTTTGCCATTGCTGGCCTCCTTGTGCGGCCCCGCGTGATTGCGGGTTCCTTCGCAACCGATGAGGAACCCGAACACGCGGGGCAAGGAGGACAGGAGCGGCGTCGCGAGGTCTCCGAGACGCGGCACCCATGGCGCCGGTGTGCCAGCCGCCCTTCGCTGGCGCAGCCGCGTGAACGGTGATCCGGTGCCGTGCCGCGTCGTCCGTCTGCTCTTCGACGGCGGAGCCACGCGCGAACGCGACCAGGCGAACGCAATCAGGAGATGTCAGCAGAACTGCATCTGAGGGCAAGGAACGACAAGGACCGCTGAGGAAAGCTCGCCGTCGATCCTCGACGGGGTGTCGCCCGTGGGCGGCTCGGCGACGTGACCGAGGCGGCGTGATTGAGGTGAGTCACCGCGTCGTCGCGCTCGATGACGACAGCAGATCGTCGATTTCTCGCGCGTACTCGAATTGAGTCCAGCCCTCAACCTGACCTTGTAGCCTTGCCTTCGGTCCAGGCGTCAACCCAGGCGCGGCGCACGCGAATGGTCCGGTGCCCGAGTTTCACGTGCTTCAAGCCGCCCGTCGCGCACGCGTCGTAGATCAGATCGACGCCAGTCCGTGAATACTCAGCGACTTCACGCACCGGCAGGCAGATCCCAAACGAAGTGTATGCGTGACGTAACTCATAAGTTATGCCAGTATATGGCGAGTGATCGTCAGCTATCGGGACAATCGAACGGCCGATTTCGCCGCCGGTAAACGCGTCAAGGCGCTGTCGGGTATTGAACGGCCCACCCGTCTCAAGCTGGACCGGGTCGAGGCGGCCCACACGCTGAAGGATCTGGCGGCATTGCCCGGCAACCGCTTCGAGGCCTTGAAGGGCGACCGAAAGGGCCAGTACAGCATTCGCATCAACGACCAATGGCGGATCTGCTTTGAGTGGCCAGACAAATCGCCGGGACCGATGAATGTAGAAATCGTGGATTACCACTAGGAGAAATACCATGGCACGCATTGCAATTCACCCAGGGGAGCACTTGGCCGAAGAACTTGACGCGCTCAAGATGAGTGCGGCTGCACTCGCCCGCCGACTCAGGGTACCCACGAATCGCGTGACGGAGATTCTGAACGGCGAGCGCGCGATCACCGGGGATACCGCCCTGCGCCTGGCGCATTTCTTCGGAACGAGCGCCGAGTTCTGGCTCAACCTTCAGAGCCTATATGAACTCCGCTTGGCGGAAGCCAAGACCGGAAAGGCTATCAAGAAACTGCCGACACTGAAGCATCTCGAAGAAGCCCGCGCCTGAGGAGGCAGTTGCTCAGAGACCAGACTGGCGAACGCGCCGCTGCGGGCCTCTTGGCCTTGGGCCGCCCCTGCCGCTTCTTCTGGTCGGCCTGGCACCGCAGACGATGCAGATCAACCGCGTCGCGACGCGACCGTTCGAGCAGGCGGGTTTCGAGGGCGGTCCATAGCGCCCCGGCTGTGGCGTATTGACGTGGGTCGACTATCGGACACCTGCTTCAGGACTCTGTTGATTCGTTGCCGGGCGCGCGTGCTCACCGTAGCATCCTCGATCTGCCGACGCCGGATGAGGCCACGGCGCAGGGCTTCATCGACGGCTTGGGTTTGGAGCTCGGGTGCAAGCTCACCCTCGACAATGACGTCGATGAGCGTTCTCAGAGGAGCGGTGACGCGAACCCCGTCGATGGTTTCCACGTCACGCCCGGTCAGCCGCGCCCGATGCAGTCGGAGCCCTTCCGGGGTCGCCGCCATGCGCTGAAAACCCGGCGGGACCGTCATGTCGAGCTTCGCCGGCATGGCGTCCGACAGCTCGAGGAGTGTCAGGGCCGTCGCGTGACTGAACACCCCTTGCGGTTGATCTTGGCGGTTGCGTGACCAGAGCTGCCAGATCATCAGATCAGGCCGAGCCGGGAGTGGGAATTGTGCCAGACGGTAGACGCCTCGGTGCTCGCGGATCCAGTGGCCTGACCGCACATGATAGGAGTGGACGTTGTCCCCAAACCCGGCCTCACGCGCCTGGCGAGTCGTGAAGAAGCCGCCTTGGTCTTGCGCCGACGCATACAGCCGTTGGGAGCTAGACATGTGGCGCGACAAGGTATATAACCTCAAATTATGTGACGTATTATATAGCTTGTCGCCTGTGCACGGATCGTCGTAGTCTCCGAATCCCGTCTGCGTGATACAGAAATCCGTCTTCCATTTTTCGCCGCGTCCGATTGACGAAAAGCAGCGGGAGCTTCAGTCATCCAGGTGGCGGCGGTGTCTTTGAGCGCGCCGAGCGACGGAGCGCCCACGCGCTCCGTCGCTGGACGAACTGTCTAGGCGGTCGCTGTCTCCGCCGCCTCTTCGTACTCCGCGTACGCTTCGAGGATGCGTTCGCGCACGGCATCCTGCGCCGTCGTGTCGACGACCGGCCGCAGGAGCGCGAAGCTCCGGCGCTCGCCGTTCACCGAGTACTGGCGCGCCGGGAACGTGACGTTCCGTCCGCTTCCGCCGCGACGCTCCCAGATACTGAAGCCGATCAACTTCAGGCCGGCGAGCGGTGATTCGCCGCCGAAGTGCAGTTCGGCGTCGGCGAGTTTGCCCGCGGGGTTTCCGCGATCGTTCGGGGTGATCTTGACGGTGATGGTGTCCGAGCTGTGGTTGGTCTGCATCGTTCTTCTCCTTGTTGGGAACCGGGATTGGTTCCTTCATGTCCGTTGAGGGACCATCACGGATTCCCCGAGGAGAAAAGCGGAGCGGACGTCGCCCGCGGCCACGGCCCAAGCACGGAGCGTGTCCAGGTCTCCTGGCACGACCGGCACCGCCGGTGTCTCCGTGCGGGCTGCTGGCCGAAGACGGGCGACGTGCGCGGAGCGAACGGACACAGACCAACCCTGCTCGGCACGTCCCTCAGACCGCGACCGACGTACGGGATGACGTGTATCGAGACGAGCTGCGAATTAACGGTGGGCCTGAGAGCGTTTGTCGGCGAGGCAGCAGAGCGTGTGGCGGTCAGGACGGGGTCGAGTTTCCGACGAAGCAGCGCTCGGCGGCACCGGGGTCTGTGAGTCGGCTGTCACCGTACGAGTCTGCGAGAACCTCACCGGACGTAGACGCGGAGACGCAGAGGCTTGCGACCGTCACGAATGGAATAGCGACGGACACACTGCGAGCGCTCGCGCGCATCGGCCCCGAGATGGCACTTGAGCTCCGCGCCGAGATCATCACGTCGAGCGAACCTTTCCCGAGTTCGTTCTGGCAGAGCGGGCCGGGCCGTGAGCCAATCGCTCGAAAACGGCATGAGCCGCACGGGAGCAGGTCCACCAGCTGCGTGCAAGGCTTCCTACAGGCGGCCGGCTTCTTTGAAGCTGTAGTAGCGACCATCGCCAACGATGATGTGGTCGAGCACGTCCACGCCGAGCAGCGCGCCGGCATCAACGAGGCGACGGGTCAACTGCACGTCGTCAGCGCTGGGGCTCGGATCGCCGCTGGGATGGTTGTGCGTCAGAATGATCGCCGCGGCGTTTGCCAGCAGCGCCGCCTTGAACACCTCGCGCGGATGGACGAGCGTCGCGTCGAGCGTGCCTCGGCTCACCTCGTGATAAGCGATCACGCGATGCTTCGTGGACACGCAGAGGATGGCGAAGACCTCGCCCGGCTGATCCTGCAGCGCGGTCATCAACGCCGAGGCCGTCTCCCTAGGATTGCTGAGGTCCCGCCCAACGACAACCGGTTGGCCCTCGCCGTCCTTCCTCACGGAATATCGTACCGTCAGCTCCCGAAGTCTCATCGTTCCCGTCTGCATTGGCGTGTCCTCCGCGTGTGCGTGTTGTGGTTCCTTCGCGACGTCCAGGAACCCGACAGGCACATCGAGA